>JAIXOJ010000213.1 GCA_027486835.1 Chitinophagaceae bacterium
CACCCTCCCTCTACCCCCCTACATTCTCCCTCAAGTCCCCTCTGTCCCCAACCCCCCCCCCCCCCAAAAAAAAAGCAACCTCAATTTTTGTAATTCAAGTTATTTTCCAAAAAGAAGACTCATTTTTAAAATAGAAATAATATCTCGAAATACATACCAATCAGGCATTTCGGTAAAATCTCTCTTAGCGAAAAGAGTTTTAAGCCAAATCAGGCATTGTCACCTCACTACCATCCTCAGAAAAAGTGTAAGACAAACGATAAAAATCCAAATATTCATTTACCCAATTATCTTGGATCATCAAAAGCCGATAAGGGTCATTGCTCACCAAAAGGGAGTGATGGCGTTTTACCAACCCAATTACTAATGTCTCGCACGGATTTTCCTTTTCCGCCTCGCGCAACACAACTTTATCTTCAATTATTTCCTTGTTGTCCACATCCTCCGCACGCTCTCCAAGTGCAGTGTCAATGGCCACCGTAATATCCTCAAACCCTTTTTGTTCTAAATATTCAATTAGTTTCAAAATATTACCCCATTCAGGTGTACCCTCCGAAGCAGACAAACCTCTGTAAAGCGCATTATTTCCATCAATCACAAGACCCCTTTCCTTCATACTGTTAATGATGAAGATTTTAGATTTTGTATTATAGAAACCATATTGAAGCGCCAGCTCATTATTTTCTAGAAAATCGGATAGGGCTTCTAGTTGGTTAAATTCTTGGGTAAACCATGCAGGTAATTCATCCGTGTCAGTGTACTTATAGGCGTTTAATGTTTTAAGGAATACGGTTTGTAGTTTCGCCAAAGGCACCTCTTTTTTGGGTTCTATCCTAGAAAGTAAATTAGCAAGTAAACGTTGGTCATAACTATTTTCGTCTTCGCCCACCCACTTTAGTTCATAAATTCTTAGCAAATCAGCGTAGTCCCTTGCTTTTTCTTTTATAGCAATTTCCATATTTCCATAGGTTCTAAAACCTAGTTTCAAAGCTTGGTTGTAGGTATAATAATCTGGAAACCCATGTTCTGTGGCTATTTTTCTTATACCATCGTCTGTAAAGCCTTTCAACACAGCCTCTTTAAATTTACTGTAATGGTTAAATCCACCCTTGTTCGCAAATTCAAATAGTTCAGAAGCGTTGTTAATAGAAGGAAGTTCTGGTAATCGTATTCCAGATTTTAGGAGTTCTACAAAATCGTCATACCCCTTCACATACCCTTGTTGTCTTATTTTCTCGAATTGTTCTCTATTTACAATTCCAGCTTCCTTTATTATTTGGTATTCCTCATATTTTTTATAGCCAGAGTTGGTAGCGTCATAATAAGCTGTGGCATTAGGGAAATTATTTTGAATGCCAAGTCTGTAGTCCTCAATAGTCTTGTAGCCCAATGAGGGCAATTGAAATACTGCCTGCTCGTACACCATGGCAAAATCTGTGGCCAATTCTTCGGTCCCTTCTAGTAGTATAAGGATGCTCGAAATACCATGAATATCTGCAAAAGCACAAAAATCCTCTAACCCGGCAAATTCCAATCTTGTATTGGCGCCTATTAATTTTACTCTAGAGTATTTATAAGAAGTTGGTTTTAACATAATTGGCTATAATTATTTTGATGTTAAAGAATAATTTTAGATTGTAACCAAAAAGAATGATATTATTTAAATAAATAGAATCAATAAATCGAGATAAATTAAACAAAAACAAAAAAGACATTAACACAAGTTTACTTCCAAATACTAAATGGGTATCAACATCTAACAACAAACATCCACCACTAACCACTAACCACTAACCACTAACCACTAACCACTAACCACTAACCACTAACAATTCGGGCAAAATAATTAGAAACAGCTTTCCAAGATATTTTTCTAGCAAATACTTTTTTGGGAAGATTTACATCTTTTGAAAAAATACATGTTTTATTGCATTTTTAGTTGGAATCGTTTTCGTAAATTAAACATTCAACAAAGCGTTAAAACCTAACAAAGCAATCATTACATTTGCCGCCTTGATCAAAAAACTAGTTAATGACTTGGAATCAGATTTTTTCTACATCAGTTGGTAAAAAAATTACTATGAGCCTTACGGGCATCTTCCTAATCCTGTTTCTGGTAGTCCATGCAGGTCTTAATGCTTGTATCTGGGCTTTTGACGAGGGAGAAACATTCAATAAAGCAGCCGCCTTCATGGGTAACAATTGGGTACCCAGAGTTTTAGAAATTGGTTTATTCGGAGGTTTGTTACTACATATTTTTCAAGGATATTCCCTAGAATTAGCAAATAGAAGCAAAAGAGCAGTCAACTATGCCATTCCTTATGGAAACAAAGGAAGCAAATGGTACAGTAGAAGCATGGCAATACTTGGTACTTTGTTGCTAATGTTCTTAATAATGCACATTTACCAATTTTGGACACCAAGCCGACTTGGTGGAATGATGGGAATTGAAAAGTTGCCTGAAGCCACTTACAATGGAAAGGAAATACACAATCTTTTTTACGAGATGAAAGAGGAATTTGAAAATCCAATAATTGTAGTTTTTTATGTACTCGCTTGTGCAAGTTTAGGATATCACCTAGCTCATGGTTTTCAAAGTGCTTTCAGAACGTTGGGGGTTCACAACAAAAGATACTCAATCCTGTTAAGTTCTCTTGGGTATGGTTTCTCAATTTTTGTCCCCCTTATTTTCGCTTTAATGCCAATTAGCTTTCTGTTTAAGCTAGTTTAATTAATAAAGAAAATAAGCTAAACTAATAATCGAGATACCTCACACACCAAGAGAATCATCAAATTTTTTCAAAAAAATTATTACTGAGAGTTATGCTAGACGCAAAAATTCCCGCAGGACCGCTAGAAAGTAAATGGAGTGATTACAAAGGCCATTGTAAATTGGTGAATCCCGCCAACAAACGCAAGTTAGAAGTAATAGTAGTCGGTACTGGATTGGCAGGAGCCTCCGCTGCGGCTACTTTGGGCGAATTAGGATATAAGGTAAAAGCTTTTTGCTTTCAAGATAGTCCACGTAGAGCGCATTCAATTGCTGCTCAAGGTGGTATCAACGCAGCAAAAAATTATCAAAACGATGGCGATAGTATTTTTAGATTGTTTTATGACACCATTAAAGGTGGCGACTACAGAGCTAGAGAAGCAAATGTGCATCGTTTGTCTGAAGTAAGCGGCAGCATCATTGACCAATGTGTGGCACAAGGTGTGCCTTTCGCAAGAGAATATGGCGGACTACTCAGCAACAGAAGTTTTGGAGGTACTCAAGTTCAAAGAACATTTTACGCTGCTGGTCAAACTGGCCAACAACTATTAATAGGTGCATACCAAGCTTTAGAGCGTCAAGTAGCATTAGGTAATGTAAAAATGTATGCTCGCCACGAGATGCTTGACATCGTAATGGTAGAAGGCAAAGCAAGAGGTATTATTGCAAGAAATTTGGTTAACGGTGAGCTAGAAAGACACTTCGGTAGCGCAGTACTTTTGTGTACTGGTGGTTATGGAAATGTATTTTATCTTTCCACCAATGCTATGGGAAGCAACGTTACTGCTGCTTGGAAAGCACATAGAAAGGGTGCAGCATTTGCCAATCCATGTTTCACACAAATCCACCCAACTTGTATTCCAGTTAGTGGTGATCATCAAAGTAAATTGACTTTGATGAGCGAAAGTTTAAGAAATGATGGACGTATCTGGGTTCCCGCTAAAAAAGATGATTCCCGTAAACCTAATGAAATCCCTGAACAAGAAAGAGATTACTACCTAGAAAGAAGATACCCCGCATTTGGAAACTTAGTGCCAAGAGATGTAGCAAGCCGTGCTGCAAAAGAACGTTGTGACGCTGGCTACGGTGTTGGTTCTAGCAAGCAAGCTGTTTATTTAGATTATGCTGCCGCTATTGAACGTTATGGTAAAATCGAAGCCAGCAAACAAGGGAACGACAATGTTCCAAAAGAGGAAATTATTGCAATGGGTAAGCAAGTCGTAAAAGAAAAGTACGGCAACCTATTCGATATGTACCAAAAGATTACTGGGGAAAATCCTTATGAAGTGCCGATGAGAATTTATCCAGCTGTACACTATACCATGGGTGGTTTATGGGTGGATTATGAATTACAAACTACACTCTCAGGAGTTTATGCCTTAGGTGAAGCTAATTTCAGTGATCATGGTGCCAATCGTCTTGGTGCAAGTGCTTTAATGCAAGGTCTGGCTGATGGCTATTTTGTAATTCCTTACACCATCGGTAATTATTTGGCCGATGAAATTTACAATAAACCAATCTCTACTGATCATCCTGCATTTGTTGAGGCAGAGAAAGCTGTTAGCGACAGAATTAGCCAATTGAAAAATATCAATGGAAAGCAAAGCGTGGAAAGTTTTCACAAACGCTTGGGTAAAATCATGTGGGACAAATGTGGTATGGCCAGAAACAAAGAAGGTCTTACCGAAGCTATCGCTGAAATTCAAGCCCTTAAAAAAGAATTTTGGAGTGATGTAAGAATTCCTGGTGAAATCAATGAAATGAATCCTGAATTGGATAAAGCCAACCGAGTAGCCGATTTCATAGAACTAGGTGAGTTGATGTGTATTGATGCACTTAATAGAGAGGAAAGCTGTGGTGGTCATTTTAGAGAAGAATTCCAAACCCCAGAGGGTGAAGCGCTTAGGGATGACGCTAAATTCATGTATGTTGCCGCTTGGGAATTTGCAGGAGAAAGCAACTGGAATTTACAAAAAGAACCGCTTGTTTACGATGTAATTAAGCCAAGTCAACGTAACTATAAATAATATCACCTCCTAAATAAATTTCAACAGTTGTTTGTATAAAACTATTGGTGTTTGAATAAACAATCTTGAATTAACTAACTATAAGAAAGAATCTGGATTATGGCACATAAAAGCATGAACCTTACATTAAAAGTTTGGAGACAAAAAAACGCTAAGACAACTGGGCAATTTGAGTCTTATCAAGTAAAGAATATTTCCGAAGAAATGTCTTTTCTAGAAATGTTCGATGTTTTAAATGAACAGTTAGTTCAAGAAAATAAAGAACCAATAGCCTTTGACCACGATTGTAGGGAAGGTATCTGTGGTATGTGTTCAATGTACATCGATGGAAAACCTCATGGACCTTGGCAAGCAAATACCACGTGTCAGCTGCACATGCGTGCTTTCAAAGATGGAGATACTATTACAGTTGAACCTTGGAGAGCAAATGCTTTTCCAGTGCTAAAGGATCTAGTAGTTGACAGAACATCTTTTGATCGAATCATTCAAGCGGGAGGCTACGTTAGTGTAAACACAGGTAATGCCGTTGATGGTAACTCATTGCCCATTAATAAAAATGCAGCAGACGATTCATTTGCTGCGGCCATGTGTATTGGTTGTGGTGCATGTGTGGCTGCTTGTAAAAACAGTAGTGCAATGTTGTTCCTAAGTGCTAAAGTTTCACACCTTGCGTTACTTCCACAAGGTGATCCAGAAAGAAGTACAAGGGTAATGAATATGGTTGCTCAAATGGATAAAGAAGGGTTTGGTGCTTGTACCAATACAGGTGCTTGTGAAGCCACCTGCCCTAAGGAAATTTCACTTTCCAATATTGCTCGTCTAAATCAAGAATATTTATTGTCTAGCTTAACTGCTTCAAATTAGAGGACTCAAATCATTTGTCATTAGCGGCTTTTTATCAAAGCCGCTTTTTTTTGCGATAAAAAGTAGAGAAGTTAAACGGTTCATTAACTAGGAATTTTCAATAGTCATTCATAACTGCTACTTTTTTGTTTAATTCTTTTTTGCGACGATAACGCTTGTAATAGTTAAAAAGCTAAATTCGCTTCTTAAAATAATATTTAAATATGTCTTCCACTCTCGAACTTAGCAAAGTTGCCTCTCAAGTAAGGCGTGATATTGTACGTATGGTACATGGTGTACAAAGCGGCCATCCTGGTGGTTCTTTAGGATGCACAGATTTTCTAACTACGTTATACTTCCACACTATGAAGCATAATGTGGACTTTAATATGGATGGAAATAATGAAGATCTTTTCTTTTTGTCAAATGGGCATATCTCTCCTGTATTCTATTCTGTATTGGCGAGAGCAGGTTATTTTGATGTAAAGGAATTAGCTAGTTTCAGAAAAATCAATTCCCGTTTACAAGGGCATCCCACAACTCATGAACACTTACCCGGCATACGCGTAGCTAGTGGTTCTTTAGGTCAAGGAATGAGTGTTGCCATCGGTGCAGCGCTTGCAAAAAAATTCAATAATGACACTAACTTAGTTTTTTCATTACACGGTGATGGGGAATTAGATGAAGGGCAAAACTGGGAAGCAATATTATTTGCAGCACACAACAAGGTGGATAATCTAATTGCTACAATTGATTTTAACGGCCAACAAATAGATGGTTCCACGAAAAAAGTACTTAATCTAGGAAATATAAAAGAGAAGTTTGAAGTATTTGATTGGACAGTCCTAGAAATGGACGGAAATGATTTTGATGATGTTGTTGCCACGCTAGATAAGGCAAAGTCCTTAACTGGGCAGGGCAAGCCAATTGCTATAATCATGAAAACAATCATGGGTAAAGGTGTAGACTTTATGGAAGGAACACATGAATGGCACGGAATTGCCCCCAATGATGATCAACTTGCTAAGGCTCTGAGCCAATTACCTGAAACACTGGGTGATTATTAATTGACAGTTGGGTTATCAAGGCTTATTAAATGGCTGCACAACAACACTTTAAAGTATTGTTGTGCAGTCTTTTTTTTGATGAAATTGTACACTGTGTAAACAAGTCAGTTATTTCGCATTTTCTTAGGTACTTTTTTTTACCATGGTAATCCAATCCTAAAAATCATACATTTACAACCCAATTATTATATTTTGAATGAATAACGATTTGCAAAAACCAATTATCGGATTTACTTGTGGAGATTTAAACGGTATTGGAATAGAGCTTATAATAAAATCATTGAGTGACAATCGCATCCTGGATGTATGTACGCCCGTGATTTTCGCAAACAATAAGAGCATCAATTTTTATAAAAAAACAATTGCTGGTAGCACCTTTAATGTTCATATTACAAGAGAGTTGGCCAAGCTAAATTTTAAATTGGTGAATGTCTTTAACTGTTGGGAGGAGGATGTAGCCATAAATCCTGGGGAACTAACAGAAAACGGAGGCAAGTATGCTTTAATATCTCTCAAACTTGCAACTGAAGCCTTGAAGGATGGTGTCATAGATGCGCTAGTAACTGCACCTATTCATAAGAAAAACATTCATTCTGAGGAGTTTAATTACAGCGGTCATACACCCTATTTTAAAGCTGTTTTTCAAGTAAAGGACGTGCTAATGCTTATGGTGGCAGAAAACATGAAAGTAGGGTTAGTAACTGAACATGTGCCTATTGCAGAGCTGGTTAAGTACATAACAAAAGAGGCAATACTTAGCAAGATAAAGTTGATGAATCAAAGCTTAAAAACGGATTTTGGAATTGATAAGCCTAAAATAGCCGTATTGGGTTTAAATCCCCACGCTGGCGATAATGGCCTTATAGGTAAGGAAGAGCAAATTATTCAACTGGCAATCAAAGATGCTAAACAGTCAATTCTTACTTTTGGACCATATAGTGCAGATGCATTTTTTGCAAGAGGTATGTATGAAAAGTTTGATGGAGTACTGGCAATGTATCATGATCAAGGCCTTATTCCATTCAAATCTTTGGCTTTTGGCGAAGGAGTTAACTACACTGCAGGTCTTCCCGTCGTAAGAACTAGTCCAGACCATGGTACCGCTTTTGATATTGCAGGAAAAGATAAGGCCGACCCTGCTTCATTCCTTACAGCTATTTACGAAGCAATCAACATAGTAAAACTACGGTTTGCCTATTTTGATGCAAGAAAAAACCCACTTCGGAAAACAAGTGCAAGAATTATTGCCAACAGTGTTGATGAAAGGTTGGAAGAAAATTAACTCAATAATACATATATATATGCTAACAATTTCTAACGATTCTTTAAACATTACAATCACAAAAGCTGGTGCCGAACTTACTTCTGTGTTTAACAAAAAAAACGGCATTGAATACCTTTGGAATGGCGATCCAGCTTTCTGGCCAAAACATAGCCCAATTTTATTTCCTGTGGTAGGAGGTTTAAAAAATGGCGGATACCAACATGAGGGGAATAGTTATTATTTCAATAGACATGGTTTTGCTAGAGAATTGACTTTTGAAGTGGCAGAACAAACAGATAGTAGCGTATCCCTTTTTATTGAAACTTCCGAAGCCACATTGGCTGTTTACCCCTTTGATTTCAAGCTTATTATTACTTATTCGCTACATGAGGAAGAATTAAAAGTAGATTATCTCGTTGAAAATAAAAGCGATAAAGACTTGCTTTTCTCAATTGGAGCTCATCCCGCATTCAACGTTCCGTTGGTCAAAGGCACTGAATTCGATGACTATTATTTAAAGTTTAATGAAGTAGAAAACGCTGGCATTTACCCAATAGCTACTGACGGGTTAATAAAAAATGACAGTGTCCCATTCTTGGTTAATACTGATAAACTTCCTTTAACAAAATCCCTTTTTTATAACGATGCATTAATTTTCAAGGATTTGAAGTCAACTGCTATTTCAATTTTAAATCACTTGAATGGTCATGGTCTTACAATAAGCTACCCAGATTTCCCTTATATGGGTTTATGGAATGCCAAGGATGCGAATTTTGTTTGCATTGAACCTTGGTGTGGTATTGGAGATATGGAAAATACAACCTCACAATTAAGCGAAAAGGAAGGGATTGTAAAACTATCAGCTTTTGAAAATTTTGATAGAACTTGGTCACTCAAGACTTTTTAGCAAATAAAAAAGGGTTAAATTGTTTTATCAATTTAACCCTTTTTTATTTGCTAAAAGTTATAATTTCTATTCTGTTCTGGAAGGTAATTTGAATTTTGGCATTTTTATTTTCACCTTAAAACTTTGAGGAACAATATAGGTGGTATTACCATTATCATAACTCATCATAGAAAATATTTGATTACCGTTGGATAAAGTTGTTTGCGAAAGCACCTCTGTACCTTTATAATGTAGTGAATATTTGAGGTTAGTTAACATAAAAGAACGATGAAATCCATTCAAATTCTTTAGGGAATACTTACTAGTCTTCATCTTTTCACCGCTAATTCCAGATAAGGAGATAGAGGCAAAAGCAATATGAATCCCCATGACCAAGAGGATAGCTGCTGAAATTTTCTTAATTAACTGCTTTTTCATCATTACCGTACAAATGTAATTGGATTTCTTAACTAAATGCCAATTTTTTTAGAATTTTTTTAAATCCCACCTGTTTTTCGACATCTTTTTTATAGATTGTAGGGATTCAGATGGTTTTGTTATCAACAAACGTTGGTAACTTCTTAATGTTACAACTTAAAAATACTTTTCTCTCTCGCACTCGCAAACTATCTTTATCAACGTTGATATTTTCAAAAAGTGTTAGTATGCTAAATTTACCATTCCTTATTCAACAATATTATGAATTCAAGCAAGGGCATCTTCAAGGCTATTTAGAAGAAGACGACTTTGTGAGTATTATCAACTATTTCGAAGACCAGAGTAACACTAGGGAAGCTATAATCGCAGTTGATTTTAGTCTTCAGAGATTCCCATCATCTAGTCAACTGATGTTGAAGAAGGCTGACTTAATGATTGCTAGAAGAAACTACCATTCCGCATTGGAAATTTTAAACTTAGCAGCACTTTATGACAGTCGTAACATAGACATTGTAATTTTAAAAACTGATGCCTACTTAGCACTCAATCAAGAAAAAAAGGCTGAGGAATTGATAAAAGACACAATAAATTGGGTTGATGGGGATGATAAAATTGAATTATTGTTCGATTTGGCAGACGTTTATGACGATTATGATCAGTATGATGAGGTATTCCAATGTTTATTACTGATACTTAAAGAAGAACCGAATAACGAGGAAGCACTTTATAAGATTTGTTTTTGGGCTGATCATACCAAACGTTTTGAAGAGTCAATCCAAATTCATAATGAGATAATTAATGAGTTTCCTTACAATGAAATCGCTTGGTTCAATCTAGGATCGGCTTATCATGGACTAAAATTGTACGAAAAAGCTATTGATGCCTACGAATATGCTATTGTTATTGATGACAATTTTGACTATGCGCACCGAAATAAGGCGGATGCTTACATTAAGTTAAGACAATACGAAGCCGCCATTGAGCCTTTAGAAAAAGTGATTGAATTAAATAATTCCGATGTTTTTATATTAGAAGCAATAGGATTGTGTAATTATAAAAGAAAAAACTTTGCCAATTCTATAGCATATTATAAAGAAGCTTTGACTCTAGCACCAGAGAGCGGTATTTATCAATTCAAGATAGCAGAAGTTTTAATGAAACAGCAATTTTGGGTTGCCGCTATGCAATATATTGATAGCGCTATTGAAATCAATCCGAAGAAAATAGACTTTCATATTGCAAAGGGGGAATGTCTAGTAAAATTGGGCTCAATACATGAAGCTTTACAGCATTTTATTATTGCAGTTAACTTGAAGCCAAAGCTATCTCAAGGTTGGGAATTGCTCATTAAAAATTTAGTGAGCGTGGGTTTATTGGAGGATGCGAAAGACCAATGTTTCAATGCATTAGATAAAACGGAGGGCAAAAATATTTTTTCTTTTTACCTGTGCGGCTGCTTGCTACATTTGGGGAAGCAGAAGGAAGCACTTATTCAATTAGAAAATGCTTTACAAAAAGCCCCAGAATTAGCCAAAAAATTTATTGCATTTATTCCTCAAGCACTTCAAAATACGCAAGTTGTTAATATCCTTTCTAGATATAAGAAAGTATCAAAATCAAAGAAACGTAAGTAAGTTAGCTTTAGTTTTTTTGCAAAAAAAAAGCATGGTAACATAAATGTACCATGCTTTTTTTTTGCCAAAACGGTATCAATAAATTAGTTTTATTTAGCTAATTTGGCTTGAAGATTTTGATCTAAAGCGTCTAAAAATTCTTCTGTATATAGATAATGTTCTCCGTGGGTTACTTTATTGCCATAGATACATACTGCTAAATCCTTGGTCATCTTGCCACTTTCTACTGTTTCAACACATACAGCTTCAAGTGCATGGCAGAATTTTATTAATTCTTGGTTGTTGTCTAATTTTCCACGGAATTCTAATCCCCTAGTCCAAGCAAAAATGGATGCGATAGGGTTAGTTGAGGTTGGTTTTCCCTTTTGGTGTTCACGGTAGTGCCGTGTTACGGTACCATGTGCTGCCTCAGCTTCCATCACCTGTCCATCGGGTGTAACCAATACAGATGTCATTAAACCAAGACTTCCAAAACCTTGTGCAACGGTATCGCTTTGTACATCACCGTCATAGTTCTTACAAGCCCATACAAAGTTGCCGTTCCATTTTAGTGCACTAGCTACCATGTCGTCAATTAATCGGTGCTCGTAGGTAATTCCCGCATCTGCATATTTTGCCTTAAATTCATTTTGATATATTTCCTCGAAAATATCTTTAAATCGGCCATCGTATTTCTTCAGAATGGTATTTTTGGTGGAAAGGTATAAGGGCCATTTTTTTGCCAATGCTTGATTAAAGCAAGAACGAGCGAAACCTATAATACTTTCATCGGTATTGTACATAGCCAAAGCAACACCATCCCCTTTGAAATTAAATACTTCAAAAGATTGTTTAGTACCATCTTCTCCTTCAAATTGTATGGTAAGTTTCCCTTTGCCTTTTGTTACAAAATCCGTTGCCCTATATTGATCACCAAATGCATGGCGACCAATGCAAATTGGGGCTGTCCAGTTGGGTACTAATCTTGGTACATTGCTACAAACTATTGGTTCGCGAAATACAGTGCCATCTAAAATATTTCTAATGGTACCGTTAGGGCTTTTCCACATTTGTTTGAGCTTAAATTCTTCCACGCGCTGTTCATCGGGGGTAATAGTGGCACATTTAATACCTACTCCGTATGTTTTAATTGCGTTTGCCGCGTCTATTGTTACTTGGTCATTGGTTTCATCACGATATTCAATTCCTAAGTCATAGTATTTTATATCTAAATCAATATAAGGCAAAATCAATTTGTCTTTAATAAATTTCCAGATAATTCTGGTCATCTCATCACCATCCAATTCAACCACTGGATTGATTACTTTTATTTTTTCGGCCATTTTTATTGTTTATTTTGTTAAGAAGTTAGCAAAAGTAAGGGTTTGATAAACGTATTCTTCATGCCATTTCAGCAACCGTTTTCGGTTCTCATTTCAAATCGTTTTATCCACATAAATCCCAAAAAAAGCCTGATTCAAATAACGTGTTGAATCAGGCAAATAAAATTTTTGTTTTATGGAGTTCAAGATAGAATCAAGCTGGTTTTCTTTTCGAAGATTTGATGGTATATTACCAAAATAATTGGAGTAAAAGCAAATGTTGCTATTAGTGAGTTTTCGTAAAATGGAATGCCCGCTTCTAAACATGCTAATAATCCGCCTAAGCTTTTTGAATAATATTGGAAATCAGATAAAGCCCATACCGAAAAGTTAGAAAGAAGGAAAAATACTGTTGGGGAAAGCAATGAGCCAATTGCAAGACTAGAATAGTTGTTTCCTTTCAACAACCATCCTATGAAAGTAATACCAATTAGAAGGGAATAATTTACAACTTGCCCACTGTAAAAGCCCGCAAAAGGAAACATTTGTCCTAGGTATAGTCCTTGAATGATTAAATCACTAATAAAAAGCGATAACAAAGGAAAAGCAAATGAAGTACTTTTATTCTTTGTCAACATGCCAGACAAAAGCGCAATCGCGTATATTGGAGATAAACCAGACCATTCAATTTTTGTTGCAAAAACGAGTTTCGATAGTGTGGCAAGTATCACGAGGATTGTAAGGAATAAAACCGATTGTCTTTTAAATTTCATCATTAAAGCTTAGGCAACAAAAATAGGAGTAAAAACTTTGAAGCAATTGATAAGCTTAAAAGTTATTTAGTTCTAATGGCAACCACTGGATCCATTTTTGCGGCAATGGACGCTGGAATGATACCTGAAAGAATTCCTAGGATTATGCAAATAGAAAGTGCCAGGATTACAATACCTGGTGCAATGAAAATAGGAAAGGGGAGTACTGTACTAAGTACCGTTGCTAGTATCCAAACAAAAAATAAACCTATAAGCCCCCCGATAATACAGAGAAAAGCACTTTCAATTAAAAATTCTGTGAGTATGGTTCTGCTTTTGGCGCCTATTGCTTTTTTCAATCCAATTTGGCTCGTACGTTCTCTAACTGTTACAAACATGATATTGGCAACCCCGAATGCTCCTACAATCAAACTAAGGCCAGCAATTGCCCAGCCTCCTAGATTAATAGAAGCGAATAATGATTCTGTTTTGTCTGCAAATGAGCTTATATCATTTAAGCTGAAGTTATCAGCTTGCGTTGGACTTAGTTTTCTTATTTGCCTAACCACACCAGTTAGATCATCAACCAATGCCTTAGTAGGAACTCCTTCTTTGCCTTGAATGAGTATGGAGGGTGAATTATTATCTGGGGCGTACATGCTTGCAAAAAATACGTAGGGGATAATTAGCGCATTATCAAAGTCGAATACATTAGCAAAGGATTGCCCCTGCTTGGTAATAACTCCAGTTATCTCCATTTTCTTACCATTGAATGTAATTATTTTGCCAATGGCAAATGTAGATTCTCCGAATAATTGCACAGCTACTTCATGCCCTACAACCACTGAGGGTGTTCCTCTAGCAAATTCCCCTTCGGAAAGATACCGGCCAGCTTCTGTTTCTAGTGATTGAATTTTACTAAAATCCTCTGAAGTGCCAAATATGGAAAGATTAGAAAGTATATTGTCTTTATAACTAGCATTTCCATTTTGTCTGCATAAAAAAGCAATATTGCCTGTGAGTGAAGATTTTGCTTTGATAAACTGCATTTCTGCATATCTAGGCACAGGTCTGTTGATATATTTCCACCAAGGATAATTTTCGCCACCCCCATATTCCCATTTGTCAAGATAAATGCTATTGGAGCCTACCTTTTTTATATCACCTTGAACTTTTCTTTTTAGACTATCTACTGTTGCCAAAACACCAATTATACAGAAGATACCAAAGGTGATACCCAAAAGCGACAAAAATGTACGCAACTTATTGGCTTTAAGTTCTCCGATGGCTAGTTTAAAGCTATTCCAAAGAATGGTGAGTATTTTAATCATAATGGGGTAAAAGTAAGTGTTGTGTGTTTTGGGTACTTTATTTCAAAAGCGATGGTCTATTATGGATAGGTTTTATTTTGGATTCAATTAGGTATAAATTCTTGCGATTATTAGTTTATTGGAATAAATAAAAGCATTTATCAGGCATGATGTACAATTTCTGCTCAGATTAGTTTTACGATTATTGTCTAAGAATTAGTTTGTTGTATAATTTTTTAACGGGAATAAATGTGGAATTATATTTTCATTCAAATTCCCATATAAAGATACACTGAAATAGTTTAGAGGTTCTTTTGCGGTGTAAATGACTATGAAGTAATTTTTTTAGTTCATTTCAAATTGAAAATGAGGTTGAAAAGTTCTTTTCAGCTCATTTTGCGGTGCAAATGACCCTGAAATAATTTTTTTAGTTCATTTAAACTTGAAAATGAGGTTGAAAAGTTCTTTTTAGTTCATTTTGCAGTGCAAATGACCATGAAATAATTTTTTTAGTTCATTTCAAACTTGAAAATGAGGTTGAAAAGTTCTTTTTAGTTCATTTTGCGGTGCAAATGACCCTGAAATAATTTTTTTAGTTCATTTCAAAATTGAAAATGAGGTTGAAAAGTTCTTTTTAGTTCATTTTGTGGTGCAAATGACCATGAAATAATTTTTTTAGTTCATTTCAAAATTGAAAATGAGGTTGAAAAGTTCTTTTTAGTTCATTTTGCGGTGCAAATTACCATGCAATAAAACTTTCAGTAGATCATTTAATGCAGATTAATCTCGTAATGTCTCCTGATTTCTAACAAAGCAAAAGAGCATTTGAAGGTAAGAAGCGGTTCATTTTATTTTTAACGGGAAGCTTGGCAAGCATTTTGCTTACATCTTTTTTTTGTGGATAATTTTGTCAGTTTGATTTCAAACGATTGCTTTATCTACATTAACCAAAACTATCATTTTCATCAATCTTATTTACAAAAACGATGAACTTTCTTGCCATTGTTTTATACCAAAGCCCTTTTTACTCCCAAAGTAGTTTGTTTTAGTTAAGTCGCTTATATTAATACAAGTAGTTGTAGTAATACAGTTATTTTTTTAAGAAATATGGTTTGTGGAAAAATATTGACTAAACGAGATGCTAAATCTTATTTAGAAACATATACATTTGGACAAGATAATTAACTTATTACAAATCATTTGAGCCAAAACTAACATGAGTAAAAGTTGTACATTATTTATTAACTTTTTGTTTTTCTTTCTCCTTCTAATCGGAAATAGGAGCAGTGCAAGGTCTGTTGATATGTTCAGCAACAGCTTTGTAAGCCCGCAAGTTGAGGCTTCACTCAATTTTATTTCGGTCAATCCATATAAAAGAACCGATAGAATTGATTTGGACTGGAGGAGAGAATGTACAGTTACACCCTCTGCCGATACTGGGATATTTTCAAAATATCAAGGTCCAATGGACTTGGTTATTACAAACAGTGGGTCTGTTGAGGATTCAGTAGTAACTAATAAATCGCTCTCTATAAAATCAAAGAATGGAATTCAATCAGATTTTCTTGGTTCAAGAAACACCGCAAAATCAGAAATAGAACCACAAAAGAATAGTAAATCAAAAAACAGCAACCATACTACATATTTTAGAATACCCTCTCAAGTTAGTAGGAAACAGTTTGCTCCTACTTCTAAATCTGTAAATAGTACACATGGTGTGTTTAACAACAGTAATAAAACATCCAGTTGCAAAAATCCGTACGCTTACATTTCTAGTCAGATTTCAAATAATGTAACAGTAATTAATACTACTGACACCACTATTGTTAAGACCATTGCTGTAGGCAGAAAGGCTCAAGGTGTTTGTGCAATTCCTGATGGCTCCAAAGTATTTGTGGCAAATTTTACTGATGGAACTGTAAGTGTAATAAGCACAACAACAAACACTGTAATTGCCACTACTTCTGTGGGAACTTCTCCCATTAATATTGCTGCAACTCCAAGTGGGGACAAGGTCTATGTAGTCAATAACGGAAGCAACAACATCAGTGCATTAAACACATCAAATAATCAAGTTATTGCCACCATTGCTGTGGGCGGCAGTCCTTTTGGCGTATGTTTTAGCCCTGATGGTTCCAAAGCTTATGTAACCAATCAGACAACAAATAATATTAGTGTTATCAGCACTAGTAGTTATGCAGTTATCGCTACGATCTCAACAGGATCGAATCCCACAGGAATCTGTGTAAGTCCTGATGGAGCAAAATTGTATGTCAACAATTGGGGCAGTGGTACAATTAGCCAAGTTAATACATCCAGTAATACGATTACTACCACATTTTCTGCTGGCGCAAATCCCAATGCTATTTGTATTAATAGCGATGGAAGTAAATTATATGTAGGAAATCAATTGGCGGGAACAGTAACCATAATTAATACGGTAGATAATTCAATTAGTGGAAAAATATCTGGTTTGGGCAATCCTTATGGTCTATGTTTAAATCCTAATGGAGATATATTATTTGTTGCCGGTGGTAGTACAAAAGCCTTTGCAGTAAGTACTGTAACAAATACTATAGCCGCTACTATTACTGTTGGTAATGGTGCTTGGAGTGAAGGAAATTTTATAGCTAATGTGCCTATAGTGGGCTGTGCAATTGCTCCAACAATAGTATCCTTTACACCTAGTTTAGCTTCAACAGGTACCTCAGTAACCATACACGGAACTGGTCTTTCTGGTGCAACAGCAGTAAGTTTTGGTGGTGTTGCTGCGGCTAGTTTCTCAGTACTTAATGACAGTACCATTGTTGCAAATGTGGGCAATGGGGCAAGTGGAGACGTAAGTGTAACCACGGCTAGTGGAACAGCACAATTAGCTGGCTTCACGTTTAGTAATCAACCTATTTCTTCAATTACATTATCTGCTCCAAGTACAAGTATTTGTAATGGCGATACTGTAATTTTTACTGCTACTCCAATAAATGAAGGAAGTTTCCCAACTTACCAATGGTATAAAAATGGAATTCTTGTATCTGATACAGGACTAACCTATAAAGATGGGGCATTAGTAAATAGTGATACAATATGGGTAGAGATGACTACCCTTGAATCTTCTGGTTTTACAATCACAGTAAGCAATAAACTAGTTTTTACTGTCAATCCTACAACATTTCCTTCTGTTTCAATAACTGCTTCGGATTCAGTAGCTTGTGTAAACACCCCAATTTCGTTCAATGCTACTCCAAAAGATGGGGGATTAACACCAAGTTATCAGTGGTACAAAAACGGGGTTAGTGTAGGTAATAATACATCTCAGTACATTGATAGTACTTTACAGAATCAAGATACGATTAGCGTACTCATGACGAGCAATGCTGTATGCCCAAATGTTAAAAGTGTAAAGGAGCAATTTGTACCAATAAAAATTACCTCAAACCCTACAGCAACAATTAGCATTTCGAATACCCGTATTTGCTCTAGTGATTCTGCTGTTTATGTAGCCAATATAACAAATGAGGGATTGAATCCTTCGATAATATGGTATAAAAATGGAGTCGTGGTAAGTACCAATACAAAACGGTTTATTGACGCAACCCCTGCAAACAACGACTCTGTGTATATGACACTATCTAGTAGTCAAACTTGTAGGCAAGGCTTTGTGAGCAGTAATGGAATAATAATTGAAGTAGATTCTTTAGTAGTTCCTGAAGTACGCTTAGCTGTTTCTGATACCATCACATGTATCAACACTCCCGTGGCTTTCATGGCAACTCCTGTTAACGGAGGTAATTCCCCCTCATTCCAATGGTTTAAGAACAAAATACCAGTAGGCATCAATAGTAATTTATACGTTGATAGCACCCTCTCAAATAATGATACCATTAGTATAAGAATGGTATCAAATGCAACCTGTACACAGTACTCTACAACCACTAATTCTATTGCACCAATTATTTTAACTGGATTGCCTACAGTTTCAATAAGTACCCCTAATACAGATTTGTGTGCCTCTACTTACGCTTATTATTCCAGTTCACCGGCAAATGAAGGGGTATCGCCATCATTCGCATGGTACAAAAATGGAGTCTTTGTTAGTAATGCCAAATATCAATACATAGATTCTGCACCAAGGGATAAGGATTCAGTATATCTTGTGCTTACAAGTAGCAATACCTGTAAACAACCATTCACTGTAAGTAATGGAATTAGGGTAAATATCCTTGATGCCCCAGTTCCATCTGTTGACATAATTGCCTCTTCAAATGTTGTTTGTCAAGGTTCTCCTATCACCTTCACAGCCAACCCGAATGGTGGAGGATATGGGTTACAATTCCAATGGATGAAAAATGGTGCGAACGTAGGTACGAACAGTTCAGTATATATAGATAGTTCGCTCCAAAATGGGGATTCTGTTTATTTACAGATGATGCCCGATATTGGATGTTCTGGCTATCAGTCCATTTTCTCTAATTATCAAGTTATTAAGGTAGTTTCTCCAGTATCAGCATCTATCAGTATTGCTAATTCACAACTTTGTTTGCCTGATACTGCTTTCTATAACGCTACAGTTGTTTCGGAAGGGGATAGTCCACGTTTTGAATGGTATAAAAATGGTGTTGTTGTAAGTGATAACCCATATCAATATGTAAATTCCGACCCTCAAACTAGCGACTCAGTTTATCTGGTTTTATACAGCAGCATCTCTTGTAATGTAAGCGCAGACACTAGCAATATAATTGGTATAACAGTCGGTCAGACATTTGCCCCTACTGCTAGTATTTCTAGTTCCAATTCCATTTTGTGTTATGGAAATAGTTCATCTTCTTTTTCTGCGGTTACCTTCAATGGGGGAGGAGCACCCACGTTACAATGGTATAAAAACAATATCCCTGTAGGTACAAACAGTACCGATTATGTGGATACTGCATTGGTTAATGGAGATAAAATTTGGTTGGTGATGACCAGTAACGCTAGTTGTAAAAGTTACGATACCTACACCACAAAAAAGATAACCATCACTAAGGTTGATTCAGGCACCATAGTTATTCCCACTGTTTCCATCAGTTTAGGCAACATAGGTTATTGTGATAAAACAAGAATTCGCTTTAATGCTGTAGTCACTAATTCGGGAACGTCACCCACCTTTCAATGGTATAAGAACAATAATAAGGTAGGTAAGAGTAGTTCTTTTTACATTGATTCTTCTGTAGTTAATGGTGACCAGATTAGGGTAGAAATGATTTCTAATGCAGGTTTTTGTGTTTCATCTACACCAGTAGTTAGCAACACTTATACCGCTTCGCTAACACCAAGACTAGTTCCTGCTGTTTCCATTGTAGCTAGTGGAAACAATTTGTGTGCTGGTACCAATGTCTTGTTTAACGCAACCCCCACTAATGGTGGTGTTCCAGGTTATGTGTGGTATAAAAATAATAAAAGAGCAGGAAGTAACTTTAGTACCTACAATGACAGCACTTTACTAAATGGTGATACCGTGTACGTGGTCATGGCTTCTTCCTATGGTTGTGTTACCAAAAGAAATGCTACTAGTAATAAAGTAGTGATGATTATAAAAGATAAGGCCAAGCCAGCTATTGATATCTCAGCTACTGCTACTAATATTATTGTTGGTGAAAAAGTTGATTTCAATGCAACTATTCAAAACCAAGGTTCAAATTATAGTTTTCAGTGGTTTAAAAACAACAACAAAGTTGGTAAGGATACTGCTTACTACAGTGAATCAACATTAAATAAAGGAGATAGTGTATGGGCGGTGCTTACAACAGATCACGAATGTGCAGTTTCTAATATCAATTCCAGCAACAAAGTATTTGAGTATGTCTCTTCTGATAAAATTTTCACTATACTTGGTAATGGTAGTGAGTCATTCTCTGGTGATGGTGGCAATGCATTAAAGGGTAGTGTAAATAAACCTAGTGGTATAGCAGTTGATACAGCGGGAAATATTTACCTCGCAGATATGCAAAACCATCGGATTCGAAAGATTTCTACCAATAATGGATATGTATCAACAATAGCAGGTATTGGTACTGCCGGATTTAGTGGTGATAATGGTTTGGGAACCAAAGCGCAGTTGAACGAACCCATTGCCGTTGCCGTAGATAAAAACAATGCATTGTACATAGCTGATTATAGCAATTTCAGAATTAGAAAATTAGATTTAAATACTGGTATAATTACCACATTGATTGGTACGGGCGTTTCAGGATTTAGTGGCGACGGAGGAATGGCCACCTCAGCTACAATTTCTCATCCAGTTGATGTTGTAACAGATACCATTGGAAATGTATTTTTTGTTGATAAAGAATCTGCTCGCATTCGGAAGATAGATGTGGTTAAGGGATTGGTTAGAACAATCGCAGGTAATGGGGTGAATGCATATTTGGGAGATGGTTCAGTTTCCACCAACGCTAGTTTAAACGCACCTACTTCCCTTGCTTTTGATCAAAATGGAAATTTGTACATAGCGGAAAGTCATCGCATAAGAAAAGTGGATGCATTGAGTAGTAAAATTTCTACCATAGCAGGTATTGGCATCAATTATAGCGGTGATGGCGGTAATGCAAAAAACGCAGGGTTAAATTGTATTGATCTCCGTTTAGATGCGCAAGGAAATATTTATTTCACCGACTCAACCAATCGTGTAAGGAAAATTGATGTATCCAGCCAAGCCATCAATACTATAGCTGGTGATGGATTCACAAATGTGGATGGATCGGGTAGATTTTCTGGAGACAAAAGTCCAGCTTTAAAGGCAAGTTTAAACAAAGCTTCGGGCATCGCTATTGCATCAAATGGTAATGTTTATGTGTCAGATGAATATAATAACCGTATAAGGTTGGTGAATTTTTCCAAATCCCCGATGATTGATTCCTTCGCACCTTTAAACGCCTTGTCGGGTACCACTGTAACTATTTATGGTAAGTTCCTTTTAAATTGTCAATCAGTAAGCTTTGGAAATATAGCCGCAAGCAGTTTTACGATATTGAATGATTCTGTTTTAACGGCTGTAGTGGGTGCTGGTGCTAGTGGAAATGTAACCGTGTTAACTAACTATGGGAAAGCAAGTTTAGGTGGATTTTTATATTGTGTACCCACTGCTTCGGTTACTAATCTTAGCATTTGTTCCAATCAATTGCCATTGGTTTGGAATGGTTTTGTGTTTAAGGGAGCTGGCACTCAAACTGCACATTTGACCAACGTTTTAGGATGTGACAGTTTAGCTACTTTGGTACTATCTGTTAAGCAATTTAGTTCCACTACGTTTAACAGATCTATTTGTAATGGGGAGACGCTCATTTTTAATGGAAAGAGCTACACAAAATCAGGTACATATACTCAATTGTACACCAATTCAGTTGGTTGTGATAGTACCGTGATTCTAATTCTTAAAGTGAATATGCCGAGCTCAAGTATTACTAAAGCTAGTATTTGTGCGGGAGCCAATTATTTATTCAATGGAATTTACTATTCAGATCCAGGCACTTACAATGTAAAGTTGAAAAACAGTGTCGGCTGTGATAGCACAGCTACTTTGATGTTATCAGTAGGTACTTACTCAAGTGCTAGTTTAACTCACGCTAAGATTTGTGCAGGCAGTAGTTATTCATTCAACGGAAATACCTATAATGTAACAGGCACTTATACGGCTAAGCTAGTCAATAGCGTAGGCTGTGATAGTATTGCTACTTTAGAACTGAGTATAAGCCAACCCACTTCAAGCATCACTAAGGCGAGTATTTGTAACGGTGATAGTTATGTATTTAATGGCACAGGATATACCAAACAGGGAACTTATGCCACAATACTAACTAACAGTGAAGGGTGCGATAGTTTAGCAACCCTTGTTCTAACAGTTTTGCAACCATCCTCTAGCACCACAACAGCAAGTATATGTAAAGGAGATAGCTATAGTTTTAATGGAATTCTATTTGATAGCACAATTAACTATGTAGCAAATCTAAAAAATTCAGTCGGTTGCGATAGTACCGCTACTTTAATTTTGACTGTCAATGAACCTGTAGAAATTTTTACGAATGCAAGTATTTGTAATGGTGAAAGTTTTGATTTTTATGGTAATTCATACACCAATTCGGGTGTTTATGTGGTTAATTTTATTAACACAACTGGGTGCAACAGTATTGCCACATTGCATTTAACTGTTAACCAGCCAAGTACAAGCACTACCAAAGCGAGTATCTGCAATGGGAAAAACTATGTCTTCAATGGTAAGACCTACACCACCGCTGGCACTTATACTGCTACTTTAGTGAATAGTGTTGGTTGTGATAGCGTTGCTACTTTACAATTGACCGTTAACCAACCAAGTACAAGTACCACAAACGTTAGCATTTGCAATGGGAAAAGCTATGTCTTCAATGGTAAGACTTACACAACTGCTGGCACTTATACTGCTACTTTAGTAA
>JAIXOJ010000064.1 GCA_027486835.1 Chitinophagaceae bacterium
AGATTAACTTGCTCCCAGATGGAAAAAAGGGTAATCGTAGTTGCATCACACAAAATTATCCGCATTTTCTTTCTGCGAAAAAAATACAGGGTTGGGTTATGGGGTCAGGAGTTCTGAACCTAGTGAATGGTGATTTACTTATCCTGAAATATTTCCAGTTTTATTCTGCTAGCGTAGATTCTCCTGAAATTTGTTACTACAACACTACTAGAACAAGAAATCAGTGCTTTCCCAATTTTTTAGACCACAAAAGAATGAAATTGACCAGAATGGTACTGTGATTTAGTATGTCATATGTTTCAAATGAAGTGGGAATTCACATACCCCCCTATTTTTGAGCCTTGCATCAATAACGTTTGCTTGTTTCGTATCAATACCTAATGACCAAATGTTGGCTTTGCATTTTAAAGGTTGTGTTTGTTAATTTTTACTTGCACTTAATGGTGACTAAGTAGAGTTTTGTTCATTAGTTAATTTAAACGGCATTTAAACTGATATCCCAATGATTATTCGTAAATTTTAAATTAAGTTGTTTTGCAGTTATGAAAAAAATTATGCTAAAATGTTTTTTGAGTTGTTTGTATTTAATCAATGGCTGCCTTACGGTAAAGGCAAATGTGAAGCCTAATACATTGTTTTCAAAAAACATGGTGCTGCAACAAGGAGTGAAAGTGCCTGTGTGGGGAAAGGCCGATGAGGGGGAACAAGTAACTGTAAGTTTTGCTGGACAGAAAGTTTCTACAATAACTAAACAAGGTAAATGGATGGTGGAATTAAAACCATTGAAAGCAGATGAAAGCCCCAAGAAGCTATTGATTGAAGGAAAAAACCGGATTGAAATAGACAGTGTTTTAGTAGGCGAAGTATGGATTTGCAGTGGGCAAAGCAATATGGAAATGGTATTGGGTAAATCTTGGCCATTGCCAATTACCAATGTTCAACAAGAGATTGCCAATGCCAAATATCCCTCGATTAGGCAATTTAGCATTCAAAAAAGGGTTTCAGATACTTTGGTATGGGATGCCAATGGATCTTGGACGGCTTGTGATACATCCACTGCCAAAAATTTTACTGCCGTGGGTTATTTTTTTGCTAGGGACTTGTACAACCATTTCCATGTGCCAATAGGATTAATTTTTGCTGCATGGGGCGGCACACCGGCTGAAAGATGGACTCCAAGGGATGCATTATCTGCCGATACTGGCTTGAAAAAAATAGTGGATGCCTATAACTTATCCGTTAAACAATATCCTCTTGAGCGTGCAAAATACAAGGAAGAAGAAGCTGCTTTGCTAGCAAAATGGGTAGCTGATACTTTGGCTGCTTCACAAGCACATAAAACAATCCCAAGAAAACCTTCTGCGCCTGCAAACCCATTGGGGGGTGCTGGGGGCATCTATAATTACATGATTAACCCAATTATTCCTTATGCCATAAAAGGAGTGATTTGGTACCAAGGCGAAGCCGATAGAGATAAATCTGAACAGTACAAACGTTTATTTCCTACATTGATTAATGCTTGGCGAACCAATTTTGGGCAGGGTCAGTTTCCATTCTTGTTTGCCATGATTGCACCTTGGATGAACCAAAGCCCCTTAATAAGGGAAGCGCAATTATTCACATTATCTAAAGTGCCCAATACTGCTATGGCATCCACGATAGATTGTGGCGATTCACTGAACATACACCCGCCTCATAAACAACCCGTAGGTGCAAGGTTGGCGATAGCAGCTAGAGCGCTTGCCTACAATGAAAAAATCGAATTTGCAGGCCCTATGTATGATAGTGAAAAAATAGTAGGTAATAAGATTGAAATAACTTATACGCATGTAGGCAAAGGCTTGGAATCAAAAAGTGGCGATTTGATAGGTTTTGCTATAGCAGGGGAAGACAAAAAATTTATTCCAGTGACAGCAGTAATTAAAGGCAATAGAGTGGAAGTGAGCCATCCGAATATATCATCTCCAAAGTATGTTCGCTTTGGATGGGCCAACTTTCCTAAAATAAACCTATATAACAAAGATGGTTTGCCTGCTGTTCCTTTTAGGACTGACAAAGATTAATTGAGCCCTTTGCTTTGAAAAGTCAGGAAATAAAAGACCACCGATTATCTAAAATAGATTAAGCCAGACACTGAATTCATGATAAATGATTCGGTGGTCTTTCCATAAAAAGAACTAGTTACACTACTTTGGTTACAAGGGGGCATTGTTTTTTTAACTACGTTTTTTCAACTGAAAAAGAAAAGATTGAGCGCAAAGGCCCCCTCCCAAATTATCAATGACTATTCTGATTGCAAAACTTTCAAACACTGAATAGATGGGCTTTGCATTGACAGATTTTTCACCATTAGTAAATAGGGTAAGTAATCAAGAAACAACAGAAAGATATTAGTGAACTTTACTTAGTGCACAGGTTTCGTATTTAAAAAAGAGGTTAATGTAACAATAAATGATTAAATATTGGAAAATACTATTGGCCTTTTCGCCTTTAGTAGCAATAGCGCAAACTGATGATTTGGGCAGTTGGAATATACTCAATGTAAAGTATAACGTCAACAACAAGTGGAGTGCATTTGGCGAAGCACAATTACGCTCATTAAAATTTTACAACAATTTTCATTATTACGAATATAAAGGTGGGATAAATTTTAAAGCACATAAAAACATAACGCTAGCCATTGGTGCAGGAAGTTACCAAACCTACAAAGAGGGTGGAAATTTTGTATTGCCCAAAAACAATGATGAATGTAGAATTTGGCCACAGATTGTGGTTTTTCAATCGATAGATAAATGGAAGTTTGAACACCGATATCGAGCGGAATTCAGGTTTACCAACAATGGCTATAAAAATAGATTTAGGTATAGACTCGGTTTGTCCTATCCCTTTGGGAAAGAAAGAAACGGTTACCAACCCTATCAATTTAACGCAAGTGATGAATTATTTTTCACAGATAAAGAACCTTATTTTGAAAGAAACAGATTGCTAGTAGGATTCAATTACAAACCCACTAAACCAACAACGCTACAGATTGGCTATTTACGCCAATTTGACTATAAGATAAACGATGAAACTGGTAAGGACTATTTTCAAATTGGCTTATTCATAGAGCTATTTAGACACCAATCGTCCAATAATTCAATTGATACTGACCTCAAAGACAATTGATTTAATTTAAATAGTAGCTAACATAAATCAAAGGCAGTTTCGAGTGAGTTTTTTTGTTCAGTTATGTATTAACATTTGCTATGCCCGTCGCAATAAAATAGATAGATGAAAATCCTAGGTTTACCTTTTCCTTAGTGTATTTTTAGAACGTAATGTTGAACCTCAAAAGTTTCCAATTCAATTGATTCGTATGGTTATCAAGTTATGCCTTCGAGCAACTGGTTCCATCTCAACATATACATTGGGTTAAACGTTCCGATTCATCCAAAGTCTTCTGCCAAAATATGGCTTAGAGGTTTTATTTCAACCATTTAAGCTATATCCTACCATAAAATCAGGGGTTATTCAATCTTTGGATTGTTTTCCCTTTCACTACCATTACAACATGTATAAAAATTTCTTTTGGATGAAACATCTTAGTTTTTTTTGTTTTGCTTTGCTTTTTTCAACTACTTTTTCCTTTTGTTTTGCCAACCATTGCCATCAAAATGATAGTTTAAAGGTCATTAAACAACAAATAGCTAATTTACCTGAAAAATCACAAGCAGAAAGTTGGAAAAAAGCAGCTTTAATTGTAGCTATTGAATGTGCGGAAGCAAGTGAAAAAGCTGGAGAAACAACCGAAACTTCCATCCTGCTTTCTAACATCGCAAATGCTTTAAAAATAAATGCAGCGCAAATGACCAATGCTTCCAAATCTGCGGAGCATATTATCGCATTGGCAGCGCCAAAAGTTTCCACAAACAATCCATATATCAATCGAATGGTAGAAGGTATGAAATTGGAAATGCAGAAAGAAGATATTGTTTGGCCAAAAAACACTGCGCTTGTAAATACGATGAAAGAGAATGGTGGTCCGTTTGGTTCGCGCACTACTGGCACAAAATTGTTTGCAATGCTTTGGTTATTAGTGAATGATGCAAGCCCTTTAAAAGGAAATACGGAAGTATTTAAAAGATTCCTGCACCGATACTTGGCATATATTGATGTGATATTGGTACACGGTACCAATACCAAAGCTGGTCAGGCTATGTTTGATGATTTTGCTATTGCGCCGGCAAGTAATGCGCTGAGAGAGTTTGCAACCTTGTTTCCTAATTTATTATTGCCCCATCAAAAAGAACAATTAGACCAAGCAATGCTGATTGGCAGCAAGGCTATGTATGGAAAAGCCAAAGACAGAAATGGGGATTACGCCAATATAGATATTACACTAGCCGCTGAATTGGTGAATTTTGGGTTGTATTTGCATGATGACACTTTATTAAACAAAGCCAAGTTTTTGGTGGAGGTTCAAGAAAAAAGCATTTATCCAGATGGAGCCATAGCTTATATCAACCATCAAAATGAGTCGGTTTATTATCATGATGCGGATATTTTCTACTTTACCATGTACTATGAGATAACTGGCAACACGAAAGTGCTTGAATTGATAAAAAAAACAGAATGGTTTGGCCCTGTAACTACAGGTAAGTTGATAGATTTTTGGACTATCCCTTCTTGGAAAGGCACTTGGAATACGATCCAAGGACATGCCTGCGGCGGTGAGTCCGTTGCTTCCATTACTGGTAATCCTTATCTCCGTGGAATGATTGACCAAAGCAACGAAAATACCAAGACTGACATTAAAAATTGGGCAGACAACAGATTACCCATTACTTGGTATAGAAACGATGTAAAACCCAAGCCATTACCTGATAATTATACGGTAATTGACCGAAATACTTGTGGTCCAAGGGCTTGGTATAATCAATTTAATTATGCTGCTACTTTGCGTCCCATACCAATAAATGAACCCGGGCATGCTACAATTATCGGTGCGCAAACAACAAGCGACCAAACTACTCTTGAAGCAGCTGTAATGGGAGTATATCCCAGGATTCGCACTAAAAAAGACGTATTCAACAAAGATGGTAGCTTGAACAAGGGTGCTTATGCATGGCTAACCAGTAACTTAGCTAGTTCTGCCATTTATGGAAAGCATTTTAGCACAGTAGCTGGCAGTTATCAATTGCATCAATTTGGCAGTTCTACCAAAGGGCCGTTGGTAGATTGGGATGGTAAGCAATTGTGGTTGGGTCTCCCTGATAGAATCATTGGTTTACTAACGATTCAACCGAATAAAGACAATGCCACTGCTTATGAAGTGGATGGAGTGGTTAGTCTCACTTTCGGAGGAACAGCCTTCTCACCTAAACCAAAGAAGGCAGAAGCCATAGACATTAATAGTTACCGATATGGTGATTTTATTGTGAAAATCCACCAGCATAATTATAGTAAAATAAGCAGTGTAGAAGTTCCATTTCGTTCACCTAAAGCACCCATAACTGAAATTTTATTGCAAGATGAAAAAAGCATCAATGCCAATAATACTTCGCCGCTACAATATCCATTAACTACCAATTATCAGTTTCTTACAGAAATAAAAATAAATACAGCAAAGGGGGATGCAGTGGTTGCTCCAATTGCCAATAAGGATGGATTGATTGCGTTTGAAGTAACCCTCAACGGGAAAAAATATGCACTCTGGTACAACCCCACTCCTACCGATGCAACCGTAGATTGTAAAACATTTTCGCTGAAATCTGTCAAAACAAGTTTGCATTTTGCCACTAGTCCCAATGCGAAACCTAGCTTTCCAGCACCTAAAACTTTTGTGTTACAAGCAGGTCAATCTGTAATATTGGTTTCAAGTGCAGAGGCTATAGACCATGAAGCAGGTTGGGAAAATTATTTGGACATGTTGAAAGCATCTTCTACTAATTAGTTGGGATTACATGGGGATTCGATTCTAAGAATACTTCTGCTATTACCTGATTCAACATGTATCTCCTTAAAACGAATGATTATGATGCAGTCACCACCAAAAGTGCAATTGCTTTGCTGGTGGTAATTTGATTCTCTAAGTTTCCAACCATATTCTCTTGGTATTGTTTCCCTTTTTCACCAACAGATGAATTAACCCAATGGGAAAAGCTAAAGGAAACAAAAGTTACCTACCCTCAAAAACCTGTGTTACTTGTGGTCGCCCGTTTTCTTGGCGAAAAAAATGGGAGAAAAATTGGGAGTCTGTAAAATATTGCAGTGATAAATGCCGTAAATCTGCCCCAAAAAATGCGTAACCCTAATCATAGCCAACTTATTCAGTTTACGGACAAGGGATTTTATTGTCCGCAAGGCGATTTTTATATAGATCCATACAGGGGAGTACCAAAAGCCATCATCACCCATGCACACAGCGATCATGCTAGGTATGGAAGCGAGCATTACTTATGTCATCGATTAACCAAGCCATTGCTTCAGTTGCGATTGGGAAATAATCATTACCAAGCCGTTGATTGGGGAGAAAAGGTGTTGATTAATGGTGTAGAGGTTTCCCTGCATCCTTCTGGACATATCATCGGGGCATCTCAGGTGAGGATAGCTTATGGTGGAGAAGTGTGGGTAGCTAGCGGCGATTACAAAACCGAAAACGACGGTTTAAGTCAGGCGTTTGAGCCCATACCCTGTCATCATTTTATCACGGAAAGCACATTTGGCTTACCCATTTACCAATGGAAACCACAACATGAAATGTATGCCCAAATACAGCAATGGATTCTACATAACCAGTCCAATCAATGCAACTCTGTCTTACTAGCCTACAGCCTTGGTAAAGCCCAAAGGGTAATAGAAGCAGCTTCAGTAGTGGCTAAACAAATATTTGTACACGGTGCCATTTATAATAGCCAAATAGCGCTCCAAGCAGCTGGTATTTCCTTAACGGATGTACAACAAATTACTCCTGAAACACCAAAATCCGCTTTGAAAAATGCGGTAATCATTGCCCCACCAAGTGTAGATGGCTCGCCATGGTTAAAAAAATTAAAACCCTACCGATTGGGCGTTTGTAGCGGTTGGATGCAAGTAAGGGGCAATGCAAGAAGGGGTAATGTGGATGCAGGCTTTCCTTTAAGCGATCATGCTGATTGGACTGGCTTGTTACAAGCAGTAAAAGCAACGGGTGCAGAAAAAGTGTGGGTAAACCATGGTTTTCAATCCGTTTTAGCTAGATATTTAAACGAACAGGGAATTGAAGCAGCGGAAGTAAAAAATGAATTCCGCTCAGTGCCTACTCTCCCATCCACAACAATTACAGACGATTATGGAGAATAATAGCCAACCCAAATACGGATTCTCAGCCTTTGCCAGTTTGGTTCAGGAATTGGGTGATACCACCAAAAACAACGAAAAAATAGCTGCCTTACAGGCTTATTTTAAGTCGGCCTCTGACAAGGATAAGGTTTGGGTAATTGCCATTTTCAGCGGCAGAAGACCAAAACGAATGGTAACATCCACTCAATTGCAGGCTTGGTGTGCAGCAACAGTGGAATTGCCTGAATGGCTGTTTAGCGAATGCTACCACACCGTGGGCGATTTGGCAGAAACGATAGCTTTGTTATTACCCCCGCCATTGGAAATTGGCTCTACCACTTTGCAGACTTTGTTCGACTATTTAGCTACATTCCTACTATTGGGTAAAGCTGAAGAAAGTGAAAAAAAAGAGTTCATTTTAAGTTGTTGGCATCATTTAGACACGGCTGAGCGATTTGTATTCAATAAGCTAATTACTGGAGGCTTTCGGATTGGTGTTTCTCAAAACATGCTCGTGCAATCATTGATTGATGTGTTACAAATTCCTTCTGCAACCATAGCCCATCGAATAAGCGGCAATTGGGATCCGGCAAAAACTGATTGGGCAACGCTATTTGCAGACCCAACTAATGGGATGGACGACAGCAAACCTTATCCCTTTTATTTAGCCTATCCAGTAGAAGATAAATGGGCTACCTTAGGTTCGCCAGATCTTTGGCAGGTAGAATGGAAATGGGATGGTATTCGTGGTCAAATAATTAAGCGAAACAACCAATTGTTTGTGTGGAGCAGGGGCGAAGAATTGATTACTGATAAGTTTCCGGAATTCTCATCACTATTGGAACTATTGCCCAATGGTACAGTATTAGACGGTGAAATAATTTGCTTAGAAAATCGTCCAAATGAAGTGGCCACCTTTACTACTTTACCTTTTGCGTTATTGCAAACTAGGATAAGCAGAAAGACCATAAGCAAACAACAATTAGCGGCTGCACCAGTTGGTTTTATTGCGTATGATCTATTGGAATTAGACAGTATTGATTGCCGCCATTTACCAATGAAAGAACGAAGACAAACTTTAGAAAGTCTTTGGAAATCAAGAGATTTAAATAAGTCAATTGCTTTTTACTTATCGCCAACAATAAACGCAACAACTTGGGAAGAGTTAGTTGCCATCCGTTTACAAGCGAGGTTGGTAGGTAGTGAAGGATTAATGTTGAAAAGAGTAGATTCACCCTATCAAGTAGGCAGAAAAGTAGGTGATTGGTGGAAATGGAAAATTGACCCTTTTGTAATAGATGCAGTACTTATTTATGCGCAAAAAGGACATGGAAGAAGAAGCAATCTCTACACAGATTACACGTTCGCAGTGAAAGATGGTGATCGTTTAGTAACAGTTGCGAAAGCATATAGTGGGCTCACCGACAAAGAATTTGTGCAAGTGGATGCCTTTGTAAAGGCCAATTCAATAGAAAAATTTGGCCCTGTACGTACAGTAAAACCTGAATTGGTATTTGAGATAGCCTTTGAGGGCATTGCCGCTAGCAACAGGCATAAAAGTGGTGTAGCGCTCCGCTTTCCGCGTATGAACCGATGGCGCACGGACAAAAAAGCATCTGACATCAACACTTTAGCAGATCTAAAGCAAATGATTGCTGCTTATCATTAGTGTGATACTTTACTAAAGCTGCTTCCATTTGGCTGAAAGCTAGTTCTTTTAGCCTGTTTACATCCTTTATTTCATATTGGTCAACAGCTATTTCAGGTAAATAAACTACCCTGTTTTTTCCTGACTTTAAGGAGAAGAGGTTGTATTGGTTCAATAAATGGTCAGTATCTAGGAAAATCAAGGGCTTAATGGGGGTTTTGGTCTGTATGGCCAATCGAAATGCACCATCATAAAATGATTTCAATGGCTTGTCTGTTTCATTGAAGGTACCTTCTGGAAAAATAAAGATAGAAATACCTCTTTTCAAAGCGGCATGTAGCTCCCTAACACTTTTTGCCCTTGCGGCAGCATTACTTCTATCCACTAAAATTACTGCGGCTCGATAAATCCATCCAAAAACTGGGTATTTTACCATTTCCTGCTTGCCTAAAACCCGATATGCTTGGCGTACAGATAAAACTGTTGCTGGTATATCGAGATAAGATATGTGGTTGGCAATAAAAATGTATTGCTTACTCGTATCAACAGGTGATTCTACAATTTCCACATGCTGGATGCCCACAAAAAAATACCAAATCTGTGACCAATAGTTACACACCTTATAAATGTAATTTCCCCCTTTTACCTTGCCAAACAATAAGCAAAGAAGAATAAACGGAAATGCAATCATCATGATGGCTACGAATAGAATCAATCCATAGAGGCTAAATACAGTTGAGAATATTCGTTTCATCTATTTGTGATTGTATTTTATTGTTATTAGCTTGGGTGTTTAGATTCATCAAAAACAAAATAATGACTAGGGAATTGAAGCGATGGTGTTATTCCTTTTTCAAAAAAACCGAACAATGTGCTGCCACTTCCAGTCATACTGCAATACACTGCACCATGTGTGTACATCTGTTCTATTACTTGCTTTACTTCTGGATACGCATTACAAACAGGAAGTTCAAAGTCGTTGATAATCAACTGATTCCAAGTGTTTATTGGTTCATGAATAGCAATTTCTAAAGCGATTTCTGGAAGTCTAGGTTTTATTTGACTAAAAGCCCAAGCCGTACTGATGTGGATGCCAGGATTAACTATAATGCAGTAATAATTGGAAAGGTGTTTAAGGGAAATCTCCTGCATAACCTCGCCTCGTGAAGTGGCATAGCAAGGTTTGTTTAAAACAAAAAATGGACAATCGCTTCCTAATGATAAGGCTAAGTCTATTTGCTGTTCTGGATTAAGATTTAATTTAAACAAGTCATTCAACATCATTATGGTGAAAGCACCGTCTGCACTTCCCCCACCTAATCCGGCACCCATTGGGATTGTTTTGTGCAAATGCATGGCCACACTAGGCATTGTTGGAAACATTTGTTTAAGGGAATGATAGGCTTTTATGCAAAGGTTTTGTTGAGGATTTCCTTCAATTGTCAATCCAGACTGAGTCCATTCAACGGATTGATGTTGTGGATTGGTAAATTCTGACCTAGGGATAATTTCTAGGGCATCTTTCAAGCCAATAGGATAGAAAACAGTTGCCAAATCATGGTAGCCATCTGCCCTTTTTCTCAGTATTTGTAACCCTAAATTGATTTTACAATTTGGAAATCTTAGCATTCAATCTAGCTAGCTTTGGTGAAATAAGTACCTAATTAATAGGTTTTAACCGACAATTCACTGATAAACAAAGAATCGAAAACCTGTTGATTATCAGCAGCTTTATTTGCGTTTGTTGATTTCATCTCTAATGGCGATAGCACGAATGTAGTCTTCGCTTTCTAATACATCATTGAGTAGCTTTTCTAATTCAGGTACGCTTAGTCCGCTTAAATCATTTCTTGCATCTAGATTAGTAGATTCTGCCCCAACTGCTTCAGTTTTTCTTGCATCAGGGCCATTACCTTCTATTACTACACCTGCATTATCTAGTATATGGTCATAAGTGAAAATTGGGCAGGAAAAACGCACTGCTAGGGCAAGTGCATCACTTGTTCTGCTGTCAATCTCCACGGTATCTTCTTCGGTGTAACAAATCAACTTAGAGAAGAAGATTCCTTCCTGTAAGTCAGTAATGACTATTTCCTGAAGATCTACATTAAAGGCATTCATAAAGTTTTTCATCAAATCGTGCGTTAATGGTCTGCTTGGTGCCATCCTTTCGAGTGCAACTGCAATAGCTTGTGCTTCAAAACCTCCAATAACAATCGGTAATCGCCTCAATCCGTTTACTTCCCCTAACACCACTGCATAAGAATGTGTTTGTGTAATACTATGGGATAATGCAACAATTTCTAACTCTATTTTCTTCATAAATTAAGCCCGTAATTTCTTTAGCCTAGCTGCCAAAATTAGGGTGTTATTTACATTACTAAAACAAACATCAAATAAATGGGTGTTTGTATGATTTTCACTTACAATGAAAGCTAGGTTGACATTTACCCACAAAAACGGAAATTACCCCACGGTAATACCCGAAATTCTATTTCAAAGCTTATCGTCATGTTCTTGATATCAATCCATTTAGAAACAATTATTTTAGTAAATAAAATCGGTGATTATCATTCGGAACTTTTATTTTCGACCGCTGCTTAAAATTGAGTTTTATGGTAACAGAATTGAGGCAATGGTTTAATAGCCATTTTACTAAAGAAAAATACGAGGCTTATTTAGCCGAATTAAATAGTCAACACGAGGGTGCTATCGTTTTTAGGGTGGCGGAAACCCCAATTTTTATGGACAAGGCATTTACCCACAAAATAATCGCTGCTTGCGAAAGTATTGTGGATGTAATTGTGCAACCCAATTTCGGTGCGATTACCAAAAATGCTGTTCCAGAGGAATTCCGTCTGCCAAATAATAGCCAATACTCCGATTTTATTGCTTTTGATTTTGGTATTTGTGAAAATGAAAAAGGGGAATTGGAACCTCAATTGATAGAAATGCAGGGATTTCCCACCCTATTTGCTTATCAAATTTGGCACGACGAAATCACTAGAAAACATTTCAACATTCCTGATAACTACTCTGCTTATCTCAATGGGTTTAACAAGGATAGCTATACAGCATTGCTTAAAAAAATCATTGTGGGGGATGCAAATATTGAAGAAGTGGTATTGCTAGAAATATTTCCTGAACAGCAAAAAACAAGAATTGATTTCTTTAATACTGAGGATTATATCGGTGTAAAATCTGTTTGTTTGACTAACCTAATTAAAGAAGGAAATCAATTGTACTATCTGAACTACGGAGTAAAGACGTTGATAAAGAGAATTTACAACAGAATCATCTTTGAAGAATTGCAACAGCAAACCCCAGAAGTACAGGCTTTTGGAAAAATATTGTTTGAGGATTTAGATGTGGAGTGGGTGCCGCATCCTAAATGGTTTTATAAAATTAGTAAATACACCCTACCATTTCTGAATCATCCGTACATCCCCAAAACGACTTTCTTGGATGAGATTTCTGTGATTCCTGCCGATTTGGAAAATTATGTACTCAAACCGCTTTTCTCATTTGCGGGACAAGGAGTAATCATAGACGTTACAGAAGAAGATATTACTGCCATAAAAGATCCACACAACTGGATTTTGCAACGTAAAGTGAAATATGCAGATGTTATTCAAACACCGGATGGTTTTGCTAAAGCAGAAGTAAGAATTTTTTATTTCTGGGAAAAAGGAGCAGCCCGACCAGTGGCTACCAACAACCTTGCTCGATTGAGTAAGGGTAAAATGATTGGGGTTAGATACAATATGGACAAAGAATGGGTGGGTGGCACTCTCGCTTATTTTGAACAATAATCCCTCTACACAAATAGCCTTTTATTTCAAAATGATTTTCATCGCTTTGGAATAGAGGCTTTCTTTTTTTGAGCAATGCCCGCTCAAGGGCAACGTCATCATTTATTCATCAACTTTTATTTCCCTTTTATTATTTTAGAATTTAGCGTATGAAAATTAGGAAAGCGGTAATTACTGCTGCTGCAAGAGGAGAACGATTATACCCAGTGGCGGATACGGTACAAAAAGCCATGTTGCCCGTGATGGACATAGACGGACTTTACAAACCAGTGATTCAAATTATTGCCGAAGAAGCTTTTGATAGCGGCATAGAAGAAATTGCGGTTGTTTGTGCGCCAGGTGATAGTGAACGTTACACCGTTGCTTTTGCTTCGCTTCGTGATAATTTGGCTAAGTCTTACAGTCATGTTGATTGGGCAACCAATCAAGCAGATAAAATCACACACTTACTCGCCCAAGTTACATTTATTGAGCAAACTGAACCATTGGGGTATGGCCATGCCGTTTTATCTGCCGAATCCTTTGTAAATAATGAATCGTTTTTACTGCTTTTGGGCGATTATATTTATGTGTCACAATATCCGAACAGGCGTTGTGCCGCACAGCTCATAGAAATTGCACAACAGGAGAATTGTTCTGTGTCTGCCGTAAATCCTACCATTGAACACCAAATTACCAGATATGGCACTTTAACGGGTAAACAATTACCACATGAAGCCAATCTTTACCAGATAGAAAAAATCATTGAGAAGCCGTCTTTAAGCGTGGCTGAATTGGAATTACAAACACCAGGACTTCGCATTGGCTACTATCTCTGCTTTTTTGGAATGCACGTACTTACTGCCAATGTATTTGATTTACTCAAACAGCAATTTGCGGAAAAAGCCTTTCCTATAAGACTAACTCCAGCTTTGGAACAATTAGCCCAGAAAGAAAAATATTTAGCCATAGAAATGAAAGGTTCACGCTACGATTTGAGTAGAAAACATGGTTTATTAAGGGCTCAAGTGGCGCTGGGTTTGGCAGGACAGGGTAAGACCGAAACCCTCAGCACCCTTGTGGAATTGATGGCAGAAGCTGGAAGTCGTAATTAATTTTTACTGCTTAATATAATTCAGATTTGGTTGCTGTTAACACCCTGTATTTTCCCTAATCATTTTCATCATTGACCATGAATATATTTATTGAAACCATCGTTTCAAAAGATGCCCATTTACGTAATCGTTCCTTTTTTAAGCTAGCCAAGCAATTTGATGCGCCAGATTTATTGGGGGCTTTAGATGAATTAGAAGCTTTTAGAAAAGAAACACCCAGCTTGTACGACAAAGTGCGGGCTATTCTTTTTCTGTATGCTGGTTACCGATATTTTTTAGCAGACAGTACTGCTATCCCCCAAGCTGGGACGATTGATTATAAAGGTTTTGAAGACCTGTTAGGTAGAAGATTTGAAAACGCCATTAGTGTATTTAGGCAGTCCATTCAACAAGATGGGGCCAATGCCAGCGTATTGAGTGCTTTGGCGGATAGTTACCATCATCTTTCCTTTCAAATTCTTGCTGATCAGGTAAGAAAGAGTGTTAGAAGCAGTCGGGGTAATCAATGGATGTTTCGCGTAAGTCATAGAATGGAACATGCCATTAAAATTCATCCAACCTTATTGGTAAAACAATCCGATTCTTTGTTTTATCCCTTGTTGCATGAAAAAACATCTGTGCGGATGGATTTAACCCACAGTGGATGGTCGGACATTTTCTTTTTAGGCATGGACTATCCCGAAGGTGCAAGGGTGATTAATTTATCCATCGATTTAGGTGTTTTTGGTAGGGATAAGGATATTAGACCGCCATTAAACAGCTATGTAAGGGTAATTACTGAACCTGTTATTCGGATTACCAGCATTGATTTGAACACTTGCAAGGACATTACAGATTTGGACGACTTGTTCAATTTTGGCAATGATTACCTCAGTTTAATTAAGGCAGGTATTATTGCCTCCGGATTAATCCCACCATCTTTTGAAGGAACACATCAATCATTACCTGAAATACTCGAAAAAATAGTAGCACCAGGTATGGGTATTGAATTGGTAACCAAAGTGAACGACATTCCTAAGGGTTCTCGGTTTGCAGTATCTACCAATCTCTTAGGTTCTATCATTAGTGTGTTGATGCGTGCATCTTGCCAAACCAAAAACTTAGTAGGCCCATTAGAGGAATATGAAAGAAGATTGGTGGCATCAAGGGCTATTCTTGGTGAATGGATTGGTGGTTCTGGTGGAGGTTGGCAAGATTCGGGCGGCGTTTGGCCGGGTATCAAAGCCATTGAGGGTACTTTGGCACAGCAAGGAGATCCAGAATTTGGCATAAGTAGGGGTACTTTATTGCCACAGCACACTGTTTTTGGCGGCAATGCCATTCATCCAGAAATGGAAGATAAAATCATGCGTTCATTGGTTTTAATGCACGGGGGTATGGCTTCAAATGTGGGGCCAGTACTAGAAATGGTGACAGAAAAATACTTGCTTAGAGGCGAACAAGAATGGGCTGCAAGACAACATACTAACCAGATTTATGAGGATATAAAAGACGCCATTAAAACTGGCGACATCAAAAAATTGGGGCAAAGCACCGAGAAGAATTTCTACGAAGCCATCAAGCACATCATTCCATTTGCCACTACTTTTTTTACGGAACAAATTATTGCCAAAGCAAAAGCTGCATTTGGCGAGGACTATTATGGGTTTTTGATGCTGGGCGGGATGTCTGGTGGCGGGATGGGCATGTTTGTAAACCCCGATCATTATGATACCTACAAGGTGAAAGTGCTGGAAATTATTCAAGAAACCCAGAAGGAATTATCCGATGCCCTGCCATTTGCTGTAGCACCAGTGGTGTATAATTGGCATATCAATCACAAAGGCACTACTGCTACTATCCATCATGGCAACGAAGCATTGATGCCCGACAGTTATTATGGCATTCATGTATCGGAATTGGTAAAGAAAACGGCAAGTACTATTCCTTATCTGCGTAGGGCTGAAATTGATTATTTCACCACTTATACCCATAATAACAACAGTGCCTATCCCCTATTGCGCACCATTGTAAGCAATCTCTTTAAAGTGTCGGATCCATCTGTTCAGGGTAATAGAAGCTTGGAAGATGATAAAGCCGATGCTATTAAAAAGGCAAATGGTTTTGATTATATTCAGCATGAAGACATCCGAGCAGATTTACTCAAAGGCAGAATTGGTTTGTCACGCAATCGCCTGCCAGCAGAAACATTGGTGGAGGATGCTCCTTTGAACTTATTGGGCAATTATGCCGACACCTCAGCCTACCATTCTATAGGTGCTGCCGCCATAAAAAATGGAACGGTGGCCGTATTATCGCTTGCGGCAGGGGTTGGTAGTAGGTGGACGAAAGGGGCAGGTGTGATTAAAGCCATCAATCCTTTCGTGGAAATGGAAGGCAAACACCGTAGCTTTTTAGAAATACATTTTGCCAAAACAAAAAGAGTGGCTGCCGAATATGGCGTGAACATTCCCCATATAGTTGCCACCAGTTACTTGACCCATCAATCAATTGAAAAAAGGCTGAACGCTTCCAATCAATATGGCTATGGGGGGAGTGCTTATTTATCATCAGGAAGATCTATTGGTCAACGTTTTGTTCCTACAGAGCGTGATCTTAGGTTTTTATGGGAGGAAATGCCCCAAGAAACCCTGGATGAAAACAAACAGAAAGTAAGAGAGGCCGTGCGAAACAGCCTGATTAATTGGGCGAAAACCAAGGGAGAGGCGGCTGATTACGTGGATAATATTGCCGCGCAAAGATTTTCGCCGCTGGGGCATTGGTATGAAGTGTCTAACTTGATTAGGAATGGAGTGTTGGCCAAACTGCTGAAAGAAAATCCCTCACTGGAAACCATCATGTTGCATAACATAGATACTTTGGGTGCAGATGTGGATCCTATTCCGTTGGGCTATCATTTGAGTAAAAACAATGCCCTTTCTTTTGAGGTAATTGCCCGTAGGATTGAAGACAGGGGCGGCGGATTGGCATTGGTAAATGGTCGTTTGCGCATGTTGGAAGGATTGGCGCAGCCCCACGAAGAAGATGAATTGAAATTGAGCTATTACAGTTCTAACACCACTTGGATTCAGATAGATCCTTTGCTTCAATTGCTTGGCCTCACTAGAGCACAGTTGCAAACGGCAGATGATGCCGAATTGGCAAAAGCGGTGCGGAAGCTGGCGCAAAGAATGCCCACCTATGTTACCATCAAAGACGTGAAATACCGTTGGGGACATGGTCAGGAAGATATTTATCCCGTGGCTCAAATAGAAAAATTATGGACAGACATGACGGCATTGCCTGATATTCAATGTGGGTATATGGTGGTGCCTAGAATAAGAGGTCAACAGTTGAAAGGGCCTGAACAATTGGATGCATGGATGACCGATGGCAGCTATGAAGCCATTGCAAAACTGTGTAAGTTCTAGCGATATTTTCCAAAGAGCAATCGTTATAAAAGGGTGAGGCATTCTGCAATTCAGATGGCTTTACCCTTTTTTTATTGCCTAAAAATAATTCGCTCTTTTTCAATTATGCCGCATCACAAAAAAGAGGTTGTCTGTACAATTATTTATTTCACTGAGTTGCACGGAGGTTTCACAGAGTGCCACGGAGTTCTAAAGAGAAGCTTAGATGTAATAATCCTATAAAGCACTGTATTTTACACTAAGTAAATCAATGAAATTATTTCGTTTTATTGGCTATTGCCTATTGAGAAATGATTTTTAGCCTACGGCAAATGTCCCGCAGAATCCAATTTTCAAACTTGGCAAAAGCACAACACATCCTAGACAATTGAAGCTCATTTCCATTGCGCCTCTATAGCAGTAAGGTTTAATTGTAAGCTGTAAAAACCATTTATTCCCATCATTCACGCCTGCAATACAGCAGTTTAATTGTTGGGTTGACTTCCATTTTTGACCAATTATTTGATTTTCGTACTTCCACATTCCATAAATGTACTGTTACATTGGATAAGTGTACTGTTACATTGGATAAGTGTACAGTTACATTGGATAAATGTACGTTTACATTGGATAAGTGTATGTTCACATCGGATTTGTGTACATTCACATTGGATATGTGTAAGACGATATTGGATAAGTGTATCAAAACAATGATAAAACTGCTCTTTTTAAGAGTTGAAACCGTCTAAAGCATACCTACTAATAAAAAAACGTGTTCTTTTTATGATTTAGTGATGCCTTGCAAATAGCTCTTCTTATAACATACTCACTTAATTAGGGTAAAATAAGCACCAGCGGAGTATCAGTATTTCTTTTACATGGGTTTTGATAGAAAAATGATACATCTAAGTGTCAAAATTTGACGTGACAACCATTGGAAGCAGGTTCAATAGTTCTATTCATGTTCAAAATGGGATAAAATCCACGCTTAACTTCCCGAAAGTTTGAAACTTTCGGGAAGTTTAAGAGCTAAGTTTTGATTTTTAAACAGATTCCTACTCCAAAATGAGCTAATGTTTAAAAAGGGAATAACTGCATTTAGCTTTTAACCTCCTGTAGGAATACAATTTCCTTGGGCATGCTTTCGGTATTGCATCATGTGTGAATGAAGCAACTTTTTGGATGCATTGTGTTAAAGTAGCCCAAATGAATCAACCCACCTTTGCATGGCAACAATGTTGTTGTACTTTATATCCAAATCTTGAACAGAAAAAATTTCTTTGCCTTTGCGGGCATGTCCCTTTTTGCAGCAGGGGGTATCTATTATTTGTCAACTGACAAAAGAAATTTTGTGAGGAATGATATTTCCGAAGTGGGAATAAAACCGCCATTCCTGTTGCCAGATGAAGCCAACATTTTGTACCTAGCTTCCCTTGCGCCAAGCGGACATAATGCGCAACCTTGGCTGGTGAAGTATATAGCTCCATTTCATTGGATTATATGTAATGATAAGGACAGGTGGCTGCTGGGGGTTGACCCAACGCAAAGAGAAACCCTTTTGTCCATTGGTGCTTTTTTACAAAACTTAGAATTTGCCGCTAATGAATCGGGCTATGCTTGCCATTTTACCCAACTTGCTACCACCAATCAAGCGGAAGAGGTGGTGTCGGTTACATTGACCAAAGCCAACCACTTGATTGGCTTTGATACCCAAAAAATAATTCAAAGAAGAACGGTACGGTCTCACTATCTGGGTGATTTGCTACAAAAAAAAGATTTGGATTTTCTACTTAATGAAGCAACAGAAACGATTCAATATATCCCCAATACCACAAAAGAACACCGTTGGCTGAACGAACAAACCATTGAAGCAAACCGCTTACAGGCTTATCGCGATGCAGCGGAAAAGGAATTGGCCGATTGGATACGTTTTTCGAGTAAAGATGCCAAAGCCCATAGTGACGGTTTGACCTTGGCCAGCATGGAAATTGACGGTGTGGCGGCATGGTATCTTAGAAACTTTTATGGCAAAGCCGATGTAATGAAAAAAGGATTTCGGGAAAAAAGCATCGACACCGCTAAAGCACAAGTGGCTACTTCGGCTGGTTGGCTGTTGATAACCAGCGATGACTACTCCGTTGCTTCGCTATTGGAGACTGGTAAACGATTGCAACGATTGCTATTAAAAATTAGGGAAAGAAATATTGCCATCCATCCCATGACCCAAATATTAGAAGAAACCGCCACTGCCCAGATGGTGCAGACTTCCCTTGGTATTACCCAACCTATCCAGTTTATTTTACGTGTAGGGTATCTTGCTTATTATCCAGAACCTGTTTCGCTTAGGCGGCCAGTGGATAAATTCATAATTCTTAATGGGGCCTAAATGTTTTTTGCTTCCATAATTTAAACCTCACCCCAACCCCTCTCCTAAGAAGAGGGAACTGGAATGTATGTCTGGTATGGATTACCAAATATTTTCTCCCTGTGTTTATTTGACATATCATCCTTAAACCCAAAACTATGAAACGCATCATCATTTATGTTTTATTAATTATTGTATCAGCCCATGTGGCTGGACAAACCAGTGAACCACAGGGTAGTTTTTGGAAGCCTATTCCACCAAATTATGCTGTAAAACATGCCGTGGAAGTAGAAAGTCTGGTACCCATGTTTTTTACTGGTGGCTATCATTTTGCCCTTGGTTACCGATACAAGCAATTTAGAGTGAGGGCCAGCATCATCAACGGCGGTACTTATAATGCTGAAACGGCTGGCCTTAATAATTCCGCAGATTATTTCAAACGGTACTATACCACTTCGCCTGGCATTTTCCTAGGTTATAATGTTTGGAGAAATTTGGAGGTTTATACCTATTTAGAATTTCACACTTTTAGAATTACCCAAAAAAGTAGTGGATTAGAAAAAGACCTTAAAAGCACAGATACTGGGCTGGGCGTTAGTTACCAGTTTTTTATTGGCAGGAGTTTCTATTTACAACCAGGCTTGCATGTATATCTAAGGAAAGACAATAGCGTTGATTTTCCGGATGCTACCTACCATATTCCTACTACCGATGTTTCGCCTGTGGTACGTGTGGGGTATAGGATTTGGAGGAGGTATTAATGGAGAATGGAGAATGGAGAATGGAGAATTCGTAATTGATAAAAGTAAATTCTATGAAAAAAATACTCATTATTAACGGACATCCTGACAAAGGAAGTTACTGTTTTGCTTTGGCGGAAAGCTATCGAAAGGGGGCAGTGCAAACGGGCGCAGATTGCAAAGTCTTGAATCTGATTGATTTGCAGTTCAATCCTATTCTTACGAATGGTTATCGAATGGTTTCTGATTTAGAACCTGATTTGTTACAGGCACAAAAAGACATTTCTGAATGCAATCTTTTGGTGTTGGTTTATCCTAATTGGTGGGGCACCTACCCTGCTTTGCTCAAAGGATTTATTGATCGGGTATTTGTACCAAATTTTGCTTTTAAGTATCGAGAAAAAGGGCCGTTTTGGGATAAATTGTTAACCGGAAAAACAGCCCAATTAATCGTGACTATGGATACGCCCGCCTGGTATTATTGGCTCATCAACAAAAGCCCTGGACATAACTCCATGAAAATTGGTATTCTAGGATTTTCTGGCTTTAAGCCTGTTCGCATCAAATCATTTGGCCCTATTAAATCATCCACCGTGCAACAAAGAGCCGAGTGGTTAAAAGAAGTGAGGATTTTAGGGAGCGAACAGGAATAAATAATGCGTAGTAGGTTTCAGCTTATTACTTACCCCCTGTTTTTTGAAGTCTTATTATTGGTTTATAGGCACTTCCCTATCAGGTGCCATTAGATTTTTATTCCGCTACTTAACTAGTAGGATTCCACACTTTAACTTGCAGACTGTCCTTGAAGTCATCGAGCTAACTTAAACAGACGCTACAAGGGGTATGTGCTAGAATATTTTACTTTTATTGCACATCAGGGAAATAGAAAATCTCGATAAAAGCAAACCCATGAACTGTAAAACGCTGTTTGCTTATCCGAAAACAAGGGTTGTGGGTACACCAAATAATTTACAATTAAGTGCTTTTGATAATCGCTTTCGGCTAATCCAGCGTAGACATTTGACCCTATTGCTCAGTTGGAGTTTGTTGAATGGATGTAGTGGTTTGGTGGCAATGTTTACCTCAAGAGGTAGTGCCTATTATTTCTGGATGATGAATGGAACTTGGGGATGCATCAATACGGTGGTGGCAATTGTGTTAAGCTACCATGTTTCTAATAGCAAAACCCTTACAGGTAATTCTTTTGACTGTAAGGAAATTCAAAAGCATGTAGAAAGAATGCTATTGATCAATAGCGGTCTAGATATGTGTTTTATCTTGATTGGTTTTTGGTTGCTTGTGTATGGATGTTACATGGGTACAAAGTATCACGATTTATGGTTAGGCTTTGGATGTGCAATTGTGATGCAGGGGCTTTTTTTATTGGTTCAAGATATCATCATACTCCAATTGCACCGGCGAAATCATCAATTGGCAGCCACTTTTTTAGAAACAATTGAAGAAATTCCTACAAAAAAAACGGTACTTAAGTCTGCGATATAAGCAAAGAAAGTACCTCGTGACAGTTGTTGATGTTATTTAGCATAATTAAAAACCAATAGAAGAAGCCTTAATGACAATGAAACACCTATTTCAATTTACAAAACGCATGGCAGTAATCGTATTTTCCATTTTATTGGTTTGTATAGTATCATTCATTACCATCGTGTATCTATACAGCTCTGGAAAAATTGCCCCTTATTTGGATGCAAACGGCAACACATTAGCAGGTAGTTTGGCCGAAAAAACATTCCTACTTGTTGGGGGTGTTACTCAAGGCATGATTATCAAAAGCAAAAACATTAACAACCCTGTGCTCTTGTATTTGCATGGTGGACCTGCATTTCCCAATTACTTTTTGATAGAAAAATTTCAACCCGGTTTGGAAGATTATTTCACTGTTTGCTATTGGGAACAACGTGGTGGTGGGCTTTCTTATACCCCAGAGGTAAAGTTGTCTAGCATGAATTTTAATCAACTCGCTTCTGACGCAATTGAAGTGACCCATTACTTGGAGAAAAGATTTGGAAAAGAAAAGATTTACTTAATGGCGCATTCGGGAGGAACGCCCATTGCCTTATTTGCCATACAAAAAAGGCCAGAATTGTATCAAGCCTATATCGGTATGGGGCAGATTACCAATCAGGCAGCTTCCGAAAAATTGGCGTATCAATACATGCTCGAACAATATTCCAATCAAGGGAATCAACATAGCATGGATGAATTGAAAAAATATCCTGTCTTAGTGGCTAATTCTTCCCTTCTCTCCTATTACCAATCTGGTTTACGAGACCAATATATGCACGAATTGGGCATTGGTACAATGCACCGAATGACCTCTGTTTTCAGGGATATTTTTATTCCTGTATGGACTTGCAATGCCTACACCATTCAAGAGAAAATCAACATTTGGCAATCGAAGTTTTCATTTCTTCCCAAAACTAATTTGAACAAAGAACTCCTTTCAACTGATTTCACCAACACGGTACCAGCATTGGATATTCCTGTTTATTTCTTTAGTGGTAAGTATGATTATACTGTCAATTTTCATTTAGCAAAAGCTTATTTGGGAAAGCTTCAGGCATCCATCAAAGGCTTTTACACTTTTCGGCATTCGGCTCATAGTCCTTTATATGAAGAACCTGCATTGGTGCGGGAGATTATTGAGAAAGATATATTGAATGGTGGGACTAGTTTGGCAGATAAGGATTGATGAAATACATTAAAAAAGGGGTTAGAAATAGTTTTGGCTAAAGCCAATTACAATTATCCCTCTTTCACCTCTCACCTAGCTGAAGCTAGGGTCTATTGATTTGATTCCTACACAATGATATTATCCAGACAACTTGCCCAAATAATCGGTCCGACACTTTGTGTAATGACCCTTTCTGAAATAATCAACTTGCCCATTTGGGAAATGAATATTCCAAGTGTCACCTTTTTGAATGGAATATTACTTTTTGTAAGTGGGATTTCTATTGTAAGGGTTCATAATAATTGGAAGTGGGAATGGACAATAATCATTACAGTTATTGGCTGGCTAACTTTATTTCTCGGCTTGTGGAGAATGTTGTTTCCATCTGCAAAACAGGCCAGTGATTCTATTTTGACCTATATATTACTTGGTATGCTATTGATTATCGGTCTTTTTTTGACTTTCAAAGGGTATTGTACTAGTAAAAATAGTTCTGATTTATCATAGGATACTTGAAGACACTATTTAGGTCTTACCATTAATTCTTATTAAAATTACCAAAGCAGGAATGACTGGGCTATTGGATGCTAATTCTACAGATTATCAATAAGATGCACGACCCGATATATAAGCCGAGATTACCTATTGTTTTCTTTTTGTTGGTAATACTATTGTCCATCCCCTTTTGGATTTTGGGAGCATTCATGCCTGATGCTACAAAGTTGCTTCCCATAAAACTACCGATTAGTGCTTTGATGACTTTTTGCCCAATGATTGCAGCTGCAATCCTTGTTCATAGAAATGAAAAAAAGGAAGGGGTTAAGGCTCTTTTGAAATCAATATTTGATTACAGGAAAATAACTAACTGGAAATGGGTTATTACTATAGTACTATTAATGCCTTTTATTGCATTGCTCTCCTTCTTGTATGTAAAAGCAACAGGAGTCATTACTCAAGAACCACAGCTTGCTCCAATTACCATTTTACTATTTTTCATCCTTTATTTTATTGGAGCCATTGGCGAAGAAGTAGGTTGGAGTGGCTATGCTACCATTCCTTTGCAAGAAAAATATGGGGTATTCAAAGCTAGTGTAATCATTGGAGTAGTTTGGGCGGTGTGGCATATCGTCCCCTATTGTCAAATGCATCAATCAACTAATTGGATTATTTGGCAATGTCTAGGTACCGTTTTTTTGCGCATCATCATGGTTTGGTTATTCAATGATTCAGGAAAAAGTGTTTTTGGAATGGTCCTCTTTCATGCCATGATTAATATTAGCCCCTACCTAATTCCAAATAATGGTACGCATTATGACCCCATCTTTTTTGCTGTTTTGTTATTTACTACTATCGTGATGATTAGTTTAGTGGTTTGGCTTAAGACATTGGATTTTAAAGCTGTTAAATTGTAAGATATGGTTGAAAAAGACATTGATGGTTGTTATCCAATAGCATTCCAAATTCAAAATTTGGGTGACTCTCTGACTATTTGGATGGAGCGTGCTTTCATGGGGCGCATAAAAGTTTTTCGCAGTAATTAGTTAACCCTCACCCCTACCCCTCGCCAATGGCGAAGGGTAAAACGAAAAACTTTTATGCACTCAAGGAAAATTAGTTTGGCTCATATTGCTCAACTATTTATTCTTTCTTATCTGTTAATCACAATCTTCTTAAATAGTTTGAGTGCCGTATCATTGATATTCAAGAAATAAACACCGGAGGGCAGGTCAGATACATTTAACTTGTATAGTTTATTAACTGGCGAAAATTTATTAAATCGTTTTGCTATCAATCCAGTACCATTATACAGTGTAAATGAAGCATTCGAAGGTTGATTTACTTGTGGAAGCTTGACATAAATAACATCATGTGTGGGGTTCGGATAAATTTCTACTGTACCCACATTAATCACTGGATTCCCATTATTGCTTATCGGGTAGGTAATATGTAAAGTTGAGTTAACAATAACATTTTGGGACACAGTTGTTGCTGGAAGGTAAGTTGAATTTCCGGCTTGAGTTGCAGTTATAGTTGCTGTTCCCGATGAAATAGCAGTAATTACATTTCCACTAACCGATGCAACTGCTGCATTAGAAGAGGTGTAAATAATTGGATTGCCTGAAGCACCCCCAATAACGTCTTTTATTGTATAAGTATTGCCAATGTATAAGTTGGGAATCGCGTTAAATCCAGCAATGGTCTGGGGTAATAAAGTGGTAGAGGAGTCAACTAAAACCGTAATTACAACAGGTTTCGCATTTTCATACCTTTCGTCGCCTACCTGCCAAATTGTAATTTTAGTTGTACCCCAATTGATGCCCTTTATCGTCTTGCCAGCAATTGTAGCAATCGTTGAATCATTACTAGTAATCAATAAAGGATTACCAGAGGCACCTCCTGTTACAGCATTAAGTGAAATGATTCCTCCAATTGTTATTCGATTTATGGTTGGGAGGTTTTTAATGACTTGTGGTATTTTGCCTACCTTAACTGTTTGTGTTTGAATTGGGGCAGGCAAATAATTTTCTCCATCTCCTTGTTGTTCTGCAATAATTTGAAAAGTACCTACTTTATTAACAGTAAGTTCATTGTTATTAATATCAACACCATACGATCTAAATTCAATAGGATACCCTGATGCACCACCAGTAACTCCAGTAACTGTATAGGTATCACCTACTATTTGGTCAGGAATTGGGCCAAAACCAGTAATTGCTTGGGTTAAGGGTACTTTATTCTTAACATAAACAGTAATGGATTTGCGAACCGCTGGATAAAAGGAAGCATTGCCATTTTGCATTGCTGTAATGATTGCTTCCCCTTTTTTAAGCATCGTAAGTACATTACCATTTACTGAAACTACTGATGTATCGCTACTGTAATAAATAATTGGATTGCCAGATGCCCCTCCTGTTGTACCTGTGATGGTATAAGTATTACCTACTACCTGTATAGAAGGTATCACAAAGTTGGTGATTTGTTGGTATTGTTTACTGCCTCTTAGTTTTACCGTTACCCCTTTTATAACAGGAGTTGCAGGATTGTGGGTACTACTACCTGCTTGCGTGGCAGTAATGAAAAAGATGCCTGCTTCTTTAAAGGTTACTGTTTTTCCATTAATTGCTACCTGATTTGTATCGTTGGTATTGGGAGTAAAAACTATCGGATTGCCTGATGACCCACCAGTTACACCGCTTAGATCAACAGTTGTTTCGGGATCCAATGGGTTGGTGATTGTAAAACCAGTTATCGTTTGGTTGAATTTTGTGGGATTATTGAGCACTCTAAACCTTGATGAGGTATAATCTGCATTCTCATAAATACTGTCACCTAATTGATTTGCAGCCACAATGATGTTTCCCGATTTTGGTCTTAATGCAGTAATTGTATTTCCTACTAGGGATACATACATCGTGTCATTTTTAGAAATGGAAAATTCAACTGGATTACCCGATAATCCGCCAGTTACCCCGGTAATAGTAAATGATTGGCCTGGATATAAATCCGGAATGGCACCAGTATTAGGAAAGCCATTAATTTTTTGAGCAATCTTACTTGCCCCCACTTGTACCCATTTAACCACAGGTGTTGCAGGTGAATAATCTAAATTACCAGCTTGGGAAGCAGTAATTTCTGCATATCCTCTTGAGATTGCAATAACTTTATTGCCTTTGACCTTTGCTATAGGAGGAACACTTGAAGTAAACACAACAGGATTGCCTGATGCTCCACCAGTAACCCCTGTGATGTTAAACGTGTCCCCGATTGCTAAAATAGGTATGGTATCAAAACCCGTAATAGTTTGAACAGTTTTCGTAGGATTAACCACCGTTACTGGTTGCTCTGCAAAGCCTGCTTGATAAGAACTATTGCCTAATTGAATAGCATAAACTTTAGCAATCCCCCCTTTTAATGGTACTAATGTACTGTCAATTACTTGTACAATACTTGGGTCGGCACTCACGTACTTGATTGGATTGCCTGATGCACTGCCTGATACACCAGTAATTGTATAAACTTGTTTTCCCGCAGTAAGGGTGGGCACCGCATCAAAACCTTGAATCGTTTGTGGCAACAGTCCGGCATTGGTATTCACGATAGTATTTCTGTAAAATTTTGAGGGAGTGCCTGGCAAAAAAGCATCTATGTCTCCATCATTGTCAATATCTGCAAAAGCAACAAGGCCATAGTCAGTTCCAGTAGGCATACTAAAGCCATATAGGTCGTTGCCAATATTGGTGAAATTAGGATTGGTTTTGGAGCCAATATTCTTAAAGAAAGTAAGTCCACTACCTGGTCCAGCCATATTTCCAAAGCCAATAACAACATCTAAATCATTGTCATTATCAAAATCTAAGAAAACTGGAAATTTTTCTGAAGCTGTATTGTTTAACCCAAAAGGATTGTTGGCCTCAGCCGTAAACTTAGGGTTTGTAGCAGAACCCGTATTTCTTGCAAAATAAAGCGGTGCATCTTCAAAGAAACCACCTGCGAAAAAATCCAAATCCCCATCTCCATCTATATCAACTAACGTGGCCCCTACAATAAAATCGGACTCTGCAATATCAAACATATTATTGTAACGTAATCTTAATTCAAACACTTTGTCAAAAAAGAGTCGATTGGTTATAAATGAGGGATTAGTAGCTGAACCAATGTTTTCGTGTAAAGTAAATCCGCTGATGGCGTCTTGATCTCCATCGTTATCAATGTCTGCAAAAAAAAGTGGAGGATCTTTATAACAAAGTGAGTTCATACACCTAATACCAAAAGCTCCATTACCTCTCACAATAAAAACAGGGTGAGCTGCATTTCCAATGTTTTCTACAAATTGAATTCCATATAACGAGGTATTTCTGAAATAATCTTTATCACCATCCCCATCAATATCCACGAAATTGGAATTTCTGTCATTAATACCCCCTCCCAAATAATTAAAAGGGTCATTAATCGGTGTAGCAAAATTCATTTGTGAAAATACACCAGTAAAGGGGATAAGTATCATCCCAACTAAGACAAATAAATGTTTAAATAATGAGGTAGGTTGTAACATATACTTTGCAATTTTATGAGGACAAAATAAGGACACGAGCTTTGATTAAACTTGTGTTTGGGCTGTTGGTTGAGTTTAAAATTCCGCTTTTTAAACTCATTTAAGTGTTTTCATCATTCTTTTTGCTGGCTATACTCTTTTTAAATTCAAGGGGAGTTATTCCTTCTATAATTTTAAAGTTGGTAAAAAAGGAAGATCTGCTATTAAATCCAATCTCTTCGGCAATGCCAGAGAAGTTGAGATTATCAAACTCGGGGTCGCTCAACAAACGTTTTGCTTCCTCAATCCTAAATTCATTTACGAATCTATTAAAGTTCTTTTGGCTGTGGGTATTGATTAACCATGACACCTCTTTTTAAGGTTTTTGCAACAAATCTGCCACCATAAACAAACTGATTTCTTTATTCTTATAGACTTTTGTTTCCTTAAAAAAGGTTACAATTTTTTCATAATTTTCATCAACCCCAGTCTGGATGCTTGCTTCACTAATTGGCGTATTTTCATTTAAAGCCGCATGTAAACTCAGCTCATTTATCTCTTCTATGTTATCAATTTGGTTAAATTCAATGAGCAAACTTTTTTGAGTCAATCCATAAATAGAAACCCAATAAACAATAAACCCTGTAGTGATTACTTCATATAAATAGATATACAAGTCCCAATCTGTATTCAATTGTACGATTGAAGAAACCAATTCTATTACATAATCTAATGAAAAAATGAGACAGGTAATAATAATCCAATTCACTCTCCTTTTTTCTACTTCGGTGAAATAATTAGGAATTATTTTTTGTTGTTTTCTAATAAATAAGATTGTGAATACGGCATAGATAGCATTATACACGGGTGGTATAATGACCATTGAAATAACCAAAACAGGTTTATTACCAATACCATAAAATTCATCCCCTAGTTTAGGAAATAATAGAAAAACAAATCCCAAAGCAAACTCTAACAATGCGGGGGTAAGATGCCAAAAATCTTTCTTATTTAATCTCCCCAAAACATTTTTGGTGTAAATAAAAAATAATGGCACAATGCCATAAGAAAATACAATGGGTAAATACCTAATGGTATGAAAAAAAGAAGGCAGGGTTACCTTCAACATCCATAGAATGTTTGTTCCAACATAAGCCAGTAAAAAAATGCCTAAAAGGATGAGCGCATTATTCTTCTTGCGATTAAGAATAAACAATAAACTAAAAATAATTGCCTGTAGTGTAACTAATGAGGTGAGGGTTTTAAAAATGCTTTCTAACATAATTAAGGCTTAAACTATTGTGGGTATCTACAAATAAGATTTCCACAGCGCAATAATTGTCCCTCTAACTTAGTTAAAAAAAATAAAAAATCATAGATACTTGCACATTAAGTATTCGCCAAATTAATTTTTAAGTTCTCATTCGTAATTACCACCCAATACTATCTACTAATACCTTTCCACACCAATACTGCCAAAAATGCGCCAATAAAAGGGGCGGTTACATAAATCCATAAAGCAGAAAGATTACCCGATACCATTGCAGGAGCTAAACTTCTAGCTGGATTCATGGATGCACCAGAAATGGGGCCTGCAAACAAAGCCTCCAATAGAACTACTCCGCCAATAGCAAGCCCAGCCATTGTGCCTGTTTCTTTAGAACCTTGTGAAGTAAATAAGACCGTAAGCATTAATATAAAGGTGAGTATAACCTCTAAAACAAAAGATTGCTGGTTTGTGCCAGAAGGAATTGTAGCACCTAAATCAACATTTGCTGGAAACAATAATTTTAAAATACCTGATGCCAAACAAGCACCCACTATTTGCGCTGCCATGTAGGGCAAAATTTCTTTCTTTGGAAAAAGCTTTGCAAAAGCAAAACCTAGCGTAACAGCTGGATTAAAGTGAGCACCAGAATGGTCGCCAAAGGCATAAATCATGGCGGTTACTATCAATCCAAAAGTAATCGATACCCCTAGATGTCCAATTTGACCTGGTAATTGGTGGTCAACAATAATGGCACCGGTACCGCAAAAGATTAATGCAAAAGTGCCAATTGCTTCGGCTAGGTATTTTTTCATTCGATTAAACTAATATCAAGTGTTTTGGAAGTGGCTATTATTATATCGTAGCGGCCTTTTAGTTAACAATGGAAAAGAAACGGACAATGGTGAAGAAATTTGGAATGCAAGGGCCTAGATATTAATCGATTCCAATTACCATACTTCTTCTTTCCATCAACAGATTATCCCGCCAAGTAGTACCCAACTTTCCTATTCTTTCTCGATAACCCATTATTCTAAAACCATTATTCTGGTGGATGGAAATACTCGCTTTGTTCTCTGGAAAAATGCCAGATTGCAAGGTCCATAAACCCTCTTGTTCACTTTGCTCAATCAAGTTCTGCATTAGTAAACTGCCTATTTTTTTGCCCCTCGCTTGCGCTGCCACATATACACTTACTTCAGCCACGCCTGCATAAACACATCGACTAGAAACGGGCGTTAATGCGGCCCAGCCCAAAACAGCATCTTGATGCAAGGCTACGATTCTGCAAGTGAGTAAATGGCTTTTGTCCCAAGCTTCCCAATCTGGTGCAACTGTTTGAAAAGTTGCGCAGCCAGTGGCAATACCTTCTTCATAAATCCTTTTTACCGCTTCCCAATGTTGCGGGAGTAGGTTAGTAATCTTAATCATACTAAGCACCTTTTCTAAGCATGTCAGCAAATTCATTGGGCAATGGACTTGCTTCCACTGCGCTTGCTGCTGCTTCAATGTCATAATCGAACCGGATAAAATCCACTTTAATACTGTCTTTATCTAGTATAGAACTGTTTTCATTAATAGTAAGCAGCACATAGCCCCCCTGAGGGTTGCTGTCTTTGGGCTTGCCTACAGAACCGATGTTAATGGCATGTCTATAATGGTTATTACCATCTATTCCTGAGTTCAGAATACGGTGATAGGGTTTATGAGTATGACCAAAGCAAAGAATATCAGCATCGGCTTGTTCCATAATGCGGAGCATGCTTTTCTCTTCTCGGTCTTCAAATAGATACTCGTTTATTTTTCGCGGACTACCATGAACCAGAAATAAGTTCAATTTGTCTTCATTCAACTGAAACTCCACCTTAATGTGAGCGGGCAGTGTACGTAAATAGGCACGCTCTTCTTCTTTCATAATGGAGTTAGTAAAAGCAATTGATATTTTTCCATTGTCTTTTTCATGGTCAGTTTTGTAGGCACAACCACATTCGTTGCTCATCCGTCCAATACCAAAATCGTAATTACCCGCAATAGTGGGGATTCTACGTTTTCGTATTTCGTTTACTACTTCGTTTGGCCAAACATTGTATCCCACTAAATCGCCTAAGCAATAGATGGCGTCGGGATTTCGGCTGTCAACGTCAGAAAAAAATGCCTGCAAGGCAGGTAGGTTAGCATGTATGTCGCTAAAAAGGGCAATAGTCATCTGGTTTAAAATTAAATCTGGTTTATACGATTTTATGATTAGCAACATCCACCACCTGGTGTGCAGCAGCTTTGGTTGGCTGATTGTAACTCGCTCATAGTTACTTTTTGCTTTGCCGGTGGAATACCACAGGAATCACTGGCTAAGCAGGCCGTTTGTTTAGGGACTAACACAAAATCTACCCCATCGAATTCCAAACCATACTTACCAATAGTGTCCGTTTGGTATTCCACTTCTATTTCTAAATCTCCGATACCCAATTTAGATTCAGAGAGGGCGATAATCTTGGCTAGTTTTTGGGGTTTAAGCCGATGTTCAAAATCATTGGCATCCCAGAGTTGGAAGTTCACTCTTTTTCTATGCGCTCCACACCGCCACAATCAATAAAATGTTTGGTAACTGCCCCCACTTCGGTTACATGGAAATGCTCGGGAACAAAACCACCACTGGCCAGTTTAAAATTTACAGACGGTACAGTTTGTAGATGCTCCTTAATTACTGAAAGTTTCATTTTTATTTGTATTTAAATTGTTAACAACAACCATTATTTTTCTTTTCCAAAAGGATCGTAATGTTTTCAAAATAGCGCTTAATACGCCCCAACACCTCTTTATCTAGGCAATAGCAAATGGTATTGCCTTCTATTTCTCCTTTTATTAGCCCAGCATTTTTTAATTCCTTTAAATGTTGCGAAACAGTTGGCTGTGCCAGGGGTAATTCGTTTACAATGTCGCCACAAATACAGGTATCCACTTTTAGTAGGTATTCTAGAATGGCTATTCTGGCTGGATGCCCCAAGGCTTTTATGAGCGACGCCATTTCGTTTTGGCTATCTGTAAAATGTGCTGACTTCGTTATTCCCATATCTGTATCTAATGATTGCAATATTACGATAGAGATGCTTAGTAGCAACATTTTTTTACAAAAAACCTCATTAGAAGATTGAGTAAACCCAATTCTACCAAGATAAAATTTTAACCATAAAAAAAGCCCACAAACAATTTGCGGGCTTTTTTTATGGTAGTGATTTTGTAGAAATCGCTAGTAACTATTTAATTCCTAACAGCTCCACATCAAATATCAATGTGCTGTTTGGGCCAATTTGAGCGCTTACCTGACGCTCGCCATAGGCCATTGTTGGGTGGATAAAGAACCTGAACTTACTACCGAGCGGCATTAATTGCAACCCTTCTGTCCAGCCTTTAATTACCATGTTCAATGGAAATGAAGCGGGTTGTCCTCTTTTCACACTACTGTCAAACACAGTACCGTCTATCAAAGTGCCGTGGTAATGGCAAGTAACCGTATTACTAGCAGTTGGCTTAGCCCCCTCTCCTGCTTGTAAAATTTCATACTGTAAGCCACTTTCGGTGGTAACCACTTCGGGCCTTAATTTATTTTCTGCTAAAAATGCTTCCCCAATACTTAGGTTCACACTGCTTTTTTCATTTTTCAAACCTGCTAATCTATCAGCAATTCCCATTTATAAAAAATTTTGCGGCGAAAATAGGGAAACTATGCTACTAACTAGGTCTGTTTAATACAGGTGAAAAGTTGGGCTAAATTGAATTATTTCCTCATTATCCTCCAGCAACAAATACTATTGAAATGAGTCGCAGTTAAATAGAGCTTACACTTAATCAAGCTTCACTCAGTTGTGGTCAATATAATATCTATTACCAATGGTGGGCTTTTGTTATATTCAAGCAAGAAACGACTTTTCAAGGAATATCTTAATGTATTTACTGTAAAATAGTAAGCAACTACAGAAATGAGGTATGCAGGTGCGAAAATGAGGCATGCAGGTGCAGAAATGAGGTATGCAGGTGCAATAATGAGGTATGCAGATGCAGAAATGAGGTATGCAGGTGCGAAAATGAGGTATGCAGGTGCGATAATTTGCTGTGCATTAATGGAAATACTACATGCACATGCAGAAATGAGGCATGCAGGTGCAATAATTTGCTGTGCATTAATGGAAATACTACATGAACACGCAGAAATGAGGCATGCAGGTGCGATAATTTGCAGTGCATTAATCAAAACACTACAAGCACATGCAGAAATGAGGTGTGCATGTGTGATAATTTGCTGTGCATCAGTGAGAACACTACTAGTAATACCAGAAAAGTGATGTGCAGGTGTGGAAATTAGCTGAGCATTAGTGAAAATAGTACAAGCACATGCAGAAATGAGGTGTACAGGTGTGAAATTAAACAGTGCATTTGTTATAACACCACATGCAACTCCAGAAATGAGTAGTGTTTGCATGAAAATGAGTTATGCAGGTTTAAACGCACAATAATATCCGTCTAACTTTTCTTTCTTGGCAAAAACAAAACCCTAAAAGATTGGATTTACCATTCAACGCTTTTATACTTTTTGCTGATGCATTGAATAAAAGGTATTATACGCATTGTGAAGACCTTTTGGTACTGAATACCCTTATATCAATTTGCTACCTAAATTATTGATTACACCATTCTCAATTATTAACAAACCAAACCCGTCTTGATAAATTTCTAATACTGCAAATAGATTTACCATATCAAATAGCCTATCTATTTTCAATGTAGTTTCATGCTAAGCCTCAAAATGCGCCATATTTGCTGCAAAGAATAAATATGATACATCGACTTGCCGTTTTTTGTGGGAGTAAATCTGGTGCTAATCCCTTGTACGTGGAACACGCAAAAAAAATTGGTAGTTGGATGGCTATAAATCAGGTAACATTAATTTATGGTGGTGGTAGTGTGGGTATCATGGGAGCAATAGCGGATACCATCATGCAAAACGGTGGAAAGGTGGTGGGGGTTATTCCTGAAGTATTAATGCAATGGGAGAAAGGACATACTTACATAACCGAACTGATACAAGTGAGTGATATGCACCAAAGAAAAAAACTCATGTACGACCTTTGCGAAGCCGCCGTCATACTCCCAGGCGGTAATGGCACCATGGATGAATTGTTTGAGATGCTCACTTGGAACACGCTACAAATTCACGATAAAAAGATTTTTCTATTGAATTCAGGTGGGTATTATCACCATTTGCTAGAACATTTTGCACACATGCAGTTCGAAGGTTTTCTACATGAAAGCTGGAAAGACCGATTGGTAGTGGTAGATACCCCCGAACAATTGTTTGATTTACTTATTTCCTAAAAGGGAAAAACAGGTAGGAAGCACGATAGATTGGCACCACCACTACTTGTCCGTTTTGGGTGTAGGATTTATAAGGTGAATAATCATCCTTTCCTAAATCTACTAGAATAGCTATGTTGAAGCAAGATCTCCCGCCCTCATTTAAGTATCTGTATCCAGCACCAACCAAAAAACTACTAGAGTTGATGTTATACTTGTATGTATAACTGGTATTAGTTTCCTTGGTTCTACTAAAATTTAGTTCGGGCATTACTTGAAGGTAAAATTGATCAAATACCCTTGCCCTAACAAAAGCACCAAATCCATAAGTGGTTGTTTTTAGTTTAACTGTTTCGTATTGCGGGAAGGAATATGAATAATAATTGACACTACCCGAAACACCTAAATCAAATACTTTGGACAAATTATATCCAATTTCTGGCAAAACGCCAGCATTGAAAACATTGGTACTCCTGCCCGTACCATCAAATCCAGATTGATAACCAAGACTTAAACTCCCGCCTGCAAAAATGTTTTCCTTGTTAAAACCATGTTCTTCTGAGGAAGATGTTCTTGTAGAAACCCCTTCCACCTGCGCCTGAGACAAATGAACGCCACATAAAAACGCTAAAGCCAATATCCAATTTTTCATAACGAATTATTTTATTGTTTCAAAAGATAAAAAAATGCTTTAAAAGTTGTATTTTGGAGAATATACCTGATTCTGCTAGGCTATTATGAAAAACCATCCATTTTGTTCAGACCTGACAGGTTTAAAAAACCTGTCAGGTCTAACTTGATTTTTTAAACCAATACCAACTACTTTTATCGGGTAACCATCGATAGCCTATTAGATGCATTTTTTCTTAAGCGATAGAATCAAAAATTTTACCCGCATTTAAGATGTTGTTAGGATCAAATACTTTTTTAATGCCCCTCATCAAATTCAAATTGGCTTCTTTAAATACTATATCCATGTAGCTTTTCTGGATTAACCCAATACCATGTTCACCGCTAATGGTGCCACCTAGGCTATATACCAACTCAAATAAAGCTCTCAAAGCTTTATTCATTTCCGCATTGCCAAAACTATTGGGGATGCCTTCTTTGTGGATACGTACATGCAAATTTCCGTCGCCCGCATGTCCATAACAAACTGCATGAAAATCATATTCCTTACCCAATGCTTTCACGCCTTTGATCAGTGCAGGTAAATGAGCACGAGGTACAACAGTGTCTTCTTCAATGGTATAGCCCACGCTTTTTACCGCTTCGGCTGCGCGTCGGCGTAGTTTCCATAATTCTGCTTTTTGTTGGGCATCATCGGCAAAGAACACCTCACCACCATCGTAGGTTACCATCAATTCAGCAATTTGCTCCATTTCGCTCATCAATACATCCATATTGTTGCCATCCACCTCAATAATTAAATGAGCGGCTATATCTGGGGTAACAGGTACTGCATGGCTGTCCACCATTTTGCTCACAATCATTAATGCGTCAATTTCTATGAGTTCTAATGCACTTGGTGTAAATCCTGCACGGAAAATGGCACTTACCGCTTCGCTTGCTTTTTCCAAATCGTTGAAGGGCACCAACATGAGTAAATCAAACTTGGGTAAAGGAATCAGCTTCAATACTATTTTGGTAACAATTCCCAAGGTTCCTTCGCTACCTACCATCAACTGGGTAAGGTTATAACCCGTCACGTTTTTTAGCACATTGGCGCCTGTCCAAATAATATCTCCTGTAGGCAACACCACTTCTAAGTTTAGCACATAATCTTTTACCACCCCATACTTTACCGCTTTTGGGCCACCGCTATTCTCAGCAATATTTCCACCGATGAAGCAACTGCCTTTGCTGCTTGGGTCGGGAGGGTAAAACAAGCCTTTTTCCTTTACTGCATCTTGTAATACTTCGGTTATAACCCCTGGCTCCGTGGTTACTTGTAAATTCCTTTCATCTATTTCTATGATGGTGTTCAATCGTTCGGTACTCAACAGCACCCCTCCCAGTTGGGGCAATGCGCCCCCGCTTAAACCGGTACCACCACCCCTTGGTGTAACTGGTATGATGTGTTGGTTGCACAATTGCATGATGCTTGCAATTTCTTGGCTGGTTCTTGGTTTTACCACTACCTCTGGCAAATACAATAATTTTTCGGTTTCGTCGTGTCCATAGTGGGTCAAATTCTCTTTATCAAAAAATACGTATGACTCTCCAACAATCGCCGTTAATGCTGCTAATATCTCTGTAGTTACTAAACCTTTTGTAGCCAATTTTTTATTATTTTAAGCGGGCAAATGTAACCAATGAACACATATTACCTACTACAAGATTTTGCCATTGGGGGGATGCCACTAATACACGAATTGCGACTTACTATTAAACAATATTACCATTATCGTTTATAGCCGCTTCGCTCCTATGGCACGAATTGCGACTAACACTTAAACAATATGACCATTGTCGTTTTTAGTCGCATTGCTGTAATGGCACGAAAATTATTAGGAATCTTGGTTACTTATTTCATTCGAGCGCACAACACCAAATGTTACATGCTTTTAGTTATTGAAACTTTAGTGCCATTATAAAAGACTACGCTGCTTAATAAACCATGCCATTCATAAGAAAGATAAGTGAGCAAATGTGGGAATCACAAAAACTAGATTCGGCAAATTGGTTTTACCTAAACTTCAAACAAACTGCACTACTCACCTCGATTTTATTAGAAGTTGGTTGGAGCAAACCTGTGGAGGGGTTTCGCTTGAAAATGGTGATGAAATCTGAACGTTGATGTCCAACTAAAAGATAATTGCCCGAGGGGTCGATGGTAAAGTTTCTTGGGGATATGCCACCAGTAGGGAGTACTTGCAAGAGGGTAAGAAAGCCAGTTTTGGGGTGGATACTAAATGTGGATATATTATTATAATTACCACGATTAGTGGCATATAGAAAACGTCCATCAGCAGAAATATGAATATCTGCACTTCCTTTATCAGCATTGTTGGTACTATCTGTACTTACGGAAGCGACCAATTTAGGGATGCCTTTACTTAATTGGAATTGATCGATAGTGCCACTTAATTCATTAATGGCATACAAAAAAGGTGCTTTGGGGGCAAAGCAAAGATGCCGAGGGCCGTTGCCAGGTTTACTGAAGATTACAGAATCAGCTTTCGTTTGGAGGGGTTGGACGGCATTTTTTGCATTAAATCGATACTGATTGATGACATCTGTGCCTAAATCGGTAGTGTAGAGATATTGCTCGTCAGGAGAAAACATGGCGCAGTGGGCATGGGGTTCTTGTTGTCTTTTGGGGTTAATACTTTTTCCTGTGTGTTGGTTAAAGTATCGGATGGAATCTAGACTTCCATCCTCCTTGAGTGGGATTCCAGAAACACTACCGCCTTTATAATTGGCTGTGAAAACCCATTTGTTTTTGCTATCAACGGTAATATAACAAGGGCCCGCACCTAGAATCGAACGGCTATTCACCAATTCCAGAGTGCCGCTTTGATCATCGAAACGGAAAGCAGATACTTCATTTAACTGTGCGCTAGATTGTTCCTTCACTGCATAAATAAATGGGTGGTGCTTGCTTACAGCGATATAAGAGGGATTGTCGGTTTTTATATGACTGACGTAAGACGCTGTGCCCGCTTTGGTATCGAACCGATAGACATAAATGCCCTCACTCTTCCCATTGGTGTATGTACCGATAAATAAATAAGGTCGTTGGCTTTGTGCCAAGCTTAGCAATTGAGAAATGCAAGTAAGGAAAGAAATAAGTATCAAACGCATAAGCAAAGAAAGGGAAATCGTTACAGAAAAATGTTCTCAGAGATTTTCACTGTTTAAAAGAAGATAACTTAGATTTTATAACCTCGTTTCTAATGTGAATCATTTGCCGAAGGCTATTTTATTTATAAGCGGATGATACCCTGTCCAAAATATAATGAGCAAACTTGTACTTATTCAACTTGAACAAATACTGCTTATACTTTTTTAATTTGGATTAACTAATGATAATTGAGCGAGCCGGGAAGTACTTTTGAGAAGGCAGTAAGTACTTTTGAGAAGGCAGTAAGTACTTGAGTGGAGGCTGCAAGTACTCGGGAGGAAGGCACAAGTACTCGGGTGGAAGGCGCAAGTACTTGGGAGGAAGGCGCAAGTACTCGGGAGGAAGGCGCAAGTACTCGGGAGGAAGGCGCAAGTATTCGGGAGGAAGGCGCAAGTATTCGGGAGGAAGGCGCAAGTACTCGGGAGGAAGGCGCAAGTACTCGGGAGGAAGGCGTTTCAGATAATACAATGATTTATTTTAACTTACAATAATTTTAGCCCATTTTATGTTACCAAACAAGATAAATATAAATAAACAATACAGGTTAAAGCATGTTTTTTGCCTGTTTAGAAGTGGGATATACACCTACCCTATTTTGGCAAAACTTCGAGCGTAAAATGCTGTAAAAAAAGCAATGCCTTATAATCGAAAATTGATAGCTAGGGTGATTCATTTGGCGAAGCCGAAATAGATTTGGCATGTTAAAAGAAATAAACAACCTATTAATTGTAAAGGATTGTAGGTATTATTCGCGAAAAAGCGGGCAAAGTTTCGTACGTAAAGAAGGCGCAAAGTGCTACCTAACGTATTTTACAACTTTTCACTTTATTAATGCAATACAGGGATTACAAACTGGATGATTATTAATAGATACTTACCAATTGCTTGGATAAATCTGTTTTAAATTGCTTTGAATTAAGCACTGGATTTAACTTAATTATTGGTAGCTTATGCAAATAATAAACAGGACAAATTGTGACAAACAGTGACTAATTGTTACTAACTGGGACTAATTGTGGCAACTATGACTAACTACTTTTTCAACTGGTAAAATAATCGCTAATGATAACATGCAAGTGGGCGTAGGCCGCACATACGTTAGACAATAATTAATTTATCGCTTGCTGAACAAAGGGAAATAACATCTTACATCTATTGGCGAAGAACTAATTTCGTCCCTCACCGTTATTACCAACTTATATGGAGTCAATGATTAAAGTTTCCAACCTTACAAAGCAATACAAACGAAATACTGCGGTAAGCGATTTATCGTTTACGGTCAATCAGGGCGATGTGTATGGTTTTTTAGGACAAAACGGGGCAGGAAAAAGCACCACTATTAGAATGTTACTCACGCTTATCACCCCTACTAGTGGTAACATAGAAATTTTCGGGATGAACTTGCAAGAAAACAGAACTGACATTCTTCGCCAAATTGGTGCTGTAGTTGAAAAACCCGATGTGTACAAATACTTATCTGCTTATGAAAACGTATCACTCTTTGCACGCATGAGTGGAATAAAAGTATCTGATAAGCTCATCAAAAATCAGTTAGAGGTAGTGGGTTTAGCTGATAGGTCAAAAGATATTGTTACAACTTTTTCGCAAGGGATGAAGCAAAGACTAGGTATTGCCATTGCCCTGGTACATAATCCCAAATTGATTATCCTAGATGAACCAACTAATGGATTAGACCCCCAAGGAATAGCCGATGTGCGCAATCTTATACTTAGTTTAAGCAACGAAATGGGTAAAACAGTGGTTGTATCCTCCCATTTATTGAGCGAAATTGAACAAGTGGCTTCCCGATTACTCATTATTGATAAAGGCAAAAAATTGGTAGAGGGTAGTACCCAAGAATTACTTGACCCAGCCCAAACAATGATCGAGTTAGATACGGCAGACAATATAGCGGCACTAGACAAATTAGCCCAAAGCGAATGGGCAACTGCGTTACAACCAGAAAGGAATGGAAAATTGTTATTGAAAATGCATAAAAACAATATACCAGAACTACATAAAGGCTTGGTTGCCTTGGATATAGCCGTTATATCGCTTCAACCCCGCCACAGCCTAGAAGATTATTTTTTACAAATTACTACTACCAATCAACATGTTCCAACTTTTGCAAATTGAGTTATACAAGATATTTCGTCGTCCAAGAACGTACATTTCCTTTGCCGCCATCACTGCCCTTATTGGGATTATCCAATTAGGCCTGTTACGTGATGGCACAGCATATGTGGAATTTATGATGACCAACGTAATGCAAACTTTTTCGTTTGATGGTAAAATATTAAACGGATACCTTGTTTGCTATGTGCTACTACAATTATTATTAGTGCATGTGCCACTACTGATTGCACTTGTAGCTGCTGACATGGTGAGTGGTGAAGCTAACATGGGGACCTTACGTTTGCTACTAACCAAACCATTTAGCCGTACAGAATTTTTATTAGCCAAATTCATGGCATCGGCCATTTACACCTTTCTGTTGTTGGTGTGGATTGCATTCCTCGCCCTTTTTGTAAGTATGTTTATGTTTGGAACGGATGACATGGTGATTCAAAAGACCAATTATATCGTGCAATTACCTGTACAAGATGTGTTTTGGCGATATACTGGCGCATTTTGTTTCGCTTTTTTGGCCATGCTAACGGTGTCTGCATTAGGTTTCTTTTTGTCCCTTTTTGCCGAAAATTCCATTGGTCCAATCGTTACAACCATGAGCGTAATTATCTTTTTTACGATTCTAAGTACAATGAGTATTCCATTATTTCAGAAAATTCAGCCTTTTTTGTTTACCACGCACATGGTAAATTGGAAAGAATTTTTTGACCCCAAGGTAAATGCCGATAATGCTATTATCATTGGCAGTATTCAAAAGCCGGGAAGAATCATCACTTCTAGCTTGGTATTGGTAGCGCATGTAGTGGGGTTTGTTGTAGCATCAATTGTTTTGTTTAGAAAGAAAGACATTCTTAGCTAAGAAGGTTTTAGGTATTAGGTTCTAGGTTCTAGGTTTTAGGTTTTAAGTATTAGGTTCTAGGTTCTAGGTTTTAGGTTTTAGGTAAGAAAGTAAATTTAATTCAACTTCTAAATTCTGAATATTGTAACCCTTTCTAAGCATTTCAAAACCACTACAGCAGGAACATTACTATTAAATAATAAAATACAGTTTACAAACATGAAATATTTAATTGCAGCTTTACTATGTCTTCAATTCCATTCCATCAGTTACGGACAGGATATGATGGAACTCATTAAAAAAGTGAAAGCTAAACTAGACCAAGTAAACGATTACGTGGCAGAGGGCAACATGAAAACGGATGTGGCTTTTATAAAAGCACCTGTTGGTAAAGTAAAAGTTTATTATAAAAAACCAAATCGCTTTAAACTAAAAAGAGACGGAGGTATTTCCATTTTGCCAAAAGGCGGAGTTACTGTGAACATGAGTACCCTAATAGAAGGCGATGCCTTTTTAGCACTTGCTGCTGGAGATGCAGAAGTAAACCATGTTAAAGTGAAAGTTGTGAAACTCATTCCTACTGCTCAAAACAGCGATATTGTATTATCCACCTTGTATATTGACGTAGCTCGTTTGCTGATACTAAAAGCATCCACCACCACTAAAGAGAATGGTTCTTTTGAAATAGAAATGAACTACGGCAAATACGAATCTTATGGCTTACCTGACAAACTCAATTTTAGTTTCAACACCAAAGACTATAAAATGCCCAAAGGAATTGCCCTAGAATTTGATGATGAAGAGAAACAAACGGAGGCAGAGAAAATCAGGAGGAAAAAAGGGAGTGTGCAGATAAATTACAGCAAATACACGATTAATCAGGGTATCGCTGAATCGCTATTTAAGTAATTAGGGGTTGGTTTACGATCAACTAAATGAAGTTCTGAACAATAAGGATTGGGGATGCATCTATAAATAGTTCGCAACAAAATAAAATTTTTAAGCGCGTAAATTCAATGGTAAAGCTGACTCTAGGTTGGTCAAAACAAGTTTAGGGTTTCACAGAAACACACAACTATTACTGGAAGAATCTTGGCCAATTCAGAAAATGAAAAAATAAATACAACGGTAAATTGCAGAAAAGCCGTGAATTCAGTAATATTGCCGACCCCCATATTTTTCTACATAAACAAATGTGAAAACAAAAAATTATAATTATGAAACTATTTGTAGGCGGTTTGCCAACAACATTAGATGAAGTGGATTTAAAAGAAATGTTTGAGTTGTACGGTGAAGTAGCATCGGCAATAGTAGTAAAAGACAAAGTTTCAGGCAAGAGCAAAGGATTTGGTTTCTTAGATATGCCTAACGATCAAGAAGCAAAAGAAGCAATGGATTTGCTGGACGGAGCTTCGATTTTTGGGAAGAAAATTGGCGTAAAACTCCAAGAAGAACAACCGCCAAAACCAAGAGATACTGGTGCTTACTCTACAGCGGCTCCAAGACCAAACAGACCACCAACTAGAAGAAGAATATTCTAAATCTTTTGAAGCTTTAAGCATTCAATGCTGGTTAAATGGTTGATAAGTATATAGAGACTACTATTGAAATATTGAATTTATTGTTTTGAATTCACTATTTTGATTCAATCAGTTTCTACCTTCTTTGAATAACATTGACCAATAAAAAATTGAACAATAGTTTTTGATTGCTTTGGGCATCAAGTTTGATTTAGTTCCTTTATAAAAGGACAGTTTTATATTCATATCATTCTGAAAAGGAATCATTAAATAATTACGCGCACAGCCAATAGGCTATACTATTTTTAAAACGAATAGCGTACATGCGACATCATTATTTATTGATTCCTTTTTTTGTGGTAATTCTGAAATTAATTTATTACTATGAGCAAGACAGGATTAAATGCGAATGAGTGGGTAGAAAAATATGGCGATCTATTGCTTAACTATACCATAAAAAGGGTAAATGATAGATTATTGGCTGAAGACATCGTACAAGAAACCTTTTTGAGTGCTTGGAAAAGCAGGGATACTTACAAATCTGAGGCCTCTGAAAAAACTTGGCTTTTTGCTATTTGCAAAAACAAAATAATTGATTATTTCAGGAAAAAAAGTACACAGCCTGTTCAATTTGCTGAAGTGGATACCACTGCTGGATACTTTAATGATGCAGAACATTGGACCAACAGCGATGGACCCAAAGATTGGGCAATCCAATTTCAGCAACCCATTGAGCGAAAAGAGTTTTATGGGATATTAGGTATGTGTCAAAAAAAATTGCAGCAGCTACAACAATCTGTTTTTGTAATGAAATATTTGGAAGATTTTAGTGCCGAAGATATTTGTAAGGAATTGAACTTGACTTCGTCCAACTACTGGGTATTAATACACCGAGCTAAGTTGCAATTAAGAAAATGTATGGAGTTAAATTGGGTTCGTTTGTAACGCTTTAATTTCATTTTCCTTATTCTTTACAATTAGTTTCGACTGAATTGACGATAAAATTGTAATCATTTTCTTTTTGCCCTAATTACCAAGAAATAATTTGCTAGTATGAAAAGTTTGTTTTCTCTGAGTTGTAAAACAGCAACTTACTTAGTGTCCCTGAAAGAAGCAGGTAAAATCAGTTGGATGGATGCATTGCGCTTGCGGTATCATTTGGCTATTTGTACATTTTGTAAACGATTTGAACAACAAACGAGCTTTATCATCAAACATGCGAAACATGAACATGGTGAAGAGCGATTATCGGACAATGTGAAAACCAAAATAATTCAGGAGTTAAATACCTTAGAAGGTTAACTATTACTAGTATAATAAATCCCCCGCTTTTTTAAAGCAGGGGATTTGTTGTGTATGATAAGCAACCGTTTTATAATTACTGTTTAAACATCAAAAAAAGTGGCAGAAGAAGTACAACTTACAGATATTACTGCATTATGATCAATTGATATTGACATCTGACAAGGAACTAAATGATACAAAAACATTTAGGCACCAATTAAACACTGCAATTGTTGTTGCATTTTTACCAACCTCCAGTAAGCTGTAATGCGGCAGTTTCAATACCCTTTTTTACACAATCATCAATTGATTTTCCATCTATCCATTGGCTCATAAATCCTGCCCAAAATGCATCGCCTGCTCCTGTTGCATCCTTAACTTCTATAGGTTGCGCGGCAATATGTTGCCATTCCGATGTTGTAGTTTTGAAATAAACCCCTTTGCTTCCACAGGTAAGACAAATAGCCTTTGCCTGAATTTCGTTTAAAAATGCTAATTGGCAGTTTAGATTCAATTTTGTTCCTGCAAAGCGATCTACATCATCCGAACTAAACTTAAAAATAGGGTTGAATTGTTGAATTTCTTTAAAAACTTTCTCCGCATCATGTTTACAACCCCAAATCTTTTCGGAATAATTCCAATCGATTGAAATGGGTATTTGTTCACTAAATGCTTTTGAGAATGCTGATAATATGGATTGCTGCGCGGGTTGCTTGCTAAGTGCAAATGCGGTAGAATGGATTATTGACGCATCCTTAATAGTACTTTCCTCTATTTCTAAAATAATATTATCAGCACCTCGATATGGTATGAAATCAGGGGTATTAATAGATTTACCAACTAAAATAATCGATGTCGGATTGGAATTGTGTTGAGCGATAAATGCTAGAGAAACCCCTTCATCTGCTAAGGCTTGGAGTAGAAACTGTCCAAAACCATCTTTCCCTACCGATGCAATAAGTTTTACATCCTTCTGACAACGTGAAAAGAAACGACTAAAATTAGCTGCACTACCACCAGCAAACATGGTAAAACCTTCTGCCTTTCCTAGATTATTTACCAAGTTGGTACTAATCAAGTCTACTAATATTTCTCCAATGACCAGTATATATTTATTCATTTCACTGAAACAATTGTTTTAAATAATTATTTTTATTAACTAATTGGCTGGTAATAAAAATCACTTGATGAACATGATTTAGAAATGCCATTTTAATTATTTCTAAATATTGGTTGGTGTATATAAATAGTTACCCTTTAAAGCTTGTTCAGCAATGATAGCACCGGCTGCGCTCCATGTACAACAAGTTACACCACAAGGTTCCTGTGTTTGGCCATTTAAACATTCATTAAAGGGATTATTTAAATACATATTGGCATCATGAATAGCTTGAGTGATGGCTTTAGCTAAATCTTGATTACCCGAGGAGCAAACTGCCATAGTCATCCATCCATTCCAGACCGGCCACAAGCCACCGTTGTGAAACTGATAGGGTTTATTTCTAAATGAGTAAGCGTAATTGCCAGTTAATGCTTGCAAATCTACATCACCCTCCAAAATGGTTGGATGAAAAGAAGGCAACATATTGTTCCTTCCTGAATTGAACAGTTGCTGTATATAATCAACCACCGATTTTGTCTGCTTAACAGAACCGATATTTAATAGCAGCGCAAAAGCATTCGCCTGTAAGTCGAAATAAGGATATACTATCGAGGGATTCATTCCCATTAGCCAGAATCCTTGAAAAGCATTTGCAATTTTTGGTTGCCATTGGGAGTGATATAATTTTGAAATGTCTTCTTGTTTCCAAAAATTGTATTGAATAGTTGTAACTATGGCATTCGCTTTTGCTGCCCAGTCTGGGCGTTGGTAGGTTGTAGCCGCTAGTCTTAATGCCCAAACTCGAAGTAATTGTACAAACAAAATGTATCCATGATAAATATACTCATCGGCCCAATCGCCGCTTTGAGGCACATACACAAGGTTTTTGCCATTATACTCCCAAGCCTCCAAAACCCAAAAAGAGCGAACAACCTTTGTGTAATTTTCCTTAGCAAAATCATTGTCTTTGGTATATAATACATATTGACATAAACCAATTATCGCCCAACTAGGGTTGTCCGCCCTGCCCACAATGCCCCCAAAACTGGTTTCGTTCGTGTTGGGCGTTACACTACTAGGCATATAACCTATAGGATGTTGATGATCGAATATGGTCTGAAGGGTTGCTTTAGCCGTTGCCATTAATGTGTTATCACCACTGAGTAATGCGGCCAAACTACAGACGACACCATCGCGTGTCCATACTCTTTTGTAATTATCCTGCTCATTCAATGCGGCTACGAAGCCGCTAGGAGTGGCAGCTTTGTATAGCATGTCAATACTTTTTTGGTAGGCAATAGGGTTTTGCATAATTCTTTGTAATTTATTAAAATATAAAAGTGTAAAAAATGCAGTGCTAAAGCATATTTATTTAATTGAAGACAATTATTGGAGAGCAGCACTATTCCTCTTACGAATGAGTAATGTAAGTAATGCAGCCATAATGATTAATATTCCAGCTAAACGAATTGCCGATACGGGATTACTATCTAATAAAAATTTATAAATAAACCTGAAACTAATAGTTTCGAGTAACATGGGCAATACAATAAACATATTCAATATGCCCATATAAACACCTGTCCTGTTAGTTGGAATGGAACCAGCCAAAATGATGTAGGGTGTACCCATCATGCTAGCCCACCCTATCCCAAAGCCAATCATAGGAAGAAATAATAGCGATTGGTTGTTAATGAGCGGCAAAATGGTTAGTGAGAAGCCTGCAAATAATAAACCAAGGGTGTGCACGCTACGTGCATCCATTTTTTTTGTTAGCCAAGCTAAGAAAAAAGCTACACAAAACGTAACTAAATTATACGTACCATTTATAGTACCCGTTAATATTTGTGCAGCGCTAAATTCTCTTGAGGTGGGATCTGTAGAATGGAAAATCGTTTTGGCAAGGCAAAGGGTAATGAATTGCCAATAAATAAACATCGCATACCAATTAAATAGATAAACCAATCCCAATTGGCGCATGGTCAAAGGCATTTCTTTTATTGCAAGAATAATGTCTTTAAAAATATAGGCGATACCAGAAGGCTGTTGCTTTATTGTTTCTATTTCTGCTTCAGATAGCGGATGCTCCTTTGTGGTAAGAACTGAAAATAATACAGCCAATATAGACACAACAGAACCAATGATGAATGCAGCATAAGTGGTGTATGTAATGTGATTATTGCTTCTTGCATTCTGGTCAATTAGTCGGAGTGCGACTAATATTCCTGGTGTGAGATTGGCCAGTGTAATTCCTAAGCCTGTAAAAAAACTTTGTGATAGAAATCCTATGGCATGTTGTTTAGGAGGAAGTAAATCACTAACAAATGCACGATAAGGCTCCATTGTAATGTTATTCGCTGCATCTAATATCCATAATAAACCCGCTGCCAGCCAAAGACTGCTACTAAATGGCATAGCTAGTAAACAAACACTACAAATGATTGCACCAACCATAAAATAAGGTCTTCTTCTGCCAAACTTACTTAAGGTTTTGTCGCTCATAGCACCAATTATGGGCTGAACAATTAAACCAGTCATTGGGCCAGCAAGGTTGAGCAAGGGAATTTGATCCGGATTTGCCCCTAGGTATGAATAGATAGGTGTCATGTTGGTTTGTTGCAATCCAAAGCTGTATTGAATGCCAAAAAAACCAACATTCATATTAATTATTGACCAAAAATTAAACTTCTTTTTACCACTACTCATTTTAAATTAGTTATTAGTTGTACTTACAATAGTGAGGCATAAACGGTCAGTACTCTCTTAATGGTGATTCGTGCAAGAAGTATTTTATCCTATTGAATTACAGAGAAATAATTTTGTTGAATACTATGTTACAAAATAGAGACAAGGAAAACCTTGTCTCTACCGTAAAAAAACTCAAAAAACGAAAACTAACAATTAAAAGCTAAGCGATAAAGTTGCAGATACCGTTCTGCCAGTTACAGATCTCGCACGGATGATATTTGAGGTATTCTCAGTAATAGCATTTTCTTCAGCTTCTGTAATCCCTAGACTATTCAAAACGTTATTAGCGTTAACAGACAATACCAAAGCTTTAGTGAATTTATAGTTTACAAAAGGATTAATTAAAACATAGCCCTTAAATTTCAACTTGTTGTCATCTTGAGCATATGAACCAGTGGTTCCAATGGCACTAAATCCTGTAGTTAATTTACCAATGTTATAGCTAGGTAAGAAGTTATAGATAAGCGGAGCTTGCCTTCTTGGTTTGTTGCCGGTGTTGACCCCATCGGTAATTTCTGCTTTGGTAAAAGTAGCACTACCCCTTATGTCAAGAGCCTTAGTCAATTTAGCGGCAAATTCCAACTCCAAACCATAAGATTTGTAATGATTTTCAATCACTTTTTGGGTGGTAGCTTCATATCCGCCTTGTTCGTTGACATTGGCATAGAAACCTGTAATGAAAATACCCACATTCTTGAAATTACTTTTTAACCCAAGTTCTGCTTGATCAATTTGGTCTTTCACACCTTTTGCTGAACCATCGGCTAAAATATTATTTGTGAACAATATTCTGTCAGCTTTGGTGGTTGCACCAGTGCTGTATCTAGCAAAAATGGCTTTAGTTGCATTAAATTTATAGTTAGCACCTATGGAATAAGAACCATAATTATAATCGTATTTAACAGGTTTGCTAGTTGTATAATCAATTGATTCTACCTTAGTTTCATTGGGCGAAATAATGCCATCGCCATTCATGTCTTTAGCAGCTGATGAACCACCAGTGTAGGTTCCATTTACTTTTCCAAAATCCCATCGTATGCTTGCATCGATATTTAGGTTTTTTACTACATCAAAGGAAGTGGCTAAATAAGGTGCTGAAATATCATATTTGGTATCATAGTTTCTACGCAAATTACCCCAAACTGGTGTGCCGTAAGCAAATTGACCAACAGGATTCATGATAATCCCTGCGTTGTCTTTTATTATCAATGGATTTACCCCAGTTCCATCAACGTCGGTTAAGTATGAATTCCAAAGCCATGACATACCCACGTTTTGATAAGATTTGTAAAATCCAAAAGTTGCGTCAACACCATTAAAGGATTTTTTCAGTTTGAAATCATTTACAAAATTGTTGAAGTTGTTTAATTCAACATCAAACATGTGAATAATCATAACATTGGTGCCAGAAAAAGCAAGGCCTGTATTCGCGTAGGAAACAGTTGCACTACTAAGATTCCACCCAGTTGCTTTTCCTATAGTTGAAATAATGTCCGAAGTTGTGCCTACACTAGCCGGGAATGGAGCTATAAACCGTCCATTGTTTTGTGCAAATCGAGATCTATTTTCCACTTTCCATCCCTCTCCTAAATCGAAATTGAATTCAGCACCTACAGTTTTTGAAATCGGATGCATTCCATCACTAACATCTGCACGCCGCGGTTCTCCATTAACACCTGTACCATAATCTTGAGATAGAAATGGACTTTGCATAGAGCCATGTAAAGCATCAAATCCATCTAATGATGTAAAAGTAGGACTGCTGTTTGTTCCCGTAACCTTAATGGGCATTGGCATGTATGCTGCGGCTCGGTCATTTAAATATTTAAAATACAATCTAACATAACCATTATTAAATTGCTTAGTTATATTGAATTTTAATTGGCCTCCATTGTTAGCAGCATAGCCTGCTTTTCTAGGCCCCTCTCCTACCCGATAGAAGCCTCCCACATTAAAACTTAATCCATTTCCAACTGGAGTGCCATAATTAAAATCAGTGCGAAAATTATTGTAGTCGAGACCAGAACTTACTGCAACAGTACCGCCTTCTACTACTCCCGTTTTACTTATCATGTTTATGATACCCGCAGGAGAATTGGTAGCCAATGTGGATGCTGAACCACCACGAATTGCTTCGATACGTGCAAGCGATTGGTCGGCACGCAAAAAGATATCAGAGGTGGCAAATGCCATATCACCAAACTGCAACAATGGCAACCCATCCTCTTGCAATTGCAGGTATTTAGAGCCCCCAGCAGAAATTGGAACACCACGCACCGTAATATTGGTATTACCATCGCCACCCGATGCTTCTGCCCTGATACCGGGAATTGTCCTAAATATTTCCGCGGTGGTTCTAGGTGCGCTTTTTTGAACATCTTCTGTTTTTAAAGTACTTACAGAAATGCTTGAATTCATTTTTGAACGAAGACCTGAATTACCGACTACAACTACATCGTTCAAGGATAAAACGTCATTTTTCAAAACAAAAACTAGGTTTTCTGTTGCATTTCCATCGGCTAACACTTTCGTTTCGGTAGTGTAGCCAGAGTAGGACGCTTTGATGGTGATTTTTTCAGTGCCAGCACTTATTTGAATGGTAAAGTTGCCGTCTTCTCCAGCAAGGTAAGATTTGTTACTTGGCATTACAGTAACAGTAGCACCCACTAAGGGGTCTTTTTTTTCGTTTGTAACTTTTCCTTTTACAACACGGATTTGCTGAGCGTAGAGTTTTACTGCGCATAGCAATAACAGGGTAAGCAAATGCTTTTTCATCTTGACAATGTTTTAATCGTTAGTTAAAAATGAACCACAAACCTATCGAGCCAAATTGGTTGAAAACCCCAAAAAAGCACTGTTTTATCGCAAACCTTTGCGACAATGTTTGCGAAATGCTTTGCTGTGGAAAACTTTTCCAATACATTTGATTTTAAGATTGCTAAAAATGAAACCTGCCGCCACTCTAAAGAAGATTTCTGAATCATTAGGTATAAGTATTTCAACCGTTTCTCGGGCATTAAAAAATCATCCAGACATTTCTGAAGCTACGAAAAAGAAGGTTTGGGATTTGTCGAACCTACTTGATTATGAACCTAATGCCAATGCCATTAATTTAAGAACCAATCACAGCAAAGTGCTTGGCTTGATTGTACCAGTAATTTCTGGTTATTTTTATGATTCTCTCATTGCTTCCCTAGAGGAAGAAACCCGCCTTCATGGTTACTCCTTGCTAATACTACAGTCTGGTGATGATCCCATGGTAGAGCTCAATAATTTGAAACTATGCAAACAAAATAGAGTAGCTGGCGTGTTTGTATCCCTTAGCACCAACACTGTAGAAATTAGCCCTTTTAAAAAACTATCCGACAATGATATACCAGTCATTTTCTTAGATAAAGTACCTACAGATGTTGACTGCAATAAAATATGCGTAGCGGATGTGGCTGCAACTACCCTTGCGGCAGAAGCACTGGTGGAAGCCAAAAAGAAAAATATTTTAGGCTTGTTTGGTAACAGCAAAATGTCGATTACACAAGAAAGGAAAGCAGCTTTTCATCAGTTTTTTGCTATCAATGCTCCAAAAATAAAACTACAAATTGCAGATGCCATTAACCCAATGGAAGCGTATCAACGCACTATTGATATTTGGAAACAGGCAAAAAAACCTGATGCAATTTTCTGTATGAGTGATGAAATATTAACTGGGGTAATGAAAGCCGTACAGCAGTTGAAGCTTCAACTACCAACTGATTTAGGCATAATTGCCATTAGTAATGGATTCATTCCACAATTATATTATCCTGAAATAACCTACACAGAAACTAGTGGTTATAAACTTGGAAAACTTGCCTATACCAGAATGGTATCTTGCTTGGCAGGAAGTAGTTTTATCCAAAATTTAAAAGTGGATGCGGTCTTAGTAAGAGGAGGTTCCTTGTAATTGGTAGCCAAATCAGTCACTGAACAAGCAATCAAAGACAAGCAGCATATTTATACTAGGCATTCTAATTGCAAGTCAATTACTGATGCTTTGTTCAATTGAAGAACGGAACAAAATTGTCTAAATGCAACAAAAACAGCAATAAAGCTCATATAGGAAATAGCCTAAAGCTTTTGTCAGTGTTCGTTATTTATACAATGAGTGCATTCAAAGTTTTGTCATAAGCACTGTTATCCTTAAACATCTGGATACCTTCCTTAAAACTCAGGTAGGGATGTCCTAATTCATGGTTCTTCTTGGCTATTTGGTACAGCAATACCAAATGGCGGATAATCTCCTTCCAAGCAAAAAATATAGAATGTTGGGGGTCGTAAATATGCGTTGGCTCGCTTCCTGCACCATTCAATTCTATGATGCTAAAATTTTTCCCCGCCTTTAGTTCTTCCCATGTGTTGTATCGAATATCTAAGCGACCATAATAAAATCCATCAACTTGGTTACAAACATTGTTCATGGTAAACTCTAGTTCTTTAGTTATTAAGTGGCTATCGTCAACAAATAAACAACCACGTGCATGATTGCCATAAGGAACAATAATCTCTTGTTGCCCCTTGGGCAAAATAAGATGAAGCTTATCACCTGCAATTTTATGGAGTATCGGAATTTGGAGTATGTAGCGTTTGTTTTGACGCAATAAGTCCAATATGCTGCTGCTGCCATCCCCTGTTACCGATAAAAATTCTTTGCGTACGATACCAGTGATTTTGCCATTTTTTTCACCAGGCATTTTTACATAAAAGAGTCCTATTTCATTGGGGAACTCTACAAAAGGTTGTATAATAAATGGTACCGTATAGGCAGGTAATACCGCGGCTAATTCTGCTGCATTGTTTATTTTTTTTACCCCACGCCCTCTTGCACCCATATTAGGCTTCACGATAATAGGGTAGCTAATCTGGTGCTTTTCTAGGGTTATATTAATGGAATTTAGTGTTGTTCCAGGTTCAAAATATAGCGTAAGTGGCGTGTAAGACGGAGGAAGCAATGGGGCAATATCCATTTTTGTTTCCATCAAAAACCCTCCATTCTTAATAGTAGGATTAGCAGCAGCGAAAAAAAAGAAAGAGCGAGCCCTGATTCCTAGCCATAAATACACAAAGTAAATAGGTAGGTACACCATACCAAAGGGCCAATACTCCCAATGCAAAAAGCGTATGATAAAGGGATGCATCTTAAGAGGTGCTGATTTTTCTTTCATTTTTTGGGGGTAGTGTTGAAAAGAATAAATGGTAGGTAATTTATAAAGAGTGCTGTGCGTTTAATGGTTGTATGGTTTCATACCGCTCTTGGGCAACACAATCTTCATACAGCAATACTGACCTATAATTTTCTATAGCCACAGAAGTGATGCTTACTGTGAGCATTTCATTGTTTCGATTCATTTTTAGGCCATACCACTGATTATCTTTTTCGGTATCCGCATGAAAATGTAGCAAATCGTCCTGAGTTGGATTTGTAACGTTTTGTAAAAACTGTTGAAACCAATTTTCCCTTTGTGCTGCCATTGCCGCATCGTACAGGGTAACAGAAGACCAGATATGGGGCTTTTTTGGATTTATTTCTTGGATGGTTAATGCATTTCCATCCCACATGGCTTGGTACAAAGCCTTATTTACGTATAAAATAAGGGTGCAATTTTCAATTCCTTCTAATGGAAAATGAGGTAATTCGTTTATGGGATTGGTCGCTTGAAACAGTGCTGGTAAGATGCTTCCCCTACTAGCTTCATAGTGACCCAACGGCTGGTGCTTGTTGAGAGCGCCATTTAATAGAATGCCTGTATCGCCATTTTCACGAGTAATAAACCAAGTACCTCCCTTTTCGGCATCTATGGGAAAATGGCAGACATAGTTTTTCCCCGCTTTAGGTTGTGGAGGAATGGCAGGCTTTCTCCCTTTTTTTTCATCGCGATTGCTTGTAAGCAACACCTGCGAATGAGTGGGTACATACGTTACTGTGCACATAGTTGTCGATACTGAAGTGTAGAAGGTGCCACACCGAAGGAGGCTTTTAATTGATAACCACCAATTTCTTGAATACCAACCTTAATTAATGCCATGTGATGGATGGTATGTTCATCACAATACACTAACTCACGCAAATAGCTGGTAGTTACAAATGCCTCATGGTGTTGCAACTGCAATATTTTATCTGCTTTTTGCCTATTACCGAGTAGCGCTTCCAAACAAGTTTGGGCATAAATAGGAGAAGTTTCTATGTGCAAATCCCTTCTCCTTTTAGCATAATCGACACATCCTTGTTCGTATCCTAGATGGAGACATTGATACATTTCTATAGAATGCCGAACATGTTGTCCTATGGTGGCACCTGAAAGATTGTTTGATGGGAGTACGTAATGTTCTGGTGTTATTTCACCAATAAATGCAACTAAATCTTGGAGTACTTCGTAAAACATAAATTATCAATTCTTATTTTTTAATGCTTTGTGTTCATAGGAAAGTGGATATATTTTCCAAATTCAGAGATATTGGTAAGCAGTTGATTACCGGCTATTTTTTAATTAAGGCTAATAGCTGGTTTCTTTCCTTCCAAACGATTACTATGGATGCAATGGTAACTAATAAGGCGTAAATAAATAACTGTCCGTGGTCGCCCATTACTTCGATGCCTAAAATAAATAGGTGCGAAGCGATGGCTCCTGCCATTACACCAATGGCCATAATAGCACCATAAACGGAAGTTTTTGGAATCAAGATTAGGATTGAAGCAATTAATTCTGCAACGCCAGAACCATATCTTCCCCAGGGTTCAATACCCACTTTCGTGAAAATATAAATCGATTCTTCAGCACCCGAGAACTTGAAAAATAGGGTCTGCAACATAATAATGGCTGCAACTAGTCTGCATGTCCACAGTAAATAAGTGTTCGTTTTCAAAGCTTTTGTTTTTAAGGGTTTAATAATAAAAGTGGGGGTTTGTTATTTAAATGTTTTGCTCCAGTTGTTGTCTGCGTTTTTCATGAGCGAGCTTTCGTTTTTATTCCAACTTTTGAGGGTATTGGTAAAAAACTTGTTGTAAAAAAGATAGAGTTTACCATTTAGGATTTTAAAAGTCTCCGGATCTACCTCCACTTTTGAGCCATCATTGCCCATTGCATAAGCACACCAGCCACCGTATTGAGGTTCGTATTGTGCTGGATTTTTCTTGAATAAGGCTAAGTTTTCCGCACTTGAAAAGTAGTAGGTGATTCCTTGGTACGTATCACTTAGCGCAGATTTTCCTTCTGCTGGTTTCCCTTTGGTAAAATAATTTACAGGGTCATAGCCCTTGATACCAATAGATTTTGCATCCACATTGAATTGAGCTTTGCGGGTGGGTGTTTTATCTGCTTGCGAAAAACTGGCTACCCAAAAGAAGGACAGTACACTAAAAAGAAAGAAACGTTTCATGATAATTAATAATTGAAAGGTGATTAAGTGTAGAAAAAACAATAAGGTTAAAGGGAGGAATTTTATTTCCGCAATAATGCGTATCCAAACAGATGGTTATACTGCTCACAATGAATGAGTGCGTAAGGGTAATCAGTCACTTTAATGTTATTAGGAATTAAATAGACTTGGTTTCCATTGGTGGATTTCAAAGAACCCAATTTCACAAAATTGATGGGCTGCATTTCCTTGCTCAGATATACTTTTAAGTCTGGGCCATTACTCACCGAAAAACGTTCTAACGAAAGCTGGTGTACACTGTCCACCAAATACAATTTTGCCACTCCCATGGTGGTGCCGTAAGGGCCACTCATAAAACTTCCAGAATCTTTCAGCACCACTTTATTTGTCACTGTATCTACTTGTTCATTTAAGGTGGCTGTTGAGGTAGCTGCTTCTTTAGTGCAAGCTGACATCATGATGATTAATCCCAAACTAAAAATTGCGTATTTCATTTTTCAAAAAATTTAAAAGGTTACAGCATCAATTACGAGAAGGGAAAATATTCCTTACAAGTGCCTTGTAATTTTTTTGAAAAAAGTGGATACGGAGAAAAATAAAATCCCAAAAACTACATAAAAGCCAGGTCATTTTTTTATTTAGGGCAATAAGTAATTCACAAGGAGGGAGCATTTTTTAGAATGTATCAAAAGGTGATAAACATGTTGTCATTTTATTTATACTTTTTGTCTTGAAAATGTAATAAAGGAGTAGCTAAGTTTGTAAAAAATTAAATGGTTTGGATACTAAATATCGTCAGTTAGGAAATAGGCCATTTTGGGATATTGCCACAAATAAACGAATTGATACTAATTCTTCTAGTTCTATCAATTGTGTAAATAGTCGCATTCGCTCCAAAGGCACGAACAATTGTAAGCTCCGTATGATTATTGAGTTTGATTGTATGTCTAAAAATGACCAATTGCTTTTTATCCTTAGTGCCTAGAATCACCCGAATTGTTCAAACTAAAAATAATAAATGATACCCCTAAATTTCAAACCATTTCCCGTTTTATCTACGGAACGATTATCGCTTAGACAATTAACTATTGAAGACAAAGCGCCCATTTTTGGTTTACGGTCAAGTCCTGCCATCAATCAATATCTGGACAGAGACCCCTGCCTTTCTATGGAAGATGCGGAGCATTTTATTGAAAAGATTAATGAGCATATTGAAAATAACAACTCCATATATTGGGTAATTACTTTGTCAAATACCCAGGCTTTTGTAGGTACTATTTGTTTGTATAACTTTTCATTAGATGAAGACTCTTGCGAAATTGGCTATGAATTGATGGTGGAATATCAAGGAAAAGGCATTATGAAAGAAGCTGTAAAGAGCGTAGTTGACTATGCCTTTCATACATTGGAGATAAATAAAATTATTGCCTGTACCCACTTAAACAACCAGCCATCCACCAAACTATTGGAAAACCTAAATTTTACATCCTCCAAGGAATCATTTACCGATAATCCTGATTATCACATTTTTACACTATTAAAGCCAGCGTCGAATAGTTAGAAAAATCCCAAATACACAATATACTCCCATGTGCTGTCAAGAAATGGTATTAATTATTTCTGTACCAAAAATAGCACATCGATAAAGAACGTTTTTTAGTGGCGTACCAAAATAGAACATCGATAAAAAACGTTTTTTAGTGGCGTACCAAAATAGAATAGCGATAAAGAACGTTTTTTAGTGCCGTACCAAAATAGAACATTGATAAAGAACGTTTTTTACTGGCGTACCAAAATGGAACAGCGATAAAGAACGTTTTTTAGTGGCGTACCAAAATAGAACAGCGATAAAGAACCTTTTTTAGTGGCGTACCAAAATAGAACATCAATAAAGAACTTTTTTTAGTGGCGTACCAAAATAGAACAGCTATAAAGAACGTTTTTTACTGCCGCGTCGATAAGGAACATCGATAAAAATTGATTTTTACTGCTGCGACGTTAAGGAACAGCGATAAAAATTGATTTTTACTGCCGCGCCAATAAGGAACAGCGATAAAAATTGATTTTTACTGCTGCGCCGATAAGGAACAGCGATAAAAATTGATTTTTACTGCCGCGCCGATAAGGAACAGCGATAAAAATTGATTTTTACTGCTGCGCCGATAAGGAACAGCGATAAAAATTGATTTTTACTG
>JAIXOJ010000014.1 GCA_027486835.1 Chitinophagaceae bacterium
AAAGTGATTGGAAATGACCTCGCGTTGCACGGAAATGGGGTCGAGTTGCACGGAAACGCCCAAAAGTGATTGGAAATGACCTCGCGTTGCACGGAAATGAGGTCGAGTTGCACGGAAACGCCTAAAAGTGATTGGAAATGACCTCGCGTTGCACGGAAATGGGGTCGAGTTGCACGGAAACGCCCAAAAATGATTGGAAACGCCCAAAAATGATTGGAAATGAGGTCGAGTGTTTTTACATTCCTTTCACATTTCTGTAAAATCAGCTACTTTTCTGATGAATTATCAGCCTTTATGGCATAATTGAAAAAATATTGTGGCAAATTGGCAGATGGGAATTGGAAAACTATTTGCCTTTTTAGGGGAACTGCTTTGCGGAAGCTATCTCAGAGTGAGAGATTGGGAGGGCCATCTTTTCTAGTTGTATCACTTGTGCGAAAAACCACCCCGGCGTTCCGCCACCCCTCAAGGGGTTAATTATCCACCTTATATTTTGAAACCGACTTTTTTGTGAAGAAGTTATATTGTAGCGAAGACTACTGTTAGCTTTATTGGCTTCTATATAAATTCGTTCCTTCCTAGCATGATGATGCTGTTTCGTTCGTTGTTTAAGTCATTACAGTTTGACATAAGCCACTATCGATAATATAAAATGGTTCTTTTGAGTATGTACAGTTTTGGTTGGCGATTTTCCCAGGCTAGTATTCTGTTTGATTGACTTATGATCCACTTTCACGGCTTGTTGCCCTAGCTGTAGTGACCCGAAACTTACCGTTTTTATCTTTCTTCCATCTTGTTCTAGGGAAGCTAATCTATTGCTTTGTAGTGCCCTTATAAAGTGGCAACCTAGCTTCTCTTTTAATAGCTTCAAATTTTCCTTTGACGAATACTAAGAATCTGCCATCATATAGTCAAGGGGTAATCTTTTTGAACAAGAACATACCATTTCCCGAAATGACTCGTTTTAGTCTTGGTTGCTACAAGTTTCTTTTTACCATTAATTTCATCTATTTCAACCTTATCCTTTATTACGAATTCGACTGAACGAGGAAGGTGCATCGTAACATTGTTAATAAAAGCTGTTAGGAGATTCACTCCTTTTACCTTCCGTTTCTCTTAGTGGTCAAAATGCCAGTTAACAACTCGCTCTCATCGCGATATGGCTTTGCTACAATAGCATCATCGCAACATAAGAATACCTTTTCATTGGATTGGGCAGCTTCATGGAAGTAGGGTTTTACTTATTTCCACAAAAACTTACAATCGTATAAGCCCTTTGCAAGTGCTTGGGTTTTTGTAAGATGCTTAACCCCAGGTATGGATGCAAAGGAAGTAGCAGTGGCTAACTTGACATTAGCAACAAGAAAGTCTGTATATAAATCAACAAAGTTTTCAACTACAAATAAAAAGAGACATTTAAAAATATCAACGGTATATGTGCGCAGTTAAACAACATAGTGCAGAACAAACAAGTAGTTGAGCAAAGTCGCTAATGGGAATAAAATGACGCCTTTAACATTTCGTCATGCGTAAGGTGAGCTAGTAAGTAGGATATAGCGTTACATAAAGGGCAAAAGCACCACATTTGGGTGCATAAAAGTTTTTCGCAGTTATCAGTAAAACCTCACCCCAACCCCTCTCCGAAAGGCGAGGGGCAAAACGAAAAACTTTTATGCACCCCCTCATTTAATCAGTTATCTGATTTGTAAAAATCCTGATTACAATCTGAATTCAATACCCTTTTCTAAATAAACTTTTAAGCTATACTAGACAACAAACGAATTTTATCTACATGAAATCGAAAGCCAACAATTGATGAAAGCTTCTAGACACATTTTACTAATAACCAAAATTTTGAGGTGACAAATTAGGGTTCGCATCTCTTTGTGTTTGGGGAATTGGGAATAGTTCAGACTTACCCGTTTGGAAACCATTGGCAAATACATCTGCATATGTACCTTTTATCCACCAATTCACCCTTGTTTGCCCAACTGGGGTAGAGGTACTGGTGTTAGGATAGTAAAAGGAATTTAGAAATGGATTGAAGTCATACACATCGCTTCGGGATGGTTTGGTGTAAGCAAACATATAAGATGGTAGTTTGGATGCATCCCTTGCGTAAATAGGTGCATCCTCCATGTAAGTAAATGGGGTAAATGTTTCGTGGCTTCCATGTAACGAATTGGCCCAGTTTTTTAGCCTTGCCCTAGTTTCGGTGATGGCTGCATTGAGTAAATTCCAACGTACTAGGTCATAACGACGAATGCCTTCATCGCCAAACTCTAGCAAGCGTTCTTTTACAATGAATTTGAAAAAACCAGCTTTATCTGTTGGAATAAGAGGGGAAGCTTCTTGGTAAATACCTCCGTGTGCGCGAAGGTTCACTTCTGTCAGTGCAGCAGAAGCAGCGGGTGTTGGGCCGTTATTAATTTCGTTTTCAGCTTCAGCAAACCAAAGCAGCACGTCGGAAAACCTGATAAGTGGAAAACTTAATTGCATATTCTGTAACAATGTATTAGTGGCCGGCCTAGAAGAGGTTTTAGGGTCGCCTGAACTAAAAATAAAACTAGGATTACTTACCCATTCTTTTCTAAATTTTCCATCATAAATAGCTGTAGCAGCATGTATTGTTTTAATGCTATCGAAAGTTACTTCATAAGGAACGCAATTAACATCTCTTCGCTCGTCGGTTGAGTCAAACAGGTAGAAATAGGTAGGCAAAATGGTTACCCCTCCTCCCCCTTGCCCATTTACTTTGGTGCCATTTTGGATACCTAGTTTGCTGTCAGTAATTGCACCTGAACCACTAGAAGCCATAGAAGCCACCATCATAAATTCACCCGCTGGATCGTTCATGTTATGGGCAAGTAAATAATCTTTAAATAAAGATTTGTAGGATGGCAACAGGGTATGTTGATTGCGATTTTGCAGTAAATCGTAACATTCGTCTCTGGCTATTTGATAATAATCTAAATAGTTAGCGGGGCGGGTAAGCGTACCTCCAGAAACTGGCAAAGAAAATCCGCCCATAGTTAAGGCAACTTTTGCTCGTAGGGCTTTGGCTGTTCCTTTAGTAAACCGCTGATCAATGGGGTCGCCAATAGCGGTTACGTCAGTTCTCCAAGGTAAATAATCTTGTGCCTGGGCTAAATCAGATAATAGTCTCAAATAAATTGAATCCTTATTAGTACGACCTTTAAACAAGTCTTTCTCAAACTGCGATGGCTGCCATTGTACAGCAACATCGCCCCAATTTCTACAAAGCTCAAATAGAAAATTGGCACGCAGCACTAGGGCCTCGCCGAACATTCTTTTCAATTGTGCCTGCTGGAGTTTTGTACCATTGGTAAACAAATCCATTTTGGGGATATAGTAGATGCACATATTTGCCCTTTCGAGCCCTTGATAGAATTGGTTGAACGGATTGGTTATTTGCAAATTGCCCGCACCCGCAGAATAGTGGCAAATGAGTTGTGATTCATTAGGATTTAAACTAGTGCCTCTAATGGTTTCATCAGTATCGCAAGGAAAAACAATACTCAACCTTGCTCCATAAGCATAATCCCCAGCTAACGACATGTAGGTACCATATAGGGCTGAACGCGCATTTTGAATATTATCAAATACGTATTCGGCATCAAAAGAAGATACTGGTTCTGGCGATAAGAATTTTTTGCATCCACTTAGTAAGGAAATACAAAAGAGGAGAAAACTGTAAATAAGTACGTTAATCTGATTATTTTTCATCGAAAAAAAATTATGAGTGATGAGTGATTCGTAATTTGGGGTTAATATTTTTGTTTACATGATGCTTATGTAACACTAAAGCATCGGATTTATATCTCACTTGGTTGTTGTATAACGGAGCGGTTGAAGCTTACAAGATGACTTTTGTAAGTACATTTTTCTCTTTAAGTACGCTTGAATCTACAACGACATATTAATACCAAAAACATAAGTTCTTGAACGAGGGTATGCCGAATAATCAACACCTACAGTGGTGGGGTCGCTACGGCGGGTATTTGCATCTGGATCGTAACCAGAATAACCAGTAAGGAGCGCTACATTATTGGCTGTGAGGTAAATTCTAAGCCGTGAAATAAGCTTTATTTTTTCAATAATTTTTCTTGGCAGATTGTAACCGATAGTAATGTTATTGATGCGCAGATATGAAGCATTTTCTACTACATAGCTTTGTGAATAGAAACCAGTACTTGTGGTGCTTGGAAACCAAATGGATGCATTGCTATTTACGCCAGCTAAACTTGTAGAATCTATTCCCACCACGATATTGCTACCAGCAACCGCTAACGTTTTTTGAACAAGATTGCCTTTGTCATCTATAACTTTCCATCTGTTGTTCATGGTGGCAAGTAAATTTACTTCTGTGCCATAAGCACTTGCAAATTCCAGTTTGTTTGCATTGAATACTTGCCCACCAATGGAGTAGTTAATAAAAACAGAGCAATCGAAATTGTGATAAGTAAAGGATTGTAACAACCCACCATAAACTTTTGGTTGAGCTTGACCAATAATTACCCGATCGTGGTCGGCATCAATTACACCATCGCCATTTATGTCTTTGAACTTGGCAGAACCTGGTTGTAATGGCACACCAAGAATGGTTGTGGCATCGGGTGCAGTGCTTTTCAGTTTGTATTGCGTGGTGAAGCTTGGATAAAGCGGATTAGAATAAGGACTGGTTGTAAAATCAGATACAGAATAAAACCCATCATTTTGATAGCCATACATAGTGCCTATTTCTTCGCCTACTTTTAAGATATAATCCGAAGGGAAATTGGTGGTACTAAACCATCCTGAATTTCTAAGTATCTGCTGGTTTGTACCTAAGGAGGTAATTTTATTCTTGTTAGTAGAAACATTAAAATTAACTGACCAAGAAAAAGATTTGCGCCTCATTACTGTACCAGTTAATTGTAACTCCACTCCTCTGTTTCTTGTGCCACCTATATTTTGATACTGGCTTGTGTATCCACTGCTAGACGGGATAGCTTGCAGCAACAGTAAGTTTTTTGATAAATTCGAATACATATCTACCGTTACGCCTAACTTTCCATTGAAGACTAAAAAGTCAATTCCTAAATTTTGGGACACCTGGCTTTCCCATATTAAATCTTCATTGCCAAGATTATAAGGCGTATAAACACCATTTAGAGCATTATTTAACCCATAGCCGGAATTGCTGGGCGAAGTAAATTGGGTTCTATATGAAAATGGTGTGATCCGGTTATTGCCAGATGTTCCGTAAGATAGCCTTACGCGTACATCACGAAAAAAACGGCTTTTAAAAAATGGCTCATCACTTACTTTCCAAGCCAAGGACCCTGACGGAAAATAGCCCCATGCATGTTCTTTTGAAAAAATGGAAGATCCATCGGCCCTAAAATTTAGCTTGGCAGAATATCTGCGATGATACGTGTAGTCAACTGAGGTGAAAAATGAAGCGAGATTATTGGGCACTTTACTCGCATTTGGTTTAGGCTGAATAAAGCCTGTTGACGATGCTGATGCCAACTGCAAATTATTAAAGGCTTGGTCTGCTGTAATGCCAACTGGGAAATAATGCAATTCCAAATAATTGGTACTGGTAGTGTATTGATTGGTCTCTTGACCAATTAAGATATTTAAAGATTGCTTTTTATGGAACAATGAAGGATTTGAATAGGTAAGTACGTTGGAGTTGGTTATGGTTCTTACCATAGAACTTGCTATTTTAACTACTGGTTTATTACTGAAAAGTTTAGCCACGTTGGACAAAGTATCATCAAACGATTTGTTATCATTTTGGCTATTGTTAAACCCCACAGTGGTTCTAAATGAAACATTGCGCATTAGTTCATATTGCAAATACCCACTTAGATTATATACGTTGCCAAATTTTAATCTTGCTTGGGAAAAGGACAATAAAATAGGATTATAAATATTTAGGCCATTACTAGAATTACCTAAATCGAGCGATGGGTCGTAAGAGTCAATATTTTGCCCTGTAAGCAATAATGGCCGATATCTGGTGAAAGATTTAAGCCCGTTATCTCCACCATCGTTATCAGTTGTTCCTGCACCATTTACCTTTTGATACATATAGCGAACAGTGAAACCCATTTTTATTTTCTCGTTGCTTTTATTATCAAACTTAAAACTTACCAACTTTCTGTCTAAATCTGAATTGAGTAATATACCATCTTGTTTGTTAGCGGTTAGGCTAAGGTTGTAGGTGGAATTTGCATTGCCTCCCGTTAGGCTTACGTTGTGTGAAGCATGTATAGCATTACGCCCCATGGTTTCTTCTTGCCAATCAATGCCCTGTAGGGTTTTATAATAAGTTTCTATGGTATCGTAGTTACTCATAGATCGTACATATTTGGTTGCTGCGCTTGTATCGCCTGTCCAACGAGCTTTTTCAAATTGATACTTTACAAAATCATAGGGTGCCATCATCTCAATTTTTTTGGACAGCTTTTCAATCCCATATACAAGGTTGTAGGCAAGTATGGTTTTACCACCTATATTCTTACCACCTTTTGTGGTAATTACCACTACTCCATTCGCTCCACGTGCACCATAAATTGCTGTTGAAGCTGCATCTTTTAATACATCTATGGACTCAATATCTTGTGGACTTATGGTGTTTAATGCCGACTCAACAGGTACACCATCTACAATGTACAATGGTTCACCTGAACCCGTTATTGAATTTCTTCCACGGATATTAATGGTAGCATCAGAGCCTGGCGCACCTTCAGCGCTTGTTATTAACACTCCTGCTAACCTTCCTTGCAAAGCTTGTGAAGCACTATTTACCGGTACATCTCTTAATTCTTTTGCCGAAATGGTGGAGGAAGAAGCCATCATGTCTTTTCGTTTTATGGTTTGATAACCTACCACAACCACTTCATCAGATGCGGTTTTTACTGCCTGCAATAAATTAACTGTAATAGTTGGATTTTTAATTGCTACCGTTTCGCTATTATACCCAATAAAACTAATCACTAATTCACTGGATTGTACTGATTCTGGCAATCTTAGGGTAAAATTGCCAGCACTATCGGTCTCAGTTTTTATTCTGGTTTTATTGAGCGAAATAGAGGCACCCTGTAAAACCAAACCTGTTATACCATCCATTACCTTTCCGTGCACTACAGATATACTTTTCTGCTGTTTGGGTACAATCGTATCTTTTTGTAATGGTGCATTGTTGTTGTTGCTTATCGCCAATTGCTTTCTGGCAATTACTATATGGTTCTTAATAATCTTAATATCAATTTCCTTATCCGTAATTAGCCTTCGCAGCAATTCTTCAACGGGCATTTGCTTCACTTCAATAGTTACTTTTTTATTTACATCAATTTCTTTCTGGCTATAGCTGAATAAATAGCCGGTCTGTTTTTCTATGGCTGTAAACACTTCCACCAATTTTGTATTGGTAAACGCTACACTTACTACTTTATGTTCAGTAGTTGCAACTACTGTTTTCTTTTGTGCAGCAATTCTTACAAAAGGATTTACAAATAGGGTGTAACAAATAATTACTAGGGTTATCTTATGCGTGATAACGCCAACAGATGATGTTTGTAGCAATGGCATAATGGGGCAATCGTTATTAAAAAATAAAAATGGAAACTAAGGGTAACAGCAATTGTTAAATGGAATGATTCAACACTAAACGGTGAGAATGACTAGTTTAGTGCATTGAAAAATTTAATGATGCTTTTTAAAGATGGTGATTAATTTCTTGGTGCTATCTATTTCGTACCGGAATGGAATTAACGCTTGGGCAACTTCTAACACGTCTTGTTCTTTTTCTTCTTGACGAAACCGCCCAGTAAATTGATATTGTTTCAAGCTGGAATCATTCAATACTATATGATATTCGGGATAATAATTGTTGAGTGTTTCCAACATTTCAGCAAAGGGTGTTTCAGTAAATTGATATAAACCATCTAACCATGATAGATAGGTTTCAGTTTCCACAGCATTAATTTTGGCCTGTTTGTTTACACAATCCCAAACAAATTTTTCTTTGGGCTTTAATATTACAATCGGTTTATTACCTTGTTTGATTCCTACCGAACCACTAATCAGTACTGTTTCCACTTTTAGCTTATGGTGGTAAGCATCCACATTAAATTTTGTTCCGAAAACATTTACCGAATAAACACCTGTAGTAACAACAAAGGGATGTTTATCACTATGGGTAACCTCAAAATAAGCTTCTCCGTCAAGTGCCACTTCCCTAGTGGAATTATTAAAATATTGAGGATACTTAAGCGTAGTTTTTGCATTAAGCCATACAATACTGCTATCCGGCAATACTACTTTTTGCCTTTTACCTGATGGCACAGACACGGTGATTATAGGGGATGATTGTTCTGCAAAATTGTTATGCCTATACAACCAAGTTCCTCCAATTATCGTCAACAATACAGCTGCCGCCTGCATCCATCTTTTCATGGAAATAATCGGTGCTTTCTGGCGCTTAAACTGTTCATTTTCGGCATTTAGTGCGCTACCATGCAATGTTAAGGCATTCCATAATTTTCGTTCATCATTAAAAAAACTGCGGTTTGTGGCACTTGCTGCAACCCATGATAGTATTGCCTTTTCCTCCTCTTCGGACGTTTCGCAGGAAAAATATTTATGTAATAATGCAGAATCCATATAGTAGTGTGTACTTAATAACGGATGAAGCAAGGGTATGCCTAGTAACAACTAGAAAAAAATAAAAGCCAAATAGTCTTTTAGCTGATTACGCATTTCTTTCAGGGCTTTTGCTATGTGGAAACCAACCCCTTTTACACTTATTTGATAGTGTTGAGCAATTTCTTGATAGCTCATGTTTTTGAATCGGCTCATCTCAAAAATGGTTTTGGTTTGCTCAGGCATCCTGTTGAGTGCTTTCTGTATTAGCTGATGTATGTCTTTTTGAAAAAGCGAGTTTGGATCGCAGGCTTCAATTGATTGATAATTTAGTTCAACCGAATGTGCAAGTGATGATTGTAGTTGGCTTTCTACTTTGTTTTTTATCCGCACGTGGTTAAAATAATCTAACATGCTGTTTTTGATAATCGTAACAAGAAATGCACCCAAATTACTGTCGTCGTTTATTGTTGTTCGCTTTTCCCAAAGCTTAATAAATGCATCTTGAACCAAATCCTCTGCTAAGTTCTTGTCTCTGAGATAAGAACTGGCAAAAGCAACCATTGAACGAAAGTATTCCTTGTAAAATTGGTCAAACGCTGCCCTATTGCCGCTTTGAATTTGTTTTACGATGTTACCTGTCAGTTCGTTCATGAAGAAGGATGGGCAATAAATAATTTACATAATGTCAATGCCTCCAAATATCGATACATTGCGGTTATTAAAAGCTATGTATTTAGCAGCATTAGGCGAATCCAAAAAAATTGTAGTGATAAAATCCCATGCCTGCTTTGCTTTTTTTCAGAAAATTTACTTTCCAACTGTTGGTGAAATTATTATTCGAAAAATGAAATTACTTAGTGCAAGTTTAGAATGCCATTTCTACCAATCAAGTAAGGACTGAATGGATTTTCCATAATAAACTACCAAAAATCGGCTTTAATAAGTGTAAAATTTACAAAATGCAACTGATACTCAAATACAAAAGTTACACAAAAAACAATACCTATAAATACATCTTTGAGGGTGTAGAGTATGTCAAAGTCAAAATTAAAGTAGACCTTTAGCAGTCAAATTCTATTTTAATCCAAAAAGTAGGCTATCAACTTTTCAGCCGCTTCTTTGGCTTTCCTGTTGTTTGCAGCTTTCCTTATATTCTCTATAACTGTTTCTGTTTCGCTCTCCAATAAAAGTTCAGCTTGTTTTTCAACCCAAAGATTCCCTTCTGATTTATCTTTGAACAACACTTCCTTAAACGCATGTAAGTGTTCTAACGCATGGTAATAATCCAAGATTGCTATTGAACCTGGATAGGTATCCTCAATCCACTTCCGTATCCAAGTGGCACCATCTGATAAGAATACCAAACGCTGGTGATGTATGGAGTAGTTGTCTAATATTTTTTC
>JAIXOJ010000049.1 GCA_027486835.1 Chitinophagaceae bacterium
AGGTTTTGTAAACCCTTCGAGCGAATCATTCCAGTTCCCTCGCCTTTGGAGAGGGGTTGGGGTGAGGTTAATAGGAGGGAAGGAGGATTTAGGTCAGATTTTCCCTCCGACCTGGGATATAAGACCTGACAGGTTTTTGAAACCTGTCAGGTCTGCGGATAGAAAGGTTAGGGTTGTTTGGTAAAAACTTTTATAAGATTGGAAACCCTATAAAAGTTGAATATGGAGGTTTTGTAAACCCTTCGAGCGAATCATTCCAGTTCCCTCGCCTTTGGAGAGGGGTTGGGGTGAGGTTACATTCAACACCTCTTAAATGACCGTCAACACTCCTTAAAGGACCGTCAACGTCAACCTCCGCAACACCCCTTTAGGGGACGGGAGCAACACTCCTTAAATGACCTTCAACACCTCGGAAATGACCTCCAACACCTCTGGAAAGACCATCAACACCTCTGGAAAGACCTTCAACACCTCTGGAAAAACCATCAACACCTCTGGAAAGACCATCAACACCTTCGGAATGACCATCAACACCTCGGAAATGACCATCAACACCTTCGGAATGACCATCAACACCTCTGGAAAGACCATCAACACCTCTGAAAAGACCATCAACACCTTCGGAAACAACATCAACACTGCTTAAATGACCTTCAACACTGCTTAAATGACCGTAAACACTGCTTAAAACACCGTCAACACTGCTTAAAACACCATCAACACTGCTTAAATGACCATCAACACTGCTTAAAACACCATCAACACTGCTTAAATGACCATCAACACTCCTTAAAAGACCGTCAACATCAATCTTCACAACACCCCTTTAGGGGACGGGGGCAACATCAATCTTCACAACACCCCTTTAGGGGACGGGGGCAACATCAACCTCCAAAACACTCCTTTAGGGGACTGGGGGCTTAAAAACACCAACACCTTCTTCTGGTTGGAACTGAAAGCCATATCAAACTTCTCCATCCCCCCTTCCAGTTCCCTCTCTTTCGGAGAGGGGTTGGGGTGAGGTTTCAAAACACCTTCAACACCCCTTTAGGGGACGGGGGATTAAGTGGACGGACGGGGGCATAGGGTGCAAATCCCCCCTACTCCCCCTTCTGCAAACTCGTCCTCGTTTCCTTAATCGTCATAACCCCCTTAGCCGTTTCTTTTTTCACCCTTACCAGCGTACCATCATTATCATACTCATAAAAAGTGGCGTAATTATTCTCATCCAATTCAGACATCAACCGAAGATTTTCAGGGTTATATACAAAAGACTTCATGTTAGCATTAAAAGGGTGAATGCGTATATCGTCGAAATAAACATTAGCGGTACCAGTAGGCACCAATGAAACTGAAAAACTAATGGCACTATCCGCCAATGAAATAGGGATTTCATACCGTTGCCAGCCTTCTATAATGCGGCCCGTAGCGTGGTACTCCATGTCAGCATGGCTACCACCATCATAATTAATGTGAACAACAATCTTATTCGCTAGGTACGATTCGCATTTGCAATTACCCGATTCCTTTACCCATGCACTCAACCAATAGTCTTTTCCTTTTAGCAGTGACAAATTGGGTATCAATGCTTTTTGGTCTGCATAGATGCCCCTAAGCCCAAGGCTTCCGTTACAATTGCTTTTCTGCACAACCGACAGTTCTGGATCGGCAAAACCATTTGTAGAAAGCTTAGTGGCCATGGAGAGCGTATCGAATTTACCAAGGGCTAGACTGTATTTACCAGTATGGCTTTCGACAGTATCCAGTTTGAAAGCAGGAGAAACCGTAAAATCCCAATGTCGATCACTATTGCAAGGCCCGCCACAACCAGCAGTTTCGTAGCTATAATCTTCAAAGCCATCGAAACCCGATTCTTTAAACTGGCTGTTTTGCACCACAGCTATGGGTAAAGTGGCACTATAGCCATATAGCCCACAGTTGTACCGCCCCAATGCATCTTTGTTTTCTAATTCCAATCCTTTTACATTGTACATGGTTTGGCTGCTGTTCCAAACCCATTTGGTCGTGTCTGCTTGGCTATTCAATAGTTTTCCGTTCACAAATTTCCAATAAGGGGAAAAACTGGCAAATGTGCCATTGGTGCGCAGGTTAATGGGTGTAGCAAGGTCAGACTCGGCACGACTAGCATAATAAGTGAAAGCCCTGCTTGCTCGGTAATTACCCGTAAGTCCCGTGGCAAAAGGGTTGAGCAGGGTGTCCGTAATAGTACTATAACAAACTGGCACCCAATCCTTTACGGGAATAACGATGGAATCGTGGATGGGTTGGTTACACAAATCAGTAGAAACGGTCACTTTATAAGTGCCCCCATTAGCTACCTTACAATTTTTAATTACTGGGTTTTGAAGTGTATTAGAAAATCCAAGAGGCCCCGTCCATAGATAGGTTGTAACGTCCGAAGTGGTTTTGGGAAGGTTTTGAATTTTCATACTAATGTCTTGTCCAATACAGTAAGTAGGATAAGCAGAGGAAATTAATTTGGCGGTAGCTAAATCAATGATCTTAACATCACTCTGTCCACTACTACCGCAAGAGTCAGTCACTTTTATGGTGTAGGTATGGTTTTTAATCAAAGGAAAAGTAGAACTATTAAAGAAAACGCCCAATTGAGAAGTACTTGTGGTCTGCCCAGCCCCCTGTTTGGTAGCAAGCAAAGCAGTACCATTATACAATTGGTATTTATATGGCGGAATCCCCTTCCATCCTACGGCATAAATACTTCCAAGGCTATCATTTAGACCGGGGCATACATACCCCAATGAATTAACAGGGTCAAGGGCGGCGCCTTCGTTTGTTACAGTAAAAGTGAGTACGTTTCGTCCGTTGCCCCTACCTCTACTATAATCCCCTACCCAAGTGTCCGCTGCAATTGCTATGGTATAGGTGCCAGGTAACGTTAAAATTTTTTCATTATTAGGGGAAAGGGTATTATCAGCAAAATATTCGTCAACTACTGGGCCAATCATGCCAGGATAACTAGTGATTCTAAAATAAGGATTTGAATATGTAACACCGTTTGCAATATAACTACCAGTGGGGCGAATGGATACCCCACCACATACTTTTTTTATGTGAAGACTATCTATATTCCATTGGTAGTGAATTACATCAGCATTGGTAATTGGAATGGTTAACGTGTCTTTATGGCAACTATCCTCATAGTAAATTGTATAAATACCTGGATAAAGTGGTGGTGTTAAAAAGTTACGAGAATTGTAACCATTTCGAACAGTATTAATTGGAGTCTGTCCAATTTTAATACGAAAACTATCAGGAAAAACTCCATAATCACTTCTTTCAAGCAGTATTTGTGCGGTGCTATCGTTTCCCCAATAACTATAAGAATTAATAAAAATCATTCCCTGAATACTAAACTTATTTTCAATTTCAAGTGTATCAGAAATTATCTGCCCATCATTAGCCCTTAAAGTCACTCTTCCTTTACCATAAGGTAGATTATGCAAAATACTTTGAGTCTTATAACTATATAAAGTATCATATTTTATCACCCCATTCATAATTACTTTTGCATAAACTGGATAACAAGTAGGGTTGTTTTTAGTCGTATAAATATTAACATCAAAACTATTGCAATACCTTTTTTGTACATAGTACGCTAAATCTGTTGCCCCTATTTGCTTATGAAGAGCAATCGGAGTGCCTCCACACGGTGGAAATATCATGATTTCAAATGTCTGACCAATGGCCTGCTTGTAATTGGCATAAATGGAACTTAATGAAAATGTAATATCATTTCCTGAATTAATTTGTTGATGAGGTGATATAATATCTCCATTATACCTCACACTAAATTGACATTGATCGAGATAATAATTAAAATCTGGATTATAGTTATCATAATAAATCCTACTACTTACAACAACACTTTTGCAATCCGCATTTGTTCCATAATATGTACTTATGGTATTATCTGTTACCCATTGATTGAAAGGTGGTAGCGTATCAATTTTGACCAAAACAGGTGAGGTACTAGTTCCGCATTGATCCTTTACGCTAAATTTATATTCGCCGTATGCCAAATTGTATAACTGTAAATGATCTCCATTGCCAGAGGTAAAATGACGAGCCGTATCCGTGTAGGTAGATGGATAATTCGTCATAGTTATCATAAATGGGTCTCTACTTCCATACGCTACTAGTTCTGCTATTCCTGTATTACAATATTTAAGCGATACAAGGAATTGGCTTACAGCCACTGTCGGTTCTTGGTAATTTTTCGTAACTACAATACCATCCACAAAAGCGCTAACTGCAGTAGTGCCTCTATAAGCATTCACCACCACTTTGTAGGTTCCTGGTCTCAAGGCATTGAAATTACTATCTGGATTTGAAGAACGACGCAACGTGTCATTTTCGTACAATAAAAATCGAATAGAATCCAAGGGAACAGTATCGAAATTCAGTATGTGGGCATGAATTTGTCCATTGGAAGCACAGGTAGAAGGATCCGCAGTGGCAGTTACGGACCAACTAACCTGAGCCTTAATCAATTGTGGCCATCCACAACACAACAATACCAGCAGCAATAAAGGTTTACCCAACAAACCAGCAGAAAAAAATGATTTCATGGTTAGATTTTTTCTATTAAAAAAAACAGTACAATTTATTGCAACGCTTTGGTATAATAACACTGATATACTGCCATCACCGTCTTGTGATACAACTTGTTATTGTAAAAAAAACGCAACTCGGTTAACAGACTACTGTCCGTTTGACTAATCTTTTCTAGGCTTAATTGTGGGATTTTTGGGGCTACCAAAGAATCATTGGGTGGCCCTCCCCTGTTTCCTTGTTCTAATGGTAAAATACGATAGCAACGTATATTCTTCCCAAGTGTATCGATAGTCCATTGTTGGCTTCCTTCTTGGTTTTCCAAAGTGGCTTTCATGGCCATAAAATCAAAAGAAGTAGGTATTCTCTGTACCAAATTATTAAAAGCTGTCGAAGTGGTAGCCACATAACGGTTTCCTGGCAAAGCCAGCCCTGTTGATGCTTCAAAACAATTAACCACCACGCTGTCAAGCCGCCATTGGTCGGATAAATTACCGCTTTCATTGCTATTGGGCTGGGCAAAAACATTTGCTCCAAACTGCCATACAAAACATATTAATAAACCGAAACGTCGCATTATTTTAGGGTTTAGGGTTAGGGGATTATAATTGTCAACTTTATTTATTGCCCAGAACAGACTTTTTTTGTTTTAAATTGATTATCCACTCGCCACAACTGTTTAAACTCTTGAGCTTGGGCGTTAATCACTTTGGTGTTACTATCAAACACTATTTTCAATCCACTACCATCATTTACCATTGGGTTGTTAAGCGAGGTAACCGACCCCACAGATGCCGCAATATTCCTTCGACCAGAGCGGATAATTTTCAAACTGATATTATTACCTGTAAAAGGGTTTCCATCCACATCTAAAAAAAAGATGCCATTGCTTACGCCTTTAACGGCATTGGTATCCACCGCCCACACTTTACTATAAGCTGGAAAGCTGGCATACGCCACATTACAAGTATCCCCATAAGGGCCATTGCCCGTTTTTTGTTTGGAGGCTACCCACAGTTCGTCCCCATCTGCAAAAAATGTTTGTTCATTGGTACCAGTAGGAAGCCCACCCACTATTTTACCTGCTTTCATGGTTAAACCAGTTAGGGTAACACCCGTATTTCTATAAGCTGGTGCCATGCCATTGTAGGCCCAATAGGCAGGATAACTAAAATTATAAATGGGGTCGTTAAACAGATTTTGGGTGCGGGTGAGTAATACATCGCCCGTTTCGCTATCATACAGTATGTTCTGGGTAGATATTCTGCTTCCTTTTTCTATGTGAATAACGCTGTCGAGTATGCCATGCCTCTCCACCACTTTGGTTGTAGCAACCGATCTAAATCGGGTTTCTTCACGTTGGGCTAAGTTTAACGCCATTGGAAGACAAATGGGCCAAATGGCAACCAAAAAGAAATCGATATTCAAGTTTACATTGTAGCCATTTGATACGGATACTTGCTCCCGCATGTCCATCATCAGCTCTATATCTTTACCTATACTGGCAGCAGCGTCTATAGACCCATCTTCATTCATTGCTGGGACAATATTTGACAAATGTTTGGTTTCAGCATTGGGGTCGTCCACTTTATAAAAATAACTGGTGGCACTGATGGGATTCATCGGGTCCACTGCTGAAAAAGAGGCTTGTGATTTCATTTTTCCATTCATATCATTCAACTCCACCTTAAATCCTTGCGAAAGCGTCAAAAAGTTTCGTGCATTGATTCTTAAGAAATTGGCAAGCGCAGGCTTAAATCGCTTCTTGGTATTGTCATCAATAATCGTTCTATCTGTTATAGTGGGAAAATCGTAACTGGTATAAAAACAGGTTTCTTCCAGACCATTGGCTGAACGCCGGTTCTTGGTGTGAATAGATTGTACTCGCACTTTACTATACCCTATCGATGCGGATGGATATAAAGATTCGCCTAGGGGTTCTTCGGTATAACCGAGTGTTACTGGCCCCATTGGTGCAATTTTTTCTACATATTCTATCGGCACACGGAACGGATTCTCCTCACCGCCCAACATGGGTTCAAAACTGGCCACCCCACTACTGATACGTAGTTTTTTGCCTTCTATTTCTTTTTCAGTTGTATAATCATATTCCTGACCGTAGGAAGCCTCCCTACCACCCGTCATGGCTTTCCAATTATCATATACCACCACGCGTTTAACCCGAAGACCGCCCCCTAATTTCTTATATACTGGCGATGCCAAACGCACGTAAGAACGTATTGGAACAATATCCATACAGTACCAATTATTTCGCGCTGTTCTATCATAAGAACTAAACATAGAAGCGATATTAGTAATTAGCGAAAACACCACATTCACAGCATCTCTAAGATCTAAATTGTCCCCCACTTCCGAACCGGGGTAAGCTTTAGAAGGTAAATTGAGCCGCAAAAATTGAATGGCGGCCTTTGCCATTGGGCTGTAATTGCCATCGCCGTCTCCTTTTAAACTAATCCCTTTCATTTTTACCCAAACCGTGCTATCATCCACCCTACCGTAAGCATCACCTGCTCCCCAGTCAATATCAGCATATCCAGTAACCAATTCATGCCCATTTCCATACTTATCACTTGGCATTACAACTGCCATCTTGAAAAACAATTTGGTAAGTGGTTTTAGATACTGATAAAATACATCTTGCTTATTGGTAACTTTTTGAGAGGTTCTTATAAATACATAGTTATAATCGCCACTAGAACCATACAAAGCCTGACGTGCTTTACTGTAATCACTGGTGCTACCCAGTTTAAGCACTTGAAACATTTCCATTGCCCTACGGTTTTGAACAAAAGCATAGTCATCACTTTCATAATCCACTTTAATTCGTCCACCCGAAGGAAGGCGAATGTCGTTGAGTGTCCAAGCTGCTGCATTAAAGGCCGCGAGTGTACTGTCTTTTAATGCATAGGGATATTCTGCATTACTAATGAAATTGGTTGTAGATGAATTAGGATTTTGAAGTGGATTTTTAAAATTACCCCATTTGTCATAAGACTTTATATTATAATTTGGATTATTGGGGTGGTAATTGAATACATAAGGATTTACTTTTCCTTTTTTGTTGCCATTGTAGCTAAACCAAATCTTTTTCAAGGTTAATTTTCCTGCCTCGTTTATGGGTCTATTTATGCCTGGGCAAAGCTCATAGCTATACTCAAAATGGACTGTTTTAATCGGTCGTGCAGCAATACCCTTTTTAAGAAAATCGGCTTTTGTGTATAGGTTAATTTCCTTTAAACGCTTAGCTGGAGAACCCATTTTATTCCCATCCTCGTCTATGGCTAATCCATCGAGCCTATTAGCTGTGTCCAAAACAAATGTGGCAAACATGGTTTTAGATTCTATAGAATGCAAATACCAAAGTTCTTTCTCGCCATATACATAATTGCCTCGATCATCTAAACTATAGGTTTTCAAACCTTCGTTATAGGTTGCTCCTTTGTAGTACGGTGCACGCCATTTATACGGATTGCCCAATCCACAAATCTTAGAATAGTTGAACTTAATGCCATCGCCCGGGTCATCTTCCGATATGCCATTACCCGTTAAATCAACATAATCGGTTGACAAAATACCTGTTAACAGATAACTGTGGGTATAAGCGGGCAATTCCTCAGAACTGTAATAGGCATCTTTGCCCTGGTTATTACTTGTGGAATTGTCCGTTGCACTGTACTGTACCAAACCATCAACACTTGTGCCTTTATCATGATCTACAGAAAAAGTAGCCTCCTTCTGTTTTAGGTTATACACGGGTATTCCATACACATATTTTCTTCCGTCTTTGTTTAAGACATTTATCTCCGAAATATGGTTGGGCTTTCGAAAGCCGCCTACCCGTTGTTCTACAGTAAGTCCAGGGTTTAATTGCTTGGATTGCCAATCGGTAGTAGGGTATAATACTTCTTTAGGAATCAGTCTATATGAATTGGCTGGATCAGACGGTTTTTTCCAGCCAAGATAGGTGAAGCCGTATCCTCTCCACCAAGACCATAAACCGTAAAAGTTATCATACTCTACCCGAATATCGTACAACTCCCCAGCCACTAAATTCAGTTGTACAGGTCTATTAATATAGGGAAACCTGTTGTATCCATTTACCACCAATTGATTATTGAGCCATACCCTAGTTTTACCCCAACTTACAGGCCAAATCAAATAAGTACCTGTTTCTGGAGCTTTCAATTTTCCTGTCCATCTATAGGCGCTTAACCATCCTGGATTATTCAATGCTACATTACTTACCACTGTTGAAGCGTTGAATCGATTTCGCCTATGGTTAAAAAAGAAAAAATAAGTGTTCAGATTCAACCCTGTACCCGAATCCAGCAAGGCAGCATCTTGATTAATAGCACTACAAGTATTGGAAAGAGCGAATTGATTAGGGGTATAGTTTTCTATGTACTTAGATAATCCCACAGATTTTGCTTCACCTGCGTTGAGGTAGGAAATGAGTTGGGTGCGTTTATCTCTAGTTGGCCTAAGTGCAGATTGCTGGGTTAAGTTAATCGTGTTTACAGCAGTTTTATTACGAAAGGCTAATAGCTTATTTGTTGCAGAAATGGAGGAGCCTCCACGGCCATTCTGGTTTAATGCTACAGTAACCACGTCGTCATTACCAAGTGCTTGAAAATAAGCCTTAGAATTCACCGCTTTTTCATTGGGATTTCTAAAATAAGCGGCTTCAAAATTTTTATCAGAGGCATTAAAACCTAGCGTATTCCCCATGGCATTTTCGTTAACCCAAGGACCAGATTGGGTATAGGCCCTGTTCATGTTCAAATCCAACCCTCCATGAAAAACATTGCCAAAGCCAAGATCCACACTCAATCTATTGGAGTGATCTTTCGTTTTCATATAATGGTCGTTAATATAACCAATATCGCTCCTGTACGGTCTAAACATGCCGCCCGTTCCTTCGCCTGTAATGGAAAATGCATCGTAGGTATAAATGGGCATTCCAATATGGGGAATGGCTGGTTTTTCTCGATATGGAATTTCTTTTTCACGGTTAAAATCTAATAGACCAAATCCTGATTTACCCCCCTTCTCATAGTTCATGTAACCGTAAGCGGGTAAGACACTGGTTTTGTCTTCATCTTCAATGCCTTGTGCGGTAACATATCCACTCAAGAAAAAACCAGGACGAAACGCATACATTTCGAAACCCACTTTTGCTGTAAAGGAGAATTGGCTACTACTATATGGAATGGAGATGGTAGGGGTAAAAGATGGTCTTGCAAATGAAATAAAAGAAGAATAGGAAGAACTACTTGAATGGAGTTGATTTTTTGCATCTTGACCATACTTCGTAATACCCGTGGATAATTGGAGGCCTTTTAAACCCGTACGAGAATTATAGGGTAAGGATAGGCTAACAGAACCAGCAACGCCAGAATTAGTCTTGGCTTCCTCACCGTTTATTTTACAAGATAACGTAGGCGAAACAGTTACGCCCTCCTGCGAATTATTGGTAATAGATAAACCACCAGACATGGGGCCAGAGCTTTTTTGTCCGCTATTAATACTGGCATTCAGCCCTACCTCCGTTCCCCATCCTTTATAATTGTTGTGGAAAAAACCCATACTTGCACCAAGGGTTAACGGAAACCCAGTCAATTCAATGTCTGCACCAGCAGTCAATCCAATGGTTTTGTTGGTTTTAATAGACATGGTTTTCTTAATACTGTCACTACCATTAAAGTCATCTGGTATGCCTCTTAGGTTGCGGGTGATGGTACCAGGGTTAATATTCCAGCCCAACCCCACCCAACTAGCCTCCTGATCCATAGTAATACCACTTTTATAACCAATATTTACGGGGTATCCACCTACATCTAACAACGGTATATTGTAGGAGAAATCGCCCGAAAACAAATCCACCAAATTAGACCCATTTACTGGTTGGAATGCCTGCATTTCAGGTTGAGATGGGCCGCCAATAGCTGGACTGTTATTCTTGGTCGAACGACTAAATGAATCAACCCTATGGGTTTTAACATTGATTATATTAAAGCCATTTCCGGTGGGTGCAGTTTTCGTTTTGATATGTTCCCAAATAGGGCCACTCCGCTTATTCTCCTTTTTATATGTAGCATAAACCGCTGGAGCCGTGTAAAAGTGAGTTGCCGAAAAAACAAACTCGCTGTAGAAAATCAATAAAAATCCAAACGCAATGGGCTTAACGTATTTGTCAGATAGTATTTGAATCATAGTAGGAGATATAAATAATAATATATAAATTTAAGCGTACATCGTAAAGTAAAAAAGGAGCAATAGCTTTTTTGACAATCTATTTTACTACACTAGTTGAGTAGAAAAAAATGCATGTAGTCTCACACAACTCAAGGTTTGCCTTACTCATTCAATTTTGGTCGGTTTAAGAATTTAATTTTCCATTGCTCGTTTCTTGTATTGAACAATTGAAAAAGATATGTATCCGAATAGTTCAATTTGTTATACTTCGTCAAGTCGATATCAATAAAATTTTGCCCATTCTTAAGTTCTAAATTGCCAGTTGCTACCGTATCCATAAAACTCTTACTTAGGCTTGAAATAGAAAAATACGCTTGCTCGTCATTTGCTTCGTTTAAATATTCAATTTTTAGTACCCCATTGCAAATACTTTGAGCCACTTCATCGTTTTTGGCTAGTTTAATGAAGCCTGGGTTGCTAGCTTGCACCGCTATTGGCGGTAATATTCCCTTTGTATGGAAAGACCAAACTTCACTTTGTCCAGCAATCTGACCATTATTTCTAGCAACTATTTTCCACACGTATTTTTTATTCGGAATTAGACCCGTCCTTGAGCTTGGATATGGTAAGGTAGTAACTCTTACATTAGTTGTACTGTAAACGGGTAAGTTTTGCTCAAGTGCATCAGTTGGCGTTTGTCCAAGCTGTACTTCAGCTAACAATAAATCATAGGACAAATTCGTAAACATATTTATTGGAGCAGGAGGTATCCATGTAAATTGAGGATATAAACTATTTAGTGTATCATTATCTGGCGGATAGCTTAAAAAAGGCGGACTTAAAGGCGTAACACCCACACCCGAACATTCTGTTACCAGTTCGTTTGACAAATCGCCATCGACTTTAAAAACCGTGTAACAGGCCATAAAATTACCAACAGGCAGGTACCCATTGGGGTCCGTATTCCCGTTAAATAAGGGTGAAACAAGACTATAATAGATGGGCGAAAGCGATTGGAATCCCACCTGCTTTGCCCCTGGTGTAAGCAATAGATTTTTAGAATAGCCCGTCAAAACGGGTAAATTATCTGTAGTAGATATCAAGGATAACTTAACTGCCACAGTGAGGGGTGCAGGATTACTGGACACCAACATAAAATTCCACAATTGTGCCTTTTGGATGGCACCAGATGGGGGCACCTGTAATGAGATTGTTACCTGTGCTTTTGAAGACAAACATTGACCTACAAATAAAATAATAGTGGACAATAAATAATAGTACAACTTCATTCTATAAATTTTAAAATGATTTTAAAAATGAAAACTTACCTGTGTTAAAAGGAGTCAATTGTTCTTGGCTATTCGGTAAAAATCCCTTCTCAGTAAAAAATTGAAACTGCCCTATTTTGGGGATGGTAACAGTGGTTGTGGCAGAATATCCCCATAAATTTTGCTGCTTTTTTGGTTGCCGGTTATACTTAATTCCGCCTCCTAAAGCCAACCAATTTTTCCATTGATATTGTAAGGTGTTTTCAACTGTATAATAATAGTTGATGTTAGATTTTGTGGCAGAAAACAAACCTTGGCAAGTTATTTTTCTCAAAAAAACAACCTGATTTATTTGTATGCTTCTCGAATCTGAAAATATAAAACCAGAATCATCCGATTTATTATAGAAACGATTAAAAAGGAAAGTGGTGTTCATTAATTGCCTTTTTACTTTGTAGTGATGGGTAACATTAGCGAATAGTGTGTAAAATTGATTGGAAGAAAAAGGTTTCCCTCCTAAATAACTGGTTTGTGAACTTGGGAAATAACCTACACTCATGATTGGCCAATTTTTAATACGCAACGTAGTTTGCATAGAAGCCAACAAGGAAAAATTCTTCAGCGGATTTATTGTATTGGGGTTAGTGACATCGTTAGTTTGGAGCGTTGCATTCATCATCAATTGCTTATGGAAGAGGGGTTGTTCGGCATTAATACTCCATATGCTTTGTTTAACGCCGGAACTAAACACACTAAATGACTGAAAATCACTTCCTACATGTTTAAAAGAAGCCACAACTTTTGTTTGTATTGAAGTTGCCAAAGTAGAAAACTGTACATGGTATGCCTCATTGGATCTGAACCCAAAGTTGAAACTGTTTGCTATCATACCAGATTTTGCGGGAGCGGATACCATGTTTTGAAAAGAAGATTTAGCAAATTCAGCTGTAAAAAGACTTTGCTTTCCTATTTGCCATTGCGCTTCAAAAGCATACCCAAATAATTTTGAGTTAGGGAAATCTGTATTTGAAGTAATAGAAGGACGATAGATTTGCCTTTGCCCCCAGAAACAACTTACATAAAAATGATTTTCCGCTTTCAACCCATAACCAGCCCTCATAATATTGAGTTGCTGTTTCTTAAAACTTTTCTTTCCAACCCAAAAATCCGTGAATTGATAATCCACCACTCCTGACGCAAAAGCTAAATAATAATTAGGATTGTATTCTATTTGAATACCAGTTACGCTCGTATTTCTAGCGGTGAGTGCCGAAAAAGAAACCATATTCCTGCCAATACCCAAAGCTGATAAAGCAAACAAGTGATGGTAACCTCTTGGCATCACAGAGTCGGCTATGCCTAGCTTTTTCATCTTCTTCCTAAGTTGGGCTGTACTTTTCATTTGGTCAATAGCTAATTTTTCTTCAGTCGAATACCTATTTTGCAGTTGCTTATGTTGTGCATACAATTTTTCCATTTTTGTAATGGATTTTTGCAACGTATCTATTTTCATCAACTTGCTTTGATATTCTTCGTTAAAGGTTGAAACCTTCTTTTTCGAAATCATTACTGAGTCATTTGATAGCTTCTTCACCCTATTCCTACCTTTTAGTATATCCACTTTAGTAGGATTAATGCGCACCTCAGAGCTTTCCCCAATGCCTAATAACGCATCTGCTTCCCTCGAATTAGTCATGCGATTTGAAAGACTATCCGTCCTCCTTTTGGCTTTTCGTTCCGCTTTAGTTATCAAAGTATCAGTTAACGATTCATCTATTACTAAAGAAGTAGGTAAGTTACTTTTATTATCGTGCTTGAATAAGCCCGGAGAATTTGTTGAAAGTGTTGATAAACCACTTTTTGCTATTAACTCACTACTATCATAAGTATTGGCTTTGATAATCTGCGTTTTATGATTTTTCTTATTTCTTGCCTCTATAAGTGCAGCCTCTTTCATTTCAACAATTTTTTGTTGAATTGCAGGGCTGTTAAGCCAATTAGTTAATCTTTCCAATTCCATTTTTTCTTCCCCCAATAATTTTTGTAGGGAATTATAATTAGCAATAGTGTCTAAATTTTCATTGACTTGCTGTTTTAGCCGCTCTTTTAAGATTTGAATAAACTTTTGTTGCTCAAATTGAATATTGATGGCTAATAAATTAGGGAAATTTCCAGAATTACTAGAACGATTTGTAATAGAAACACCAAAGGGATACAGGTTTTTATACACAACTCCTAGTCTCGTTTGAGCCGTGTACTGATAGACTCCTTTCCCCGAATATGGAGTATCAATAGCGGAATAATAGTCAGTGGAATAAGACAAATTACCAGCAATTTTTAAAGAACTCGATCTATTTTTTACGGCCATTTCCGATAAATATTCATTTGTTTTAAACGGTTTATTTCGCTTAAACGAAGGAATCCATTTGCTCAAAATATTATTATCCATTTTTACTTTATTTAGCTTAAATCCTTGGCTATTTCTTTCTAAAGTACTTCTGATAGGCAAAATAGAGGTATCAAGAGGAGTACCTCTTTTGCTTACTTGAAACTTCGAATTATTAACTTCATTTGACTGGGTGTATGCAGAACCATTAATCATAAAAAAGATTGAAAGCATCCAAATCTGTATCGGCAGTATTCGTTTCAGTAAAACAGTTGATACATGCATGTAAGGGAGAAAATGCAAGACTGTATAGTGGAACTTTCTTTTTTGCATTATTTGAATAAATTAAAGTTCACCATATTATTTTACCGCATTCTTTCATACCCATATCGCAATTATTCTTTCCAATAGCTATAATGAACATTCCTTATAAAACCAATTAGCATAATTTAATTACTAAAAACAGGTTACAAACAATTTTTGATTGTAGAAAAGCCTCGACTTATACCATAAATTGATTCCGAAATAAATTATATTTCAACATCATTCGCATCCATTTGATAATCCTACTCCTTATGTTGCAATTGATTCAGGCCATGCTTTAAACCATCAATTTGCTGCTGTTGACTTAGAATCATTTTTTGTTGTTCAATCATCAGAAGGGTAAGCTCCTCAATCTTCTTCAATAATGCTGCCTGATTAGTTCCTAGCTCTATACCTTCTTTGGCCACTTCTTTTGCCGAGGGCATATTGGGTAGGTGTTTATTTTGTGCGATAAATCGGGCAATGGTATCTAAAAGCGACAGTTGAATCGGTTGTTCAAAAACATAATCTGGCCATGCGTCCACATCCACTTTCACCTTTCTGGTGCGTATGCCGTTTTCTACAAATAGTTTATAGGCAGTATCATTAAGCTGAACTGTTCCTATACCCACACTGCCGCCGTTATCGGCTAGCACAGTAGTACCTCTTAAATAGTTGTAACCATTGGAAGTACTACCAATCCAGTTGTTGCCATTGCTATTTTGGATGAGTAATCCACCATTATTGTTACCGTTATTAATATGCATTTTGGTCAAAGGAATGGTGATGCCTACCCCAACATTTCCACCCAAGCTGTCGGCCAAGATGGTGGTACCCCTGAGGTAATTTTTTCCATCACTAGAATTACCAATCCAGTTGTTGCCATTGCTATTGTTAATGTATAAGCCCCCCTTTTGGTTACCATTGTCTATATGCAATTTTGCGAGCGGATTTGAAGTTCCGATACCCACATTACCCACTCCGCTATCAGCCAAAAGGGTGGTACCGCGCAAGTAGTTGTAGCCATTTACGGTATCCGCAATCCAGTTGTTACCGTTCTTGTTTTGTATTAATAGACCGCCATATTTGTTACCGTTATTAATATGCATTTTGGTTAAAGGGTTGCTGGTACCCACCCCAACATAGCCAGAATTTTTATTGTAAATACGGCTACCTGACAACACCCATTTACTAGCATCAATTGAGCTATAGTCGGGCTTTTTCCAAATGGGTACACCTGCCCCAACAGATAATATCATGTTAGTATCAGCAACCAATGATAAGCGATCTAAGTTGCCAGAAGCAGAACGATAGTACAAATCGCCAGGCGCGTCTCCCCCGCCATTAATATTATCAAAACGCACTGTACCACTTGTATGTAAATTGGCGGATGGTCGAATATTGATACCCACAGGAGCTCCATTTAGATTGAGTATTAATTCCTTTGACTCAATTTGCAGACTTTGTAATTCTTCGCCTCTTTGCCCAAAATCCGTAGAATCATGAACTACAGCTTTTAATCCCACACCACTGACTTCCCTTCCTAAATTTTCTGCTGGAAGTACCTTAATACTACTAATTTTTCCATCTTTATTTTGGGAAGTATGAATCGTTGCACCCTCATTTACTACTAAGTATCGGGTGTTTACAGGCCCATGCACAGTTACAGGATCTAAGTATTCTTCTGGCTCTTCTTCACTTTCTCTGGTTTTGGGAAAGGGGAGGATTGAACCGCTTGATTTTTCAATTTGCTCACTATTAACAACCGTCAAACGATAATTTTTTGCATACCCCGTAAAGGATAGTCCCTGTAACCCGAAACGACTGGGAATTTCTAGTGCTAAATATGGCTTGCCTTGATAAATGACTGTTACCAGTCTTCCAGAAACTAAAGCACCATTGTTAGCAGTAGATTCATTATAGCTGATTATGCTGCCCCTCGTACTGGCTCTATAGCTGCCAGTATTTATTTCTACTGACCATTTTCGATTCCAAGAAATGCGATTGTAATCCCCCCCAGTTGCGGCTATGCCAGTAATACGACCTTGAAGGTAAAAATCTCCCGCCGTATTATCTTTACTTATGTTCTTTCCATGCAGAAGGATATAATCGTTAAATCCGTCTTGGACATCATTAAAAGTTGTAGGATTTTGTTTTTCAAATTCATTATGGATATCCAAATTAATGTAGTAGTCACGTTCTTTATTGCTTACGATACTGGAACCATGTACTGTAACAGCATCTATACGGTCTTTAGGGGTTTCAGGAGCATTGGGATTGTCGAAAAGTCTTGGGAAAGAATTTATTTGCCCTTCCATTTCTCTGATTTCATCGAAAGTAAGTATTCTAAAAATCTGATTATTAGCATAACCAGTAAAAGAAAAATCTCTCAATGCAAAATTTGTTGGAATTTCTAAAGCAATGAAATCATCATCCCTAATTGTAATAGTCACCAGCCTACCTGAAATAATTTTACCTACTGCATTGCCCGATTCATTATAGCCAATGACACTACCTGTTGTACTGTTGTAATTACTAGATGTATTTACCTCCATTGTCCATGCTCGGTTACTTAACTCACCATTTCCTCTAATACCTGTTATTTTACCCATCACATGGCCACTTTCAAAATTTGAACCAATAATGGTTTTGCCATCAGTCTCGAAATTTCTGGTAGTTGGAACCTTATGAAGCAGCAAATAATCTGGTTTTTCCGGTTCAACACCATCTGAACTTTTTACTGCACCACTTCTATTAAAAATGGGTAAATTAATATAGTAATTCCGATTCGCAATATCTGCTGGCGACACATAGGGAGTCGTTTGGGCATTCAATACTACTTGCGACACCAAAAGCAGTAAGCATAAAAAAAAGAACAGTTTTTTCATTTCTAAATAAATTGTTGAATTAAAATATAATAATAGAATACACTTAGCAACAAAAGAGCGCTTATCCTAAAATAAAACTTAGCATAGAGTAAACCAACCGATAAAACTGATTTTGGTATCAAAACTTCGATATTTGGAAACATAGCACTACCAGCTCCGCTTTCATTAGGAGTAAAAGTCAATCAAATGTATTTTCCTAACAACTCATGAAGAAAGCGAATAAAACATGGAAAAGTAATTTTCAAAAATCAACATAAAAAGCATACAAGTCCTACCCCCAATGGTACAACAGTATCCTTAGGAAAATTGTCCAATACATTGCTGATAAGGAATGCTTAACTATTTCCAGACTGCTAGGATTCGCCAAATCGCCAGTTTGGTGGCTAGTATGATAGGTAGATTGAAACTATCATCCATAGAAGCATAGTTCCACCTCTGGCAGATGCGGTTTGGCACATAAAGAGCCATATTTCATTTTTTACTAGCGCTTACTAGATAAAAAATAAAACTCAAGATACACCCAAATACATGGAGTCGAATGCACCAATGGTTGCAATACTCCAATGCTAGGATTGAATAATAACTAAATA
>JAIXOJ010000146.1 GCA_027486835.1 Chitinophagaceae bacterium
CTTCGTTATAGGGCTAAAGCAATAAAAGCACTTTTTTTATTCATAACCTTTCTTTCCTTGAAAGCTAATCCCAATAAGGGTTTCAAGCGAAAACAGCATCATTTTTGTCCATTATCCCTAAAAGTCGGACTTGCAGTACCGACCAACAAACATTACCCTAAAACAAAAAAGGCCACCAGACGAAACTGATGACCTTCCATTAATCCACCCTTAAACCACAAAGAGTCTTCTATTTCTTTTTGTTCTTGTACAGCTTGTTTACGCCGTAAGAAGCTCCTGCTGCTAGCAACAAAGAAATACCGCCATCAATAGGTGCGGCTTCGCCACCGCCACCGCTGCCAGGAGGAGTTGCGTGGGCAACTGTTGCGGCTAAGAACAATACCATTGTCATTGTAATCATTTGAACTAATTTCTTTTTCATCGTCTTTTTTATTTTTTGCCCACTTTCCCCCGAAAGCGGACGGCTAATTTGAATGTCCTGCTTGGGGTTGCAGGGTTAAACCTATAAGGTTTCAAAAACCTTATAGGTTTGAAAGAGCTGCTAGTTGGGCTATTAATGCACGATCACTTTCCCTACAGTTTCACCAGCAATCTTCACCACATAAGCTGCATTGGTGGATGCACTTACAGGGATGGTTAGGCGAGTTCCGTTCATGGTGGCAATAGCTATTTGCTGGCCCAAGGTATTGTACACTACCACTTTGGCATTGCTTACCGCAACTGCACTGGTTACTTGGATGGCTTTTTTAGCGGCAAACACTTTGTAGGCATTGTTTGCGGCTGCCACTGCTGCGGCTGGGCGACCAAATACTACACTATAGCGCGTGTTGGTTGTGGTTGCTTCAGTAGCAATCGCTATTTCAGCACCTGCTTTCAACTCCGTTAAGTTGCCTGTTTTGGCATCTTTCAAGTAAGCAGGGATGTTATGATTGAACTCGCCCACTTTTAATAGATACATACCTGCAACTGGCGTACTGATGTTTAACGCCAACTCATCACCAGCTTTGAAGTCTGCAAGGGCTTCGATAGCTGCTGGTTTGCCTTCATGTACGAATGACAAACTTGCGTTGGTAGCTTCTGCTGGCATCGGTGGTTTTACGGATGCTACTGGTTGAGCAATCCCCGCTTTGGTGTAAGCTACCACCTCGTCTGTTTCGGATAAGTTGGCTGGGTTAACGAGTTGTAAACGCAACTGTTTGTGCTGTTGTGTACTAAAGAAAGTAGGACTCAAGTCCGTGGTGCGGATGCTGTTATTGAACGTAAGGTTGGTAGATTGATTCACCAATACAAAGAACGCTTGGCTGGAAGCAATCACATTGCCTACCCCGTTGGTACCTACTGTACCATTATAGGTTTGCCATTGACCGTTTACGCCCTTGGTGGGTTTCCAGATATAACAAGCTTGGTCGCCCCAAACCCCAGGGTTTAGGCTGCGCAATGCACTCCAGTTAATAGGTGATGGGTAAGGATTACCTATCAAATTCCAACCACGGGTGGTGGCGTTGGTGCCAGCAAAAGTTACTGGTACCGTTACAGTTCCGCTTGTTGCTCCCCCAGTACTTACCAGCGTAATTGGTGCTTTGACAAACCAGGCGGATAATCCTTTGCCGTTAGCCGTAACCGCATCGCCATTCGTATAGTTGTAATAGCCAGAATCTAAGAGTGCCTTGGTATTGGCCGATTCACGGTATTCCTGCAAAGTGGCAGGTGTAAAGCCTTTAGTGCCAGAACGCAAACCGTCTTTACCCACGATGTTGAAATACTTACCCCAAGTAGCCACCGTATTGTTGCTTACAGGACTGCTAAGGTGGTGATAGCCGGTGCTGCCGCCTACATAACGCTCCATATTGATATTGCCATTAATTGAACCGCCATTTTCTTGTATCAAGGCCGTTTTCGAAGCTGTTGACTTGAGGGTCAATTTGCCCAATGTGGTGAAAGTGCCAGATTCTACATTCAAGATTCCAGTTACATCTATTTTATCGGCTGTTGTGTTGCCAATGCTGTAGTTGCCCGCAATTTTTAGGTTGTTAAACACGCTGCTTCCACTTACGGTGCCCGTAGTTCCGTTTAACACAACAGTTCCAGAGCCGAGGCTCGGCGTGCCGTTGTTGGTAAAACTACCCGATACATTCAATGTACCAGAAACCGAAAGAGTTGCCCCAGCTTGAATATTTACGCTTTTTACGGAAACAGTTCCAGTAAGAACTGGATAAACCGACAAACCAGAGGCTATTTGGAAATCAACACTGGTGCTTAACGCACAGCCATCAATGTTAGCGGCATTGCCTAAGTCGTTGCTGGCATTGCCTGCCCAAATGGCCATATTGGTGGAAGTTATTGTTGCTTTACCTGTCATGGTGTCTTGACAGCTTCCCACCGCAGTTTTTGCCAAAACTCTATAAGTAGCAGCGGTACGATTGCCAAAGTTGATAGCACTACCTGTACCAGCTATTGGTAAACCTAGTGTAGCCCATTGATTGGGATTTTTAGGACTTGGAATGAGTAATTGATAATTAACCCCTACCTCAGAAGAAGATAACCCAATTGGCAAGCCACTGCCAGAAGTACAATACACCCCACCGCCCGTAACGCTGAATTTGGTAGGCGTTGCACACACAGGAATTTCCACAACCACTATTTTATTACTCTCTGCCGTAGTGCTGGTTACACAAGCAGCATTGCTAGTAATTACACATTTGATGGTGTCCTCATCTTCTACTGAAGCATTTTGCAAAATGGAATCCGTATCATTCAATTTAAGCGCATTCTTATACCATTCGTAAGTAGTGCCAGTACCGCCATTTGTTGGTACAGCTGTAAATACCACATTCGTTCCTTTAGCGATAGGCATTGCTGGACTTGAAGTGATGGTAACAGAAGGAGTTACGGATGAATTTACAGTTAACACTAAAGTAGCAGTGCTATCACAACCTCCTGCATTGGTTAAGATCGCCTGAAAAGTACCAGCTACAGTAATAGTTTGACCATTCCAAGTGTAAGGTAGTTGGTTACTGCAAATGGTTTGGTTGGTGGTGGAACTATTGGGCGTACAAACACTCATCTTGAGTTGATTGCTACTTACGTTTGTTTTACTACCTAACTGCAAATAGCTGGTTACCACGCAGGTTATTACATCCCCGTCGTTTAATGTAGCATCGGTATAAGTATCATCATAACTGACTACATCTCCATTTTTTAACCAAGTAGTCAATAGATAATCACCTTGATTAGTGATGGCACTTGTGAATACCACCGATTGTCCTTTGATGAGCTTGTTATCTGTAACATTTGCACTGATGGTTACTACTGGCTTGCCGATTATAGTAATATTTTTTATGCTACTTACCCCTTCAAAAGGAATAGTATATGTGCCGGGCGTAGCGATAGAAAATGCTTGCGCTTTGCCAATAACTAACTGGCTTCCAAGAACTTGGCATTTAGATGTTAACAAACTCTCTCTTACATAATAGGCTTGGTTAGCAGTATAACATATTTGACTGGCCGTAGAGGGTAAAATGGCCATTTGTGAAGCATAGTTATTAAATGCAGCAGGGGCTTTACAGCTTGGTGTTCCATTGCCAGTTTGGGTAGGTGATGATATGTTAAATATAGTATCGTTCACGTAAAAAACTGTACTATTTTGTCCGCCTTTGGTCAAAAAGTAATTACCATTAGGTCCAATTCCTGTTCCCCAAAAATTTGCATTTATTGAATAATCAATTTGATATGGGCTATTTGTTTCACCAACCCAAACACTGTTAGGGCATGCTGGTATTAGTTGTAATTCTAGTCTCATCAGGCTATCGCAACCTGCCACATTTAAGCTGTCGAAACTATAAGTGCCGCTCTTGGTGTAGGTAGTGCCGTGCCATTTGTAATTGGCTGCCGATGTGGTAACCTTTACCGTATCAGTACTACTACACGAAGGGTACAATTTTAGCACTAGCTTTTTTTTGATAGGGCAGCCATTGGCGTTGTTGTAAGTATAATAATAGATCCCGCTTTGATGGTAAGTAGTCGCATTCCAAGTGTAACTGCCTATGGCTGTAGCACTATCCACCTTGGCAGTGGTGTCATATACAGTAAGTGATAGGCTATTAGTAATACTATTGGGCGATACATCGGTCAGGCTACTACTGAGGGTGCAACTAATAACATCACTTGAAGAGGATAATCCTGGATCTACATACACCTTGCTATTACTACCCACAATCACCCCATTTTTCTTCCATTGAAAGGTTGGAGCATTGCCTGCATTATTGGTTTGTGCAGTAAAGGTTATTGGCTGCCCAATACAGGCCGCACTTTTATCTGCTTTAATAACTAAATCAACGGCCGATATTTTTACGATGCTATTTGCTTCGATGTAATATGCATATAAATACCCCTGTGCATCAAACGCAGTTGCGCCATAACTGATGGAATTAGAACTAAAATTTAATGAACTGTAAAGTGCTTTTAAAGAAAAATTACTATAAGTACTTCCAGCTATGCTTTTTCCAGATTGTATGATGTTTTGAGCACTGTCAACAGAAAGACCGTAAGAGTCTGGGAAGCTAGTAACAAGACCACTAAGGTGAGGGACGTAACCCAATTTACTATTGCTGCGCAAAGCAATTTTATAAATATTCTCATTGCCGAGGTTGTTTAAAGCTGTCGTACTGGCAACATATAAATCATTGTTATTGTCGATGGCTATGGCCTTTAAAGTGGTGTTAGCACCAAATGTGCCGTACGCAATGGTACTCACCGCACCCGTTGGGGTTATTTTACTAATCAAGCCTCCTGAATAGTTGGCTGCATACAAGTTGCCCCAAGTATCAAAAGCCAATCCAATGGGTTGATTCAGTAGCGAATCGGCAAATACGGTGGCTTCACCAATGCTGTTGATTTTGAGTATTTTATTGCTACCATAGTTGGCGACAAACAAATTATCCGCTTTATCGAAAACAATACCGCGTGGGGAGTTCAACAAAGGGTCGCTACAAAAAGGAGAAACTGTGCCATCGGGGGCAATTTTGATAATAGTATTGTTGCCAGTATTGGCCACCACTAAATTGCCCCCTTTGTCGAAAACTAAGCCTTGTGGGTTATTAATTCCCTGGGCAGACGTGGCAAAAGTGCTAATTATCGTTTGTGCTTTTACATATACTTCCATGGACAATAGGCAGGCCAATAGGAGTAATAATCGGTACTTTTTCATCATAATAGTTGTTGGTTATATTTAATGGTTAAAATTTTTCTGGTAACTACTTTTTTGGGTGGAGGCTTCGCTGTAACCTTGTTGGCTCCATCGCCATTTGGGGTTTGCGGGTTTGCATAAATTCACTAACAGGGTAAGCAGGTCATCTACCTTTCTGTTGATTTCGTGTAAATAATGATACATAAGCATGATGGGTTTAATTATTTAAATTTTTTAGGTTGATATGCTAATCAATTGATTCAATCCTTACCCCCCAATCCTTTGTCCCCGTCCCCTGCCCCCCATCCCCTAAAGGAGTGTTGTGGGGCTGAGTGCCGTAGGATGGTGCAGGATGCTGGTGCTCAGACTTTGTACGATTTATACAATTAGTACAAAGGCAGCGCTAAAAAAAGGGGCTGTAGATATTTATGTAAAAGAACTGTCGTGAAGAGGTGCAAAACTGCTTGTAAACCACCGAAACCACACACCCCAAACATGCCAAAATCACACCCCAAACGTGTCAAAATGTTGATTATCAAGGTTTTTTGGCTGGGTGATTCGCCACTGATGCACGAAAAGGGGCTGCCACAAATGCACGAATGATTTACCCCTTCTTACGTTTTTTGGTTTACCATCTTTATCATACAAGCAAAATGGCTAACCCAAACTTTTCCTAACCAATCAATTTTCAATTTTTGGCTTCAGCAAAGTTTGCTGAAGCAATTCTGTTTAACTTTTTTCATCAGCAAACTTTGCGGATTCCACAAAAAAGATTTTTTGGCGTCCGCAAAGTTTGCGGGCTGCTTTTTAACCAAAAAATGCTCCTAACAAAGCTTGCTAGCCCAATTTTGTTTAACTTTTTGCATCAGCAAACTTTGCGGATTAAACAAGAAAGATTTTTTGGCGTCCGCAAAGTTTGCGGGCTGCTTTTTAACCAAAAAATGCTCCCAGCAAAGCTTGCTAGCCCAATTTTGTTTAACTTTTTGCATCAGCAAACTTTGCGGATTAAACAAGAAAAATTTTTTGGCGTCCGCAAAGTTTGCGGAAGAATCTTGTTTAATTTTTGGCATCAGCAAAGTTTGCTACTTCCACAAAAAGCATTTTTTCGCATCAGCTAGGTTTGCTGCTTCCACATTTCATGAAAAATGCAATTAGCTAGGTTAGCGGAACTTCAACGTTTTTGATGGTTCCAAACCTGAGGTTATACAATAGCCTAGGTCTTGTTTAAAGATTTAGACTTTAACCTCACCCAAACCCCTCTCCGAAGGCTAGGGAACTGGGATGTAAGGTCGAGAATTGGCGGGCGTTTCAATTACGAATTATCAATTAACAATTACGAATTATCAATTATTTCTTGTTTTCGCTTCTTGTGGGGTAATGCCGAACATGGTTTTGAACTGTTGGCTAAAATGCTGCATTTTAATGTAGCCTACTTCGTTCATCACGTCGCTTACTAGCATATTGGGTTGGGTGGTCAATAATTGGTAAGCATGGTGTAGCCGATAGTTACGGATATATTTTGCTGGGGGCATGCCTGTTAATGCGGTCATTTTTCGGTAAAACTGGCTGCGGCTCATGAACATCTGCGTGGCGATGCTTTCAAACACCAAATCTTCTTTTTGAAGGTTGTTCAGAATCAATTGATCTACCGATTGCAGAAATTGGGCATCTAGGGTAGATAACGCAATTGGCTGCATATCTGTGGAAAGCGTAGTGTCTTCTTCCAGATTGGCCTCAATAACTGCCTCCTCCTCTTCTGTCGTTTCGGTATGGGGTCTTTCCCCTTCTTGTTGAAAGCGTTGCTGCATCCTCCTGCGGGCATCGAGCAATTGTTGCATCCTTATTTGTAGCTCTTGCGAATGAAAGGGCTTGCTCAAATAGGCATCGGCGCCCGTTTGATAGCCTTTTAGTTTCGCCTCAAGGCTTTGCTTGGCGGTTAGCAACACAATTGGAATATGGCTGGTGTTGATGTTGTTTTTGAGTTCATGCACCAGTTCGTAGCCATCTTTCAGCGGCATCATAAGGTCGCTAATAATAATGGTGGGTATTAATTCGATGGCCTTGTCAATCCCTTCTTGCCCATTGGCGGCTTCGTACACAGCATACCCAATTTGCTGCAAAATCATACTGATAAATACCCGCAGTTCATCATTGTCTTCCACCACTAATACACTTAGCTCCACCTCGTCGGCTGTCTCGTTAGGGTTATTGTTGCGATTAGCCGAAGCTTGCGTAACAATTTCTGGAGTTGTCCAAATACTTTGTCCGGGCGTATCGGTAATTAAGGAAGGCTTATGGATGTCTGCTGTTTCCTTCTCCTCCCCCATTGCTTGATGATTTGTTTCGGCAATATTGGGATAGGTAGGAAACTGGAGGGAAAAAAGGGTGCCTTGGCCAGGCTTGCTGCTCACTTTGATGCTGCCATTGACCTGATCCACCAATTCTTTTACCAATGCTAACCCGATGCCGGTTCCTTCACCACGCCTAGTGCTGCTGTTGTCCACTTGGTAGAACCGACTGAATATGGCAGAAAGCTGGTTTTCGGGAATGCCGATGCCGGTGTCTGCCACTTCGAGTGTCCAAAAAGTTGCTCCTTGGGCAGCAATACTTACCGTGATTGTACCGCCACTTGGGGTAAACTTGATGGCATTGGACAAAAGATTATGGGTTATTTTTTCTAGCATGGGCTTGTCCACACTGGCTATAATGGTATTGGGAAAAGCATTGAACTGCAACTGTATTTTTTGTTGCTGCGCAGCCACAAAAAATGAGTCCATCACTGCTTTTACCAAGGGTACAATATCGCCTTCGGCAAAATGAAGGGTCATTTTACCCGCTTCTAGTTTGGAGATGTCGAGTAGGTTGTTGACCAAGCGCAACAAGCGAAGCGAATTATTGAAAATGGCTTGAACAATGGGAGAATCTTTTAATTGGTTATCAGCCAATAAGATGCGGGCAGGTTCTACAATGAGGGTGAGAGGCGTGCGGAGTTCGTGGGTAATATTGGTAAAGAACCGATTTTTAAATTCGTCTAATTCCAGCAACTGCCTAGCTTCTTTGTCCTTAAAGGCCAATTCATTGGCTTTGAGTGCCAGTTCATTTTTAAGGTTTATCCGCCTCAATTGAAAATAAAACAAGAGGTATATGGCAAAAACAGCCCCCAAAACATACAAACCATAAGCAAGGGTTGTACGCCACCAAGGGGGTGAAATGATAAAAGAGATAGTGGTGACAGCAGGATTCCAATCACCATTTTCATTGGCATTGGTTACCAAGAGGGTGTAGCTACCTGGTGGCAAGTTGGGATAGCTTACTTCATTTCTTGAATCGGCATATACCCAATCTTTATCTATCCCATCCATACGATAGCGATAAATATTAACGCCCAATTTCTTGAAATTAGTAGCGGCAAAGCTGAGGTTGATAAAGTTTTGCTTGTAATTAAGGTTTATTGTTTTAGTATATTCTAAGGGTGTATGGAGGATATCATCGTTGCCTTTAAAATCCACCACTTGGTTATTGATTTTAAGTGAAGTAAAAAAAATAGGGGTGAAGCTGGTATCGAATTGCACCTCCTTTGGCTCAATGATGTTGATGCCGCTTACGCCTCCAAAAAACAGGCGGCCATCTTTGTGTTTGTAAAAAGAACCCGTGTTAAATTCATTGTCTTGCAAACCATCGGCCTCTGTGAAATTGTGGAAGAACCCTTTTTGGGGAATAAAGCAAGAAAGCCCATTGTTGGTGCTTAACCACAATCGCCCTAGGTGGTCGCGCAAAACACCATACACCACATTGTTGGGCAACCCTTCTTTGGTGGTGTAATGGGTGCAATTGCCAGTTGCTATGTCCATCTTTTCTAATCCTCCTCCCCTAGTGCCTAACCATAAGTATTTGTTGGGTTCGCTAGGATCTTCCATAACCGACAACACTTGATTAATGCCCAATGACAACGGATTATTCGGCTGGTTTTGGAACAATTGGTGGCCGATGATGCCTTTTTGATTGATGTTGAGGTGGAGCAACCCCTGCTCGGTGGATAGCCATAAACTGCCATCGCCAGCTTCATATAGTTGCCTGACCAACGCAAAATTAGCCTGTGGCCCGAGTAAGGGAAGTAGGTTGTAAGTAGTGAAACTATCCTTATCCTTCCATTTGCATACCAACTTACCAATTTCTGGTGTCATCCAAACATTGTCTTTCCTATCAATGAGTATTTGAATGTCCAGATGATTGAGTTTAAGTGGTACTTGAAATTTTTGCTGCTGAATAGAAGAAAGGTAAATTGTTAAATTATATTTGTTATCGCTATAAAAAAAACAATCATGATTTTCTGTGGTCTGTTTCACGGCAAATACCCCTAGCATCTTTGTTTGATTGCCATAACTATAAATTTTCTTTTCGTCAAACTGCCGCAAAAAAAAAGGCACTTTGAATTGGCTCGTTTGGAAATCAGGGGCTTGGACAAACAGGTTGCCGTTATTCATAGCAGAAAAACGATACGCGCTCAAGTTGCCAATTTTTTTAAAAGGAAGCCCACCTTCAATGCAACTAAAAATTCCATACCCGTTCGTCCCCATCCAAACCCTTTTTTGGCTGCCAAAAACGATGTTGCCTATTTGTCCTTTCGGGGTTATTGGTTGATATTGGGCAGGCATAATACCCAAATCTTTTTGGCCAATGGCGGCAAACCCTTTGGCATAATTGAAATAGAATACATGGTTTGCATCCCTAAACACGCCTATACATTTTTGATCTCCATTTGGCAATCCTTCAAATTGTAAGACCCTTGAACTCAGTACTTTACCTTCTTTCAATTCATAAAGTACACCTTCTTTTAACGACCATATACTTCCCGAAGAGGAATCAGCCCATAAAGGCGTTTCATTGTCGTTGTTTATGGTTAAATAAGCATCTAAACCCATATCGGTCAATGCTTTTGTGCGGAAATCATACTTTTTTAGCTTGCCATTTCCGTACAATCCAATTGAAAATGGATCTAATTTCAACACCTTTTGTGTGTAGCCTGGCTTTACCCATGTATTGTGTAATTGGTCAAGCTTGGTTATGGATACTCTGGCAATACTACCCACCTGCGCTGGAAACTCTTGGGGAATAACCATTTCGAATAAGTCAGCCTCTTTGGCCAATAAATAACTACCCGATGTGGTTTCAATGATTTTAATAATCCCCAACCCATCAGATACTTGCTTGGGCATTTTGGAAGTAATATTAGTAAAATGCCCCGTTCGTTTATCATAACAATTCAGGCCTCCATTATCCACACCAATCCAGATTAAACCTCTATTATCTTCAAACAAGGTATTGATGGTGTTACCAGAAATGCTATGGCTATCGGCAGGGTTGTGTCTATAGATTTTAAATTTATACCCATCATATCGGTTCAATCCATCCAAAGTGCCTACCCAAAGAAAACCTTCTTTGTCTTGTAGCATACACATAATCATGCCTTGCGACAACCCCTCAGAAGTGGAGAGGTGGGCAATATTTAATTGGGCATTGCCTGGGGATGCAGTGCAAAGCAGCAATAAGCATATTAATGGCAGAATATGACGAACCATAGCAAAGAAAAAATGCGGGCGAATATATGGGGGCAAATGAATGGGTGTACTTGTTGTTTAACGGTAAAATGGGACAAAAGATGCAATTGGTATCAATCGTCTGTAAACTTCCTTGATGCTGATAGCTTTCTGGTAAGTTGATGGAGGATTAATGCCCATTTTAAGGTTAAATCCCGTTGACGTGGTAGCTTATTCAAAAAACATAACCCATAGTCGTATAGTTTTCAATTGCTCCATGGGGTTTTAACCTCGTAAAATAATAATTCGAACAATGAAACCAACAGGTTGAAACCCTTTGGAAGTAATACAAAAAACAACCTCAACAACTGCCTCCCAAAAAAAATCTGTAACCAAAATTGTTGCATCATTGTACTATTGCTTTAATAGTTATTGATATGAAGATTACACAACACATAGAAAATGCCAAGGATACTCTCATTTCATTTGAGGTACTCCCACCACTAAAGGGCAAAACCATCACCAGTGTTTTTGACCATTTAGACCCATTGATGGAGTTTAAACCGAGTTGGATAAACGTTACCTACCACCGCAGCGAAACCATGTTTAAGAAAAAGGTCGATGGTACTTTTGAGAAGGTGGAAGTACGCAAAAGACCAGGCACCGTGGGCATTTGTGCGGCTATTATGAATCATTATCAAATTGATGCCGTGCCGCATATCATCTGTGGTGGATTCACCAAAAGAGAAACAGAAGATGCACTTATCGATTTGGATTTTCTAGGCATAGACAATGTACTGGTACTAAGAGGCGATGCTGCTAAAAACGAAGCCAGCTTTGAACCTGAAATTGGTGGGCACAACTATGGCATCGACTTGCTGAAACAGGTGATTAATCTGAATCATGGCATTTACATTGACGACGACATTAAAAATGGTGGCAAAACAAAATTTTGTGCAGGTATTGCTGGATACCCAGAAAAGCATTTTGAGGCGCCCAATTTGGAAATAGATCTAAACAGGCTAAAAGAAAAAGTAGAAGCAGGCGCAGGGTATATTATGACCCAAATGTTTTTTGACAATAGTAAGTTTTTTGAGTTTGTAAATAGTTGCAGGGCTATGGGTATCAACATACCCATTATCCCTGGCCTTAAACCCATCACCAACAAAAAACAGTTGAGTGTACTGCCCAGAATTTTTCATGTGGACATTCCTACTGATTTAAGTAATGCCATCATGAAATGTAAAACCGATGCAGATTGTGAGCAGGTGGGTACAGAATGGTTAGTGCAACAAAGCAAGGAATTGAAAGCATTTGGTGTGCCTGTGTTGCATTATTATACCTTGGGTAAGCCCAAAGTAATTTGGAATACGGTGAAAGAATTGGTATAGGCAACCGCCTCGCTTATACCAAGCTTAGCGGCATAAGCCGGCCAACGCCCCTAAAAAGGTTGGTCTGTCTTATGCCGTTTTTTAATGGAACGAATACCCAAAAGGATAGATTGTAGCGGATGGTTTTTACCCACCAGTGCCTTTAATAGTAGAAAGAAAAAAGGCTTTCAATGAAGAATAGATGCACTTCAAGCCGTAATGAGTGCAATTGCACCTATCTTGATAAACCAACCACTTCATAAAGAATAAGTACATGGAAATAATTGAATTACACTTTAACGATTACACCATTACTACAGACAAATTGAAAATGGATATCATTGCCATTCATGACTTCCTGTCCAATCACGCAGGTTGGTGTGATAACATCCCATTTGACTGCGTAAAAACGGCAATCGACCATTCATTAAATTTTGGACTGTTTCATCAAAGCACACAGATTGGTTTTGCCAGAATAATATCCGATTTTGCTACCATTGCCTATTTAGGGGACGTGTATGTTTTAGACCAATATCGGGGACAAGGTCTTTCAAGAAAACTAATGGATTGTGTTATGGCACATCCAAATTTGCAAGGATTAAGACGTTGGATTTTATTGACATCTACGGCAGACTGGTTATATGAAAAGTATGGGTTTAATAGATTGCCCAAGCCCGAGATTTATATGGAAAATTATCATCCTGAAGTTTACAGTTCAAAGAAGTAATCAAGCATATAGTAATAGAGTTTCAGAATCTAAATTCAATAAGTATGGATTTATCACAATCGCAATTTTACAGGATGAAATAGTAAAACTCGCATCAGTAAGAAGCTTAGAAATTATAGGGGAGGCAACCAAAGAAAATACCCGCCGACTTTAAAACTGATTGGAGTAAAATACAATGGAAAAGAATGGCAGGCATGAGCAAGATAGCCGCCAAAAAGCAACATGCATCAACGCTGCATAATCTTATCGCCTATAAATAAAAAAAGGCATCCCCAATAAATTTGGAGGATGCCTTTTTTAGTAAACAAAAAATAGACTATTTCTTTTCGTTGATTTTAGCGATTAAATCTTCAATTTTGGAAGCAATTACAATACCAGGGATGCTTACTGGTGCACCTAATTGTGCTAAAAAGCTACCTTTCACTTCACCAGTTTTGTAGGTAGTGAACCCTATACGATACAAGCCAACGGTTAATGCTTTCATTGGGTTGCTTACTTCGCTAGTGATGCGCATAAGAGAATTGTATTTACTACCACCTGGGTTAGTTGGCATTTCGCCACTATCATCATTCTTGTCAATGGTGTTCCAAGTAGCACTTTTTGCTTTGCTCTTGATGTCGTCTGCGCTTAAAATGCCAGATGCTTTGTCAAGGGCTATCCAAGTGTCAAAATAATTAGCCTTGTCAGCAGCATTTTTTTCGTAGTTAGCACTTACAAAATCTGTGGCAGTTGGTTTTTCAGATTCAGGTACTGGAGAAATCATCCGAATGCCTAATTCAGGTGCAGCCACTGGAATCCATACATACAAGTAGTAGTATTTTTTACCACCTTTTTCTTCATCTGGTTTGCTATCGCTAGCTACATAGCCATAATAGCTAACCAAAGAAGTGTAAGGGACCCTGATTTCTTTACCCATTATACTTTTCTTGCCCAAATCTGCACCAAACTTGCTCAATTTTTGAGCCTGCGCATTCATACATACTGCCGCAATTACCAGCAGAGAAGTTAACTTTTTTACCATTTCTATTTTATTTATCTATTAAATACAGACAAACAACGGGCATTTTGTTAACAAAATGAAAGATTCACTAAACTAAGGGGTGTTAAAATTTGCGCAAACGTCTTACACTGTTAGGTCAAAATAGTAATAAAGAAAAAATTTGCTTCAACTGGTGAGTAAATACAACACAAAGAATGCTTTCAGTTGCCAATCCAGAGTAAGGTCGAATTAAAGAGGTGAAAATATTGTTAGAGTGTGATAGGTTTCTAAAAAAATATTTTCCGCATAGCATTCCCAAAGTAGGAAAAGGGTAAAAATTGATTTTTATAGCATTCCCAAAGTAGGAAAGCAGTAAAAAACGTTTCGCTTAGCTTTCCCAAAATAGGAATTGGGTAAAAATTGATTTACTTGGATAATTTCCATGATTGCCACAAACGCATCAAGATGGGCTTCTTCTTTCAGTACCAAGTACATGATTTGATAGAATAGCCCCATTATTCGTGCATTTGTGGCTAATTAATTTTAGGCTTCATTGCTTTTTTCGGCTTCGCCTTCTACTTCATCAAAGGGTTCCCATAGCTCTATTTTGTTCCCTTCTGGATCCATGATGTGTACAAATTTTCCGTAGTCAAATGTTTCAATAGCATCTAAAACGGTAACGCCTTCTTGTTTTAATAAGTCCACTAATAACTCCAAGTTTTCCACTCGATAGTTAATCATAAATTCTTTGGTGGATGGGTCGAAGTATTTGGTTTTTGCGTCAAAGGCATTCCATGCAGTAGCACCTTTTTTTGTGGGATCATCGGCATGTCGCCACTCAAAACTGGCACCCCATTGGTTGATGTCAATACCAAGGTGGTTTTTATACCATTCATTGGTTTTCTTGGGGTCTGCACTTTTAAAAAATACGCCTCCGATTCCTGTTACTCTTTTCATTTTAATTTAATTATTCCGTGGTGGTGGTTAGGTGAATAAATTATTAATGAACTCAAAGCAAAATGAAATAACGATACTAACCAAAACAAAATCAAACATCCCTTTAACAAAAAAGATATGTGCTAAGCCCAAAGGCAGATTTTTTTACACCTACTCGTTTATTCTAAAGTGGGGTTGAACATACATTCTACTATTTGGAGGTTATCATTTGCATGATGCTGCATCAAAAAAAACCGCCCATTCATATTTTTTTTGAATGGGCGGTTAGCTATATGGTATTAATGTTTTTCGGGGTGGGCAGGATTGGTTTTAGGTAAAGCCTTAGGTAAATTACTAGGGGGTAAGTGCGCTGGTGGTTTGTTTCCTGCGGGAGGAGAAGTGGGTAATGGTTTTGATTTGGGGTCATGCACCGCTGGGTTTTTAGGGTCTGCCACTTTTTTTGGATCAATAGGCTTGGTGGTGGCAGGCTTCGTTTCTGTTGATTTAGGGAAATCAGACTCCGCAGATATATCGGTTGAAGGTTTGATGTCTTTGGGTATGTCTATACTGTAGTCGGAAGAATTGGCTGCCCCATCTTCGCCCTCAGGAGCGGCGGCAGGTAGGGTATTGTTCATCGACTTAAAGGCATCTTCTATCATATCATTACCCATCGACTCTGGTTTTACGAAAGTGGAGTTGGGGTCTATACCGTCTAAGTTGTGGTCTTGCAACACCTTCTCGTAGAAATAAGCCCAGATTGGCATCGCAGCTTGGGAACCTTGTCCCAGCGTGGTGGAGTGAATACGGATAAAGCGATCGTCATTGCCCACCCATACACCACCTAGCAATTGAGGCGTATATCCCATAAACCAAGCGTCGCTGTTGTCGTTGGTAGTACCTGTTTTTCCTGCTATTTCGCCTTGTACGTCATATTGCCAAATGCTTCTGCCCGTACCATATTTCATTACGCCTTGCATCATTTTAATGATGGAATATGCGGTAATATCGCTAATAACTTCTTTCCGCTGAGGCAAGAAGCTCTCGATAGTATTTCCATTTTTATCTTCTATTCTAGTGATGAATATGGGCTTTACATTAAATCCTCTTCCTGGCAACATGCTGTACGCCTGCATCATTTCATACAAAGAAATTTCGCAAGCTCCTAATGCAATGGATGGATTGGGGTCTATTTTGGTTTGGAGGCCGCATTTGTTGTTTAAGAAATCTACAAAACGTTTGGCGGAATTGTTGCCTACATTATCCAACTGTTTTAGGATATAAGCAGTAGCGCAGTTTTTAGATCTTGCCAATGCCTCTGCCATCGGCATAGCAGCACCCGAGCATGACTTTGGTGTTGCTGGCACCATGCCAAAAGAACCAAAACTCTGTTGTTGGTCATACACAGTGGTATTGGGGGTAAACCCTGCCTCTTCAATGGCAAGACTATACAACAATGGTTTCATGGTAGAACCTACCTGACGTTTTGTATTAAAATTTACGTGATCGTACTTAAAGGTTTTAAAATCAATTCCTCCAACCCAAGCTCTTATTTCACCACTTTGTGCATCCATAGCCATAAAGCCACTTTCCATCATTTGTCGATGGTATTTGATGGAGTCCATTGGGGTCATGATGGTATCTGTGGAGCGTTGGTTGTTCCAAGCAAACACTTTCATGCGAACGGGGATGTAAAAATTTCTGACCACATCTTCGTCTTTCATCCCTTCTTTTTTCAAAGCCCGCCAGCGTTCACTCTGTCTCATGCCCGCATCTAATACATTCTGATAATCTTTCCAAACACTGCCATCTTTTATGTCAGATTGGGCATTAAGCAGCTTTTGCATGTAACTCATGTGCTTGGCCACTGCTTCCTCGGCATAAAGTTGCATTCTAGGATTGATGGTAGTGTAAATCTTTAGTCCATCGCGATACAAATCGTAATTGTCACCATTGCTTTTGGGGTGGTCTTTGCACCATTTTTTCATTTCTTCGCCCAACACCATTCTAAAATAAGGACCAAGACCTGTGGTTTCGTCCAGCTTTTTATAATTAAGTTCAATAGGGCGGAGCTTTAAGGCACTAGCTTCCACAGCAGTTAAGAAATTGTTTCTCACCATTTGATCCAACACCACATTGCGCCTGTCCAACGATTTTTTAGGATATACCCGTGGGTTATAGAGATTGGAACCCTTTAGCATTCCAATTAATACAGCCGCTTCTTCTACACTTAAACGGTCGGGTTCTTTTTGAAAAAACGTTTTGGCCGCATTTCTTATTCCAAATACATTGTCGCCAAAGGGTACGGTGTTTAAATAAAGCGTGAGTATTTCCTCTTTGGTAAAATTCTGTTCTAGTTTAATGGAAATGATCGCTTCTTTTAATTTCTGGAGCGAGCGGATTACTTTGTTTCGTTTATAGCGGGTAAACAAATTCTTGGCTGTCTGCATGGTAATGGTACTGGCTCCTCCTTCTTTCCCTAAGTAAACGAAAGCCCTTGTCAATGCTTTTCCGTCTATACCGCTGTGCCTATAAAAACGTTCGTCTTCTGTGGCAATAAGGGCATTGATTACATGCTTACTAATGTCTTTGTATTCCACATTAACCCTGTCTTCCAAATAAAACTTACCCATGAGTGTTCCATCTTGGGCGTACACTTGGGTTGATTGATTGGCCGATGGATTTTGGATATCATCAATGGAAGGCATATCTCCCAAAAAGCCGAAGTTGGCCATTAGGATAATGATGATAACCAAACCAAAAAGCCCAAAAAAGATGCGCCAAAATATCTTAACTGCTGTTGACATGGTACGAGGTTGTTCCTTTTGAAAAGGTGTAGGGTTTACACTATTCTTTCTTTTGTTACTCATTAAAATTTACCGGGTAGTACTTTCTTTAAAAACTTATTGTATTGAACCACATCTTTTGTCTTTTGAAGTACCAAAAGATTGCTGCCACTGATTATGCTGAGTTTGAATTTATAACTAGGCAACCAAGGAATGATGGTAGTGCGCATGGATTTTTTGGCTTTATCCAAATAGGCCATTGCATCTGCGGCATTTTCCAAAGGCCCCAAATACAAGAAAGCATATTGATCGTTGATTTTTTCAGACGCGATATCTATTTGTCGGGACGGATAAGTACTCTTATTGTAAATATCAAACGAATTGGCCGCTCGATTAATAAATACATTATCCACATCGTCCAGTTGCAAAATGGCATAATGGGGCTCTAGCGGGTCATACATAAATGTGTCTTGTTCCTTAGCAACCACACTATCTTTCTTAGGCACTTTTTGGGTGGTGTCTATAGCTGGTTTGAGTACTGGCTGTGCAGGAGGAATGGTAGGCTTTGAAGGTTTTATCACGGGATTTACTTTCTTTATCAGCGTATCTTTTCCCTTGGTAATGGTATCTTTCAATGGCTTGAGGTGCGCTAAGGAATCAATGGCTGCAATGCTATCCCTTGTTCTTGCTTCCAAGGAATCTCTTAGGCGTTTAGCCCGCCATCCTCTTTCGCGCAGCAATTCTATCATGCGTATTGCTTTTTCTGTAAGTGGGGTATTCGGAAATGTATTTACTAACGATTCTAGCCTATCTATTGCGGTTGAATCGTCATTGGCTTTTATATAATAGACCGATTCAATGAACAACAATTGGGGTGTCCAATAGCTTTTTCCATATTTCTTATCTGCCTCTGCTTTGGCCACTTTGGCATTTTCAAAATTGCCTTTCACAAATGTATTGTACACGTGCTGATAGGCAACTGTGGTATCATCTTGTTCGCCGGGCAACTTGGGTTTAGCATCCAGCAATGCGGTGTACTTACCATTGGGAAACTGAGTCCGCAACACTTTGGTAATGGAGTCTGCTCGCATGGTTAAGCCCAACTGTCGGTAGCAATAAATCAGGTTATAAATACCCTGCTCCACTTTTTCATTTTTGGGAAACTTGTGCAGAAATGGTTCATAATGATTGACAGCAGACTGAAAATCTCTCAGGTTATTTTGAAAAACAAGTCCATTGCTAAACAATGCTTTGGCAATGGCACTATCCGATTCAGCCATTTGATCTTCCCTTAGGGGCACATCACGCATAAAACCTTCAAAGCTTAAATCTTTGGGTTCTTCGCTTTTAGGAGCACTATTTCTGTTAGGCGGAATTATAGAATTAGGTATCGGGTCAATATCGTTGCCTACTTGTAAATTCATATCGCTAGGAGAAGCATCTGGTGTGCTAGGCGGTGGTGATTTTGGTGCACTGGTTTTGGTTACAGCCGACTGCCTCCGCCAGTTGTCCACATTGGGGCGATTACCCCATTTACTTTTCCATTCTGTGAAACCCACTTGTTTCACGTTAGTATTGTTAAAGTAAAAATCGTTCTTGCTATTGGCACTGAATAGCTCTGTGGGCTGCGCCGCGCTACCAGCAGAACCTTCAAACGAACTACCCTCGCTGCCAAAGTCAACCACATCCGATTCTTTCAAGCCTTCTGCTTTGCGTAGTTTCTTGAGTAATTTTTTAATGTAGATATTGCGTTCTGCTTCGGACATTTTGGCAATTCGTTGCAGGCTATCTTGGGTTTCTAGGGTGGTGAAATTTTCCGTAATCACCGCCAATGCAGATTTTCTTTCCTCTACTCGCCTTTTGTCCGTTTCGTTCAGTGTATTGGTTTGTACACTGTCGTAGTAATTGTACGAAGGTTTATACACTTTGGTGTCGAAATAGGTGTCTGCCAGTAGTAGTAATGTTTTTTGTCTTTGCTCAGGATTGTCGGAATTATACTTCAAACTTTTTTGCAGGGCTGAAATGCCCCCATTGGTGTTTTTCTGTTTCAACTCTAGCAATGCCGCAGCATAATACAACACATCCCGATAGTTATAAAACCGCTCTTTTCTGGCCAACCGATATACTTCATCAATATTATCCTGAGGGGTATACCCTTTTTTGGTGGAGGAAAGGCTCACCATGTCCAATCGGGCAAAAGCCTCCATTAGCGGGTCTGTGGCATCTTGGATACTTTTCTCATAAAAATGTCTGGCAAGGGAGTCATTGTTTTTGGTCATGCCATACAATTGGGCAATTAGAAACTCCCACCTAGCTTTTTCTCCAATATCGGCTGCTTGGGGCAATGCCCTAGTCAAATGCCAAGCGGCACTGTCGTTCACTTGTTGTTTGTAATAAGACAGGGCCATTACCTCATGGAAAAAAGGCATCAATCGCTTAGGAAACATTTGGTCAATTCTAAGTAGTCCAATCAAACCATTGGCATCGGCCATTCTGTTTTGTTCGAGTAAAACCCTAATTCGCCAGAGAAAGCTTTCGTTGCGGCTGATGGGATTATTGAATATTCTGGCCAACCTCGATTTTTTTTCAGGAGTAGAAATGCTAAACACACCATTGGGATTGCTGATGTTACTCCCAATAGGCAAGTCATAACCATCCACTTTGGCCGCCCAGGCATAGTTGATGTATTGAAAAACATAGCCAGCAGAATCAAGGAATTTTTTATAGAGGTAGGTTCTGCCCATCAGCATGTACATATTGTCCACCCAATCGTCCCTTAAATCGTGCAATAGGATGGCGGCAGTGCATTTATAAATAACCGAATCAATTTGTTCTTTGTCTAGGGCGGTGTTGTCAAGGGTGTAGTTATAAAAAGGAAGTAGTTGGGTGTAGTCGTCTTTGTTTAATTTTTTAGCCTTTTCCAGTATTTCGTTCACTTTGTTATTGGCATTAAAGTGGTAGTTGTAATGCGTAAACGTGTTTTGAAACAGTCTTTTTACCGGCCTAATTTTTCCTTCTCCTGTTTTTTCGGAAAGGAGGAGTCTGTTTTTGTATTTAGCTGGCTTTAATTTATATAAATCGATACTTGAATTGGGTTGAGCAAAGCAAAACATCACCCATGCAAACAATGTGGTGAACAAAACAAAAGAATACCGGGCACATTTCATCATTATTACCTATATCTATGGTTCACAAACATAAATTAATTCGTTTCAGTAAAACGTAATAAAATATTAAATCGTTTTTTGCAAGCCACAGATACAATTCTTGGAAGTCATTTTAGGCATTTGATTGCTGTCAGCGTAACCAATTTTTAGGTTTTGAAAAAGGGTATAACCCAAAGGCAATCAATATAATTGGGTGCATAAATCTTTTTCGCCTCTATAATTTAAACCTCGCCCCAACCCCTCTCTGTCAGGGAATGTCAATTTCGAGTGTCAAATGCCATTTCCAAGTGTAAAATGTCGTGTTTCATGGCCTAAATGTCATCTTTCATGACCCAAATGCAGTCTTTCATGGCCCAAATGTCATCTTTCATGGCCCAAATGTCATCTTTCATGGCCCAAATGCCGTCTTTCATGGCCCAAATGCAGTCTTTCATGGCCCAAATGCCGTGTTTCATGGCCCAAATGCAGTGTTTCATGGCCCAAATCTGATCTTTCATGGCCCAAATGTCATTTCCGAGTGCTAAATGTCATTTCCCAGTGCTAAATGCCATTTCCCAGTGCTAAATGTCATTTCCGAGTGCAAAATGTCATTTCCCAGTGCTAAATGTCATTTCCAAGTGCTAAATGTCATTTTCGAGTGCAAAATGTCATTTCCCAGTGCTAAATGCCATTTCCTAGTGCTAAATGTCATTTCCCAGTACTAAATGTCATTTCCCAGTGCTAAATGTGATTTCTTAGTGCTAAATGCCATTTCCGAGTGCTAAATGCCATTTCCCAGTGCTAAATGTCATTTTCGAGTGCTAAATGCCATTTCCCAGTGCTAAATGTCATTTCCTAGTGCTAAATGCCATTTCCTAGTGCTAAATGCCATTTCCTAGTGCTAAATGTCATTTCCCAGTGCTAAATGTCATTTTCCAGTGCTAAATGTCATTTTCCAGTGCTAAATGTCATTTCCCTGTGCAAAATGTCATTTCCGAGTGCTTAAATGTCATTTCCCTGTGCAAAATGTCATTTTCTTGTCTAAAACTTGTGTTTGATTACTCAAATAAGCTGGGTTGGGGCTGAAACAAGGTAATTAATCCTGTATATGCCATCTTCGAAGCCACTGAGATGGGGGGCATAAATGTTTTTCGGTTCTTTCGTAAACTTTTATAGGGTTTGAAATCCTATAAAAGTTAAAACGAAGCTTCAAAGCGAAAAACTTTTTTGCACACAAATAAATGGTTCATTTCACGTTAATCTCTTAGGGTGCATAAAAGTTTTTCGCCGTTATTAGTTAAACCTCACCCCAACCCCTCTCCGAAAGGCGAGGGGCAAAACGAAAAACTTTTATGCACCCATCTCTTACCCCATAAATCTGATTGATTCTAGCGTAAAACATAAAGTTTGATGTACTAGGTTTTTGCTTATTAATTATTATGGCGACCTGTACGCCATGTCAAATTGGTTTGCGAGCGGTTGACAAACATGCTTCCCTGACAGGTTAAAAAAAGTTTTAAAACCATTTGGGGATTAACTAAGTGGAATCAGCGCCATTTAAACACAAGCGGGATTTTCTTTTGAAATAACGCAAATGGTTCGCAAAGCCTAAAGCTGTAAAGTCAGCCCAGGAATAGATGCCGTTTAGGAGGTTAGTGCAATATGCTTCGCTAAATCTGTTAGTTACGATAAGCTCAACGTATATATTTGCAACCCGTAAGAAATAGCTGTGCTAACAAATGGAGTTCATTTTATCCACTTTACGTTACACCAGCATTTAAATAAAATTAGATACTGCACTACAAATAAGATATGTTTAGTTCATTAAGTGAGAAATTAGAATCAGCGTTTAAAAACATGCGCGGCCAAGGCCGCATCAACGATTTAAATGTTGCCAACACCATCAAAGACATCCGCCGTGCATTGATTGATGCCGATGTGAACTTTAAAATAGCTAAAGAATTTACCGACAAGGTAAAAGAAAAGGCTACGGGTTCTAAAGTAATCAACGCCATTAGTCCTGGACAGTTGATGGTAAAGATTGTAAAGGATGAGTTGACAGAATTGATGGGCGGGACAGAATCCCCCTTTAACATCTCGGGCAATCCAGCCGTTATTTTGATAGCAGGTTTACAGGGTAGCGGTAAAACCACTTTTACGGGTAAGCTCGCTAGCTATCTTAAAAACAAGAAAGGAAAAAGTCCCTTAGTGGTAGCTGCGGATATTTATCGCCCCGCAGCTATTGATCAGTTAACGGTATTGGCAGGTCAGGTGGGTGTGGAAATTTATGCGGAAAGAGAAAATAAGGATGCAGTTTCCATTGTAGAGAATGCCATTAAACATGCAAAATCAAGAAACAAAAATGTAGTAATCATAGATACAGCCGGTCGTTTAGCTGTGGACGAAGTGATGATGACCGAAGTAGCTAATATTAAAGCTGCTGTAAACCCCACAGAAATTTTGTTTGTGGTAGACTCCATGACGGGTCAAGATGCTGTGAACACAGCCAAGGCGTTTAACGACCGATTGGATTTTAGTGGTGTAGTATTGACTAAACTAGATGGTGACACTAGGGGTGGTGCGGCACTTACCATTAAATACACGGTGAATAAGCCCATCAAGTTTATGAGCAGTGGCGAGAAAATGGACACACTCGACATTTTCTATCCCGATCGTATGGCTCAGCGTATTTTGGGCATGGGCGACATTACCAGCTTGGTAGAAAAAGCTCAAGAACAATACGATGAAGCGCAGGCCAACCGTTTGGAAGCCAAGTTGAGAAAGAACCAATTTGATTTCCAAGATTATCTAGATCATTTGCAGCAAATTAAGAAGATGGGCAACCTGAAAGACTTAATGGGCATGATGCCAGGTATGGGAAGCATGATGAAAGACGTAAACATCGACAACAATAGCTTTAAAAAAGTGGAGTGTATTATCCACAGCATGACCCCTCAAGAAAGAGCGAATCCTGATTTAGTTAACCAACCAAGCAGAAAGAACAGAATTGCCAAGGGGTCTGGTAAAACGGTGAACGACGTAAATATTTTCATCAAACAGTTTGAACAGATGAAAGCAATGGTTTCAGCTATTTCAAAAGGCGGTATCCCCAATATTGCAGGTATGCCCAATTTTCCGGGTATGAAAAGACGATAAGTGATGTGAATATTTCTAAAAAAGCGACCAATGGATTTGATGACAGATTCGTTGGTCGCTTTTTTTATACTGAGCTTATCACATTTAATCTTCAAGATTGATATCAAGGGATTTCATTAAAGTTAGTACGCACCTGTAATTTACATTTACAACATGCAGCTGCATTTTGGCTTGTTTTAATCATCATCCAAACTAAATGTTTTTTTAAGCAAAAGCTTTTGCTCCTTATTTCCAATTTTGTTTTCCAATGTTTTTTGGTTGTTGTGTTTTACCATAATTAAGATCAAGGGAACAAGTCGATTGGCAACTTTATTTTGCTCTAACTTTTGTATTACTAATGGTATTATTTCTGGTTGAGAAATAACACATCGTGACAGATAATCAGCAACAGCGAATGCGGGCATATGGCCCAAATAAATCTCATGAGTTAACTGAATTCCCAAGCTCTGGTTTACTGTGAAAGAATTAAGCAATTCATTTTCTACATGAATGTTTTTTAATTGCTCAACTATCGGTTCTATTCGTTCGCTTAAAAATTGAATTAATACTTCACGGCTTGGGCTTTGATCTGCATAAAGTGCAGACCACTCTTTAGTTGCAGCATTAAATGGTTGCAAGACCCCTTTGAGCTGTGTTCTGATCGTTTTTAATTCCAACGCGCCAATACCTCTGATATTAGGTATGGAAAAACAATACTGATGAAGCAGGGTTAAACCATCATCTTGAATAATATCTTCTTGTAATGGAGGCGTTTCTTCGCTTGAAATACTTTCTATAACACTTTCATAATCCAAAAATTGAACAAGTAAATTACCTTGCTTGAAATTGGTGGGAGAAAAGATAAGTTGATAGTATTGTTCGGCTATGGCCTCTATTTTTCTCTGTGCCCGAGTTCCTCCAATTACCCCAATCTGGGCAAACTTTTGAACTACTGCCCCATCATTACATAAAAGGGGGGCAAAATGATAGAATCCATATTGCTTCATGGTTTCAACAAAGTTTTCTGTGGTAATTTCAAATATTCTTGATAAAGATTTTTCTGTTGCAGCCATGATTTGTATAAGCTCTTTATCTGCGAACTTAATTTGCTGACGAATTTTCAACAATTCTCTCATTTTACTTATCGTGTCTAATGGCTTATCATCATAGTAAGGATCTATTTCCATCCAATCTGCTTTTTGCTGGATAGTCATCAACTTTAACGTCTTTTCTAGCTGTAACAGGGAAAACAAATCGCCCGCTGCAAATACCTTTTCTGCAAATAGGTAGGTAATTATTAAGGTTTCTCTACCCATTACCATCTTCTCACCAGTGTTCGCAATGGAAATATTAATCGAGTTCATACACTTCTTTTATTAGTAAGTAATTCTTGGTATCTATTCTTAATGCGTGCTACAAATATTGGATTGGCTTAGTCATCATCCAAACTAATCGCTTTTTTTGTAAAGGGGATGCTAGTATTATGATTACCTGTTTCCTCATTTTTGATGCATCGTAGAATATTGTTCCTGGCCTGAACCTGACTCTTAAAACAGAATTACGAGGATTCATTTCTCAAAAAATGAGACATCCAAAAACAGCTTTAAAAATGAACTTGGTAACAAACAAGCAAAACTAAACAAACCCGTTCTGGGTGTTGCTACATTTCCTCTGGTATAAATATGGACATTCTTCAGGCACATGCTTTTAGTAATTGTACCTCCCATTGACTTTCGATAAAATTGCCCATGTTGCAGGTAGGAAAGGTAATCAGTAATATAGAAATGCCATACTGTGACGTATCATGCTAAGCCTCTAGCATAATCTCGTTATTTAGCTTAAATGATCCTCGGCTTGGTTTTTTTGGGGCTTAATTGCTTCCCCAACCGAGTAGTTAATCGATAGTGCGCAAAAAAATGGCGACAAAAAAGAAAATTTTTACCCAACCACCACTTAGGTTTGCACACTTTTAAGTAAAGTGCGCCATCTTTACCTTCTATAGTTGAAAACGATTGCATTGTATTATGAAGAGATTAAGCCTTTTGGTATTCCTGCCTTTAGTATGGCTACACATTGCATTAGCTAACGAAAACGATGAAATCAGTAGTTCATCAGGCAACTTTATTGTGCCTAATTTACTGTTTAAACGGTTTTATAGCTCCAATGGTTTACCCGACGAGCGTATCCGTTCTATTTACCAAGACCACAACGGTTACTTATGGATTGGCACCATGAATGGTATTTGTCGTTACGATGGTTATACTTTCAAAAACTTTTTCAAAACAAAAAACGATAAAAGCATTGCTGGCAACTGGGCTTACACCATTACCGAAGATGCCAGCTACAACATTTGGATTGGCACCAACGAGGGTTTTAGCAAGTTTGATCAACAAACCGAAACATTTGTCAATTATACGCTACCCAATCAAAAGCTTACTCAGCAATCTAAAAGGGTGAATACTTTGCACTTTGATAAACAAGGTAATCTATGGATAGGTGGTAAACTTGGTCTCACTCAATATAACCCGAAAACCAATCAATTTCAATCGTTCAAAAAGCCTCACCTTAACGTAAATATCTCTAAAATAATTGAGTCAATTAATGGCCAACTATGGATTGCTTGCGATGATGGTATCGTTCACTTCAATACGACTACCAGTGCATACGAATTTTTCCAACTTTCCATAAAACCCAATGCCTATGGGGACAAAATCTGGAGTTTGTTAGAAGATAAAAAAGACCTCTACATTGCAACTGCAAGTTCAGGATTAGTGCAACTACCACACCTTGCCAATGGGAAATATGGCAGTTTTAAAAGTTTAAACAGTTATGCCACCAGCAATGAAACATTAGAAAATACCCAAGTTTTCGATATTTCCAAATCAGCTACAGGCGACCTATGGTTGGGCACAGAACGTGGATTAGCTAAAATAGAACACGTTAACCAACCCCAAGCGGCCCTCTTTTATTTTAGAAACAACTCCGTAAATGCGAAAAGCATCAGCAGCGATCGCGTTTATAGTGTGTTTATAGACAAAACCAACGTGCTTTGGTGTGGTACAGAAGTAGGATTAAATAATCTACACCTTTCTGCCTTGCCCTTTCATTATTACAGCTTCACAGGTCAAAAATTAACTGATCAAATAAGGGGAGTATTCACAAACGATGGCAAACAAATTTGGCTAGCCACTTATAAATCTGGCTTTTTCAATTATAACCTCGAAACCAATACCACCACTGCATACAATGTAAAACCAGACAACTCCTCCTTAAACGGCACTCGATCGGTTCTTGCGCAAGACAACTCTGTACTAATTGGCTCCCTGAATGGTATCATCAAAATGGCCAACAATGGAAAAAGTGGATACACTAATTTACTAAGTGGCCATGCAGTTTTTGCATTGTATAAAGACCATCTGGGCAACATATGGATTGGCACAAACAATGGATTACTAAAAATGACCTCCAATGGTACCATCACCGATTATGCCAGTAAGTTTGCCAGTGTAAAAGGGTTCACTTCTTCTTTTGTAAGAACCGTATTTGAAGATGCAAATGGCAATATCTGGGTAGGATTTGAAAATGGAGGAGTTGGTGTGATTGATGCTATATCAGACCTACCAACCGCTTTGCATTTCAATAACAAGCAAGAGGGAATTTTTGGTAGCTCTATTTATAGTATTGCTGAGTATCCAAAAAATACCATGTGGATAGGTTCGGAAAGTGGGTTGACAAAATTGCAGTTGACAGATGGTAAAAATAGATTCGACAATATTGCCTTTAAGAATTTTTCCATTCAAAACGGACTGCCCGATAAATCGGTAAATGGTATTTTAACTGATGATAGCGGCCATCTTTGGATTAGTACCATCAAGGGATTAGTAAAATTCAATTGTGCTACGGAAATTTGTCAAAATTACCTGCCCAATATTTATTTTAACCATAGCTGCTGTTTCAAACGCAACAACCACCAATTCTTTTTTGGCACTTCCGATGGGTTTATCAGCTTCGATCCTTCTGCTATTGTCGAAGATAAATTCATCCCCGATGTGGTCATTTCCGACATTAAGTTATTTAACCAACCCATTAGCATCAATGATGCTTTTAATGGACAGGTGGTGCTAAACCAATCTTTATCTAATACCAAAAAACTCGTCTTTAATTACAAGAACAACGTTTTTACCCTCGATTTTGCAGCCCTTCATTTTGCCAATCCCGACCAAAATAAGTTTGCCTATATGATGGAGGGTTTTGACAAAACCTGGATTCAAACAACTGCGGCCAACAGGAGTGCTACTTATACCAATTTAGACCCAGGCACGTATACGTTTAAATTGAAAGCTGCTAATTATTTAGGCACTTGGAATGAGCAAGCAACAGAAATTACCATTGTAATACTCCCACCCTTTTGGAAAACATGGTGGGCAATGACCATCTATGGCATTCTCGCAATAGCCTTCCTTTATGTATTTACCAAGTATGTACTTAGCCAAATTAGGCAACGGCATAAACTGAGGTACGAGTTAATGGAAAAGAATCAGCTTAAAAAATTAGATGCTATGAAAACCCAGTTTTTCACCGACATCTCCCATGAATTTCGAACCCCTTTGTCACTCATTGTTGGGCCCGCCGAAGAAATGCTTACTAATAGCAAGCTGGATGTAGATGCCAAACACAAGGCACAATTAATTCACCGCAACAGTAAAAAATTATTATACCTAATAGATGAACTCATGACCTTTCAAAAGCTGGACGAAGGTCAATTGCAGTTAAAACCTCAGTTGGTAGAGATGGTCACATTTGTAGAGGATGTGTTTAAAAACTTTCAACACCTGGCTGAGAAAAAAGCCATCAATTTCACCTTCAATACCGATAATGATCGTTATCTAGCCAATATAGATCCTGGTAAAATGGAAATGGTGCTCAATAATCTTTTGTTTAATGCTTTTAAATACGCCCCCGAGAAAGGTAGCATACAAATTAATATCCAACAATGTCTCCAGAATACTTTACCAACAAAGCCCAGCAGGGAGTCGGAACGTTGGCTACAGGTCTCAGTTGAAGACAATGGAAAGGGCATTTCAGCGTCGGATTTCAGCCATCTATTCGAGCGATATTTTCAAAGTAATAATGCCATCAAAGGCACTGGTGTTGGTTTATCGCTTACTAAAAACTTGGTAGAGTTACATGGTGGTGTTATCACCGCAAACAGTACCCCAGGAGTTAAAACCAGTTTTGCCTTCTTCCTTCCTATGGGCAATCAAGAAGCAACAGCAGATATTGCTGAAACAAAGAACTATATCCTCGATTATAATGTGGATGACTTGGTGGACGACTCTGTACTCACAGCGGATGAACACCTAGGGCGCACCAAATCCAAGCATAATTTATTGTTAGTGGATGACAATGTAGAAGTTCTTGACTATCTGGAAATGGTCTTCCAAAATCAATACAATGTGGCTCGTGCAGAAAATGGAGTACTTGCTTTGGAATACCTAAAAGACCATGAACCAGATTTAATCATTAGCGATGTGATGATGCCAGAAATGGATGGCATTTCCCTTTGCAAATCCATCAAAAACAATGTGGACATTTCACATATCCCTGTTATTTTATTGACGGCCAAAGCCACCATTGAAAATACACTTCAAGGTTTACAATTTGGGGCAGATGATTACATGCCAAAACCTTTTAATCCAGAGGTTTTAAAGGCAAAAGTGTTCAATTTCATTGAAGCCAAAAAAAGGCTGATTGAGAAATTTACCCAAACAGAGGGCGGCGTAGTCATCCCCAAAAACATTACCCATAATCCACTGGACGAAGCCTTCTTGCAAAACGTACTAGAGGCCATTAATGCCAATATGGACAACGAGGAATTTAGTGTGGAAGAGCTTGGCAGCATGGTGGCGATGAGCCGCAGTAATTTGTTTAGAAAATTAAAAGCCATTACTGGTCAAACACCTGTAGAGTTTATTTATTTTATTCGGATGAATAAAGCCATGGAATTATTACTCGAAAGAAAGCACAGTATATCTCAAATTTCATTCGAAGTGGGTTTCAAAAGCCCTTCCTCCTTTACCAAATCGTTCAAGAAGCAATTTGGTAAAGCCCCTACGGAATTTTTAAACGATGCCATTGCCAAACAAAAAGAAATAGACAAAGAATATGAAGACGAAGAATAGAACAGTTCTAACAAAGCGCTTAATGGTGTGATTTTCAAGTTTAGAACAGGTTAGTACCTTACCCTGAAAAGCATGACACTGCTTAATGTACATTCACTGTAACTTGCTCTTTACATGTAGTATCTTCTGGTACACAACAACTAGATGTTCCCTTTTTCCAATAGCGGTTGCATACTAAAGGTGTTTCCACCCTTAATAAACAAGCGGAAAGCTTTGCCAAACAGGTGGAAAGTTTTGCCAAACAAGCGGAAAGTTTTGCCAAACAAGCGGAAAGTTTTGCCAAACAGGTGGAAAGTTTTGCCAAACAGGTGGAAAGTTTTGCCAAACAGGCGGAAAGTTTTGCCAAACAGGTGGAAAGTTTTGCCAAACAGGTGGAAAGCTTTGCCAAACAAGCGGAAAGCTTTGCCAAACAAGCGGAAAGCTTTGCCAAACAGGCGGAAAGTTTTGCCAAACAAGCGGAAACCTTTTACAGACAAGCGGAAACCTTTTACAGACTAGTGGAAACCTTTTACAGACAAGCGGAAACCTTTTACAGACTAGTGGAAACCTTTTACAGACAAGTGGAAACCTTTTACAGACAAGTGGAAACCTTTTACAGACTAGTGGAAACCTTTTACAGAAAGCCCATAGTATTTTCTAAACTTGCTACATCCTCATACAGGCACTTGGCTTTAAAAAATTTTTCAACAAATATTTATCACCTTACAACAAGAGATTAACGATTACTTAAAGTACCCCCCAAAAACAATTATGCATTCAGATTCTATAGTAGAGGAACAAGAGCTATCAGCCTTACCATTTACTTGCTCTAGATTTAGATACTTTTCGCTCCTTGTCTTCTTGTAAACGAAACGAAAACGGCCATTTGCTTTTAGAGCAAATGGCCGTTTATCATTGGTGAACCAATTGTAGGTAAGATTAATACACTACTATTTGTTTTACTGGTGAGGCTTCAATACCTGATACTTTGAAGTAGTATATTCCTGCTGCAAGTCGCCCTTGTCCATTAAGGTTAAGAGGCGTTGAACTATTTCCTTTAGCAAGGTTCAGTTTTTGTTTTAGCAAAGCTTTGCCTTCGCCATTAGTAAGCTCAATCTGAACCGATTTTGCAGTTTTCAAGCTAGCGTTAAAATTCACCTTACCACTTGTAGGGTTGGGCGAAACTTCCCAACGTTCCGTGTTAATAACATTATCTATAGATGCAGGGGCAATTTTTCCAGCAGTCAACACAATGTTGTGCTTTTTAAAATCCGCATCCCACGCTTCAATTGCGGTAAGGTCTGAACTTAATTTCAAATCTTCTTCTAACAAATCACCCTGATGGCTAAACACTAATTCCATTATTACCGTGCTATCGGGTAGTGATTTAGCTTCTACTTTTTCATCAGTCCAAATAAATGAAAGCTTACCCTCTTGGCTATGGTTACTACCATAATCGGCATTTAAAAGATTGTTTTCCACTTTCTTCCATTGCAATTTACTGCTATTGAAATTTAAAGTAAACTGCATACCTAGGATTTGATTAAAGTCTTTAACCCTAATCGGGATTCTAACCTCGCTGCTATTAGCAACCACAACATTGTTATAATACAAAGAAATTGGTTTAGCAGATGTGCTGCCAGTACCTAAAACGGTATTATCCCAGTTTGTATTCACGTCTCCTAATTTCACTCCAATGAACGTTTGGTTTGCGTAATCTTTAGCAGGATTTGCTATCACGATGCTATCCTTGTAAGGGAATGGCTTGGTGGGAACTGGAAAGGTGTAGTTACTGTCAACAAAAGCCCAAAGCCTATTTCCTTTAAAGGAAGTATCAATGCTTAATACCAATCGCTTGATTAACAAGATGTCGATTGTTGTAACTGCACCATCATTATTTACATCCGCAGCGATTATTTTGTATGGTGTGTTTAGCGGGTTTTTGTTCAGAATATGTGATTGTATCAAAATGATATCGATAGCTGATACCCCATTTGACTTGTTTACATCATTATTCTTATTCGCCTTCAACACATAGTTACCGGTTGACGTAACGTTGTAACTGTATTTTCCAGTTGTTCCAGTAGACAATAGATTGCCGCCGTTTTGACTAACGGTTGCAAAAGGAATTACCACATTATTCGGATTCACCACCCTACCACTGATAACAAACTGAGTATTTACAGTCATGGTAATGGTTGATGATGCCACTGTAGAAGCAGTAACACAAGTATTTGATGTAGTAAGCTGACAACTGATGATATCACCGTTGGTAAGTGTTGTGGTTGTGTAAGTATCACTATTAGCGCCACTTATGTTTGCCCCATTTTTTATCCATTGATAGGTGGGCGAAGCTCCACCGTTGGTAATACTAGCGGTGAAGGTTACCGAAGTACCTGCATTTATGGAAGTTGCAGATGCAGTGATGCCAATGGTAGGGGTAACTTTCGAAATAATTGGTACAACTATACTATAGCCGGGACTGCTTATACTGCCATTGCCCACGTATAATTGTCCATTATAAGTACCTCCTGCAACACTTGTAGGAACGGCTATTGCAATAGGACTACTGGTGATGGTAGCATTAATTACGTTTGTAAATCCTGCATTAATTGCTGCAGCATCCCAATAAATACTATAAAAATTCGGACTTCCTTGCAATGAGGTATAGCTAAAGTTAACGAAGCTAGTCCCTTGGCAAACTGACGGAATACTACCCGAAGGGGTTAAAGCATAAGGATTATTAACCGTGATTGTAATAGCGGTTGACACTACAGTGGAAGCCGTTACACAAGTATTAGATGAAATAAGCTGGCAACTAATAATGTCGCCATTTACTAAGGTGGTAGTAGTATAAGTAGCGCTATTCGCACCACTAATATCGACACCATTCTTTTTCCATTGGTAGGTAGGCGAAGCTCCACCATTAGTAATACTAGCGGTAAAAGTTACCGAAGTACCAACATTGATGGTAGTTGCTGATGCTGTGATGCCAATGGTAGGAGTAACTTTCGAAATAATTGGTACAACAATACTATAGCCTGGACTGCTTGTACTGCCATTGCCCACGTATAATTGTCCATTATACGTACCTCCTGCAACACTTGTAGGAACGGCTATTGCAATAGGACTACTAGTGATGGTAGCATTAATTACGTTTGTAAATCCTGCATTAATTGCCGCAGCATCCCAGTAAATACTGTAAAAATTCGGGCTTCCTTGCAATGAGGTATAGTTAAAGTTAACGGAACTAGTACCTTGACAAACTGACGGAATACTACCCGAAGGGGTTAAAGCATAAGGATTATTAACCGTCATTGTAATAGTGGTTGACACTATGGTAGAAGCTGTTACACAAGTATTAGATGAAATAAGCTGGCAACTAATAATGTCGCCATTTACTAAGGTGGTAGTAGTATAAGTAGCGC
>JAIXOJ010000094.1 GCA_027486835.1 Chitinophagaceae bacterium
GAGATTAACTTGCTCCCAGATGGAAAAAGGGGTAATCGTAGTTGCATCACACAAAATTATCCGCATTTTCTTTCTGCGAAAAAAATACAGGGTTGGGTTATGGGGTCTGGAGTTCTGAATATAGTGAATTGAATCTGTCAACCATACGATTGAACCCACATTTTTTATTGCAATTATTATGACTAGAAGAAGAACAAAATACTGGTATTAGTGAAAACAACCACAAATATTTCCTGGCACTTTAAACGCCCTTCCAAATTAGTATCAATCAAAACCAATTGTTAATTCAACTAAAATCGCCTATCACCTAGTACTTATTACCTACCACCTACTAAGGTTTGCTTGTCTGTTTCACATAAGCGAGTATGGCACTTATTTCTTCATTGGTCAAATCTGGAAATGCCGTCATTTCCACTTTGTTCCATTGGTTGTACAGATTTTTGGCGTAGTTATCTTCAGCCACCACCGCCTGCGAATGCCGAATAAATGCATACAGCTTTTGGTTGTCTGTCCACCTCGTTTCCACATCTTTCAAGGCTGGGCCAGTCAAATTCTTATTCACTGCATGACAAGTTGCACATTTTTGAAGGAAAAGCTCTTTTCCTTTTTCTGATGCCACGTTATTTGAAGTAGGCATTTGTGTGGCCTCTGTTGTTTGGTTGCCGCAGGATGCTAAAACACAAAACAAAAAGACGATTATCAGTAGTTTGTAACTCGAATTCATTAGTAAGTAACAGAATTAAGGTATCAAGCAATTTATATTAGATGTAGCAATAAATTTTCGTTGTCGTTAGGTGAAATTATGTACTACCAATTGCTTTTTAGCATCAATGGCATCCACTTCTAACTGATTGATAAGTGCATCCAAGCCACTGAATTTGGTTTCTTTTCGTAGAAATCCATGCACATGCACCTGCAAGGTTGCTCCGTAAATGTCTTCGCTGAAATTAAAAATATGCACTTCTATCACCCTGCTTTTACCGCTTACGGTGGGGCGAATCCCAATGTTCATCATGCCAAGAAGCAGGGTTTTTGTACGGGGTTGTTTGCTGTCCTTTAATGGTTTAATTAATAGGCTTACCGAATAAACCCCATCTGCTGGTATTAATTTATCGGGGGTGTTCACTTGGATATTGGCAGTGGGGTAACCAATGGTTCTGCCCAATTGATTTCCCTTTACCACTACGCCTTCAAAGAAATAAGGATAGCCCAACAATTGGTTAGCCGTTTTTATTTCATAGGTGGCAAGTGCTTTTCTGATGGATGTACTACTTACTTTAACCGCTGCCAGCACTTCCTCGGCTATTTCGGTTACCTGAAAGCCTAAACGTGTACCCATTTGTTCTAACAATCGGTAATCACCACTCCGGTTTTTACCAAATCGGTGGTCATACCCAATAATGATGGTATGGGGATGAAAATAATGGTGGAGAAAAGTGGTACAATATTCCTCGGCGGATTGATCTGCAAAGTCGCGGGTAAACGGAACGACCACTAAGTGATGAATACCTAGCTTTTCCAGTAAATAGCATTTTTCTTCCAATGAATTTAATAAACCCACTTCACCACCGTAAGTGCCAACCACACTTCTAGGATGTGGATAGAAAGTAATTACTATAGCCTCGCCCCCCACCGCCGCAGCTTTTTCCATCAACTGCTTTAGAATTTGTTGGTGGCCAATATGTACGCCATCAAACGTACCAATAGTAACAACGGCCTGTTTAAAAAGCGGTAATTGACTTAAATCTCGGTGTACTTGCATCATAATCTGGAACAAATGTAGGGGTGCAATGGGTTAGGTAATAACCAGCATAAACGCTAAGTCAAAATAAGCAGTAAGTAAAAATTCGGCTTTATGGCAAGCTATTTCTTTAATACCTAAACATCCCGAAAGTTTTGAACTTTCGGGATGTTAATGCAGATTTTTTAGTTCAATAGGGTAGGAGGGCTTACTAAATATCCCCCTTCAATCGCTGTGCAAGCCATACAAATTCTGTGATAAAAACCTTTATCTGCTTTTCAAAAACCTCATCTATTAGTTCGCTATCCGCATTAAATTTCTTGTCAACATTAGGTACTATCAATAGGTTAGGGCTTGCCACACCAAACAATGCGGGAACAAATAGCAACAGCGGTTGCGTGCTTCTTGCACCACCCAATGCACCCACAGATGCCGTACAAAGGCCAAAAGCCTTACGAGACTGCTTGGGAAAATGGTCGAATAAATTTTTTGCTTCTGCACTAAAGCTACCGTTGTATTCTGGTGTCACAATAATAAAAGCATCCGCTGCAAACATGCGTTGTGCAAGGGGTTGTAATGCTTCGGGAGCGGTTTCAACAGTACTAAACACTTTTTCCAAAAAACCTAAGCGCCAACTTCTTACATCTATCAATCCTGTTTCGTGTTCGGGATAATGGGTTTGCAGGTATTTCACTAAATAGTTGGCTATCCTTATGGTTACACTTGCCGTTCTAGGGCTACCCGATACTACTTCTATATTCATCTTCGCTACTCTTAATTAATTTAATGGTTGATAGGTACTTCTACAACAAGAAAGGCACTATTTGTTTCAGTACCAATGGAAATGGTATCAGTTTCCCATAGTCCGATACCATCCCGTTGGTTTATGGTAGTACCGTTTACCGTAAGACCACCCGTTATGGCAAATACAAATACACACTTGTTAGTAGGGTTAAGGGTATAATCAATCGTTTGTTGCTCGGTAAAATATCCTAGACTCAATCGGGCATTTTGATTAATCCAGCAATGTTGTTGGCCTTCCTCATTGCTCACAATAGTTTGCAGTTTGTTGATCCTTTGCGCCTTTGGAAAATGACGGCGTTGGTATCTGGGGTTGATATTTTGAAGTTTAGGTTCAATCCATATTTGTAGGAAATTCACTTCATCTTCCCCAATATTGTATTCCTCATGCCTTAAACCACTGCCAGCGCTCATGATTTGCACCCAATCCTCCGTCACCACTTCGGCGTAGCCCATCGTGTCTTTATGGTTCATGGTACCAGCAAGACAAACGCTGATGATCTCCATGTTTTGGTGCGGGTGCAGTCCAAAGCCTTTTCCTGCTTGTACATAATCGTCGTTGAATACTTTCAATAGTCCAAATCCATTTTTGATGGGGTTGGCATAGGAGGAAAAGCTAAAAGTAAAATGGCTTTGTAGCCAGCCAATGTCTTTGATTCCTCGCTCGTTGCCGAAAAAAACTTGTTGTTTCATGGTGATAATATATGTGGGGGTAATGGTGTAAAATAACTGCCAAACAGCTTAGCTAAAGTTGCACACTAACCCGTTTAAAAAAGAAAAAGCTTCCAAATAAGTTACTATTTATTTGAGATGGATGCCGTGCAATAATACGTACAGACACTAATGCCTGAAAAAACAAAACCACCCAAACATATTTTGTTGGGTGGTTTTGAAAGAGACATTTCCATCGTATGGCTTGAAAGAGGAAGTTAGTGATGGGTGCATAAAAGTTTTTCGATTTTATGCTTCGTTTCAACCGTTATAGGGTTCCAAAACCCTATAACGGTTTTCAAAAGGGAGAAAACGCTTATACACCCATTCAACTAATACCCTCATCTCTAAAGTCTAAAAGGCACCCTATTCCTTCATAAACAATTGACGATAGGTCACACCATCTGCCACCATAAGCAACACATAATTCCCTTTAGGTAACTGGGAAATATTTACCGGAATCGTATTACTACCAGCAACAAGGCTTCTTGTTTGTTCGCTATAGGTCTTGCCCTGCAAATCCAATATTCTTACAATGGCCATAGCAGGTTGAGCCGCATGAGTAGCCAATTGTAGTTGATACTTAGCAGGGTTAGGATACAAGGTTATTTTGCTTCCTTTCTGTGCAAATCGAACAGCCACCGGCGTGCTAAAAGTGCTGCTACCATCAGCATCAACCATTTGCAAGCGGTAATAAAAAGTGGAACGGTTCGCCGCATCTCGGTCTGTAAATTGGTAATTGTTTACAATGCCCTCTTTCATAGCCACCCTACCCACATTTGAAAATACCTTTCCATCAAGGCTACGTTGCACATTAAAATACGCCGATTGTACTTGATTAGTGGTTTGCCATATTAGCTGTGCATCATTCCCTTTTGCGTATGCTTGAAATGCAATCAATTTAAGTGGCACCACCGTTATGTTGAATTTCAATACACTCAATTTGCCACCCTTTGTTTTGTCAGAAAAAGCCACCATAGGCGTATTCGATTGATCAATGGCCAAAGCATCTCTGTCAAGATAACTAGCAAACGGAATAAAGCCTCTCGCCCCAGCCGGTTTCCATCCTGTAGTGTCTGCAAAAGTCATTACGGTACCCTGACGGTTATAAGTGGCATCATTGTAAAGGGTGTGTATTTTATTGTTCTTGTCAATAGCAATTGAGGGGTTGTAAATGTGCGATTGCGAGAAATATTCATAACCCACTACGTTCCAGTCGGTACCGTTATAAGCATACACACTCGCCCTTTCAAACCCATTATCGTCTTGAAAAATAACTATGGGGTAGCTACTAGTGTCCAAGGTTATTTTACTATACCAAATGCCAGTGCTACCAAGTGAAAAGCCTGGGGTGCTAAAATAAGTCCAATCGCTACCATCAAATTTCATCACACTACCCAAGCCATTGTTGTCTTTATCATCAAAAACAACATAAGGGGTGTTCGTTTTTTTATCTACCACAAGGTCAGTAAACCCAAAGTTTACATTCGCAAAACTGGGCGTTCCCAATTGCGCCACATACACCCCGTCAAACTTCAATGCATTTAAAGTGCCTTGACTATCGGTGAACACCAAATAAAAATTATTATCGCCATCAACGTCGGCAGTGTACGGGTACTGGCCGGTTCCCCCATTGCTTAAGCTCAGGTTATCAAGTATCGTATTGCCTATTTCTACCCAATCTGTTCCGTCAAACTGTTTTAGGTAAAGGGTATTATAAACCGCAGAATCTAAATAAGACACATAAGGTACCCCGGTTTTGTTAAAGAGTAATTTAGGCGTAGTACAAGCATCTGCCGAAACAGCACCGCCCACTTTTGTCCAAATGCCGCCCACATATTTCATTACATAAGCCTTATGGTCGGTCGTATCCACATACGCCACATAAGATTGGTTGTTGGTGGGGTTAATAACAATACTAGCATTGCTCACATAATTAGCAGAAAAACCAGCGTTGCCCACATAGCTCCAGCCACTGTTCGTAATAGCGGGTAAAGGGATATAGGTAAATCCACCGAGAGAATCTTTACCTGTTTTAGCAGATACAGATACTTTTCCTGATGCACCCGCACCTACCCAAGCCACCACTAATGAATCGGAAACCACTTCTATAGAATCTGCAGGAGCATTGCCAAAAGACACACCAGCATAAGTGTCAGAAATATCAGAAAATCCCCTGCCTTTGATGGTGATTGGTGTACCAGTAGTACCCGTAAGCGGACTAAACGATGTAATACTAGGCGGAGTAACGTACACCCATTTTTCATACACCTGACGGCTAAATCCAGTCTCGTCCGTACTGCCCACGCCATAGCCATAGTGCATGTAGAAAGTTTTGGTAGCAGGATCGTAGGTGTTGTTATACGTGTTATGCACCCAAGGCACATCGCCCGGTAAAGGCGTAACGGTGTAGGGCACACCACCCGGATTGTCCGAAGTCATGAAATTACTAGAAGGACTCGTTGGCGTACTATTAACAGGTTGCCAGTTAATTAACTTGTAAGAGGCATCCACCTCAAAACTAAAAGAGTATCCCTGTGGGCCTAAATCGCCCAAAAACGCTTGGTATTTGTTAGTGCCAATTTGCTGAATTGTTTTAGCATTACTAATCGCTCTCGGCGACGTAGGGTGAAAGAAATACCCCGTAATCTGGTAATTGCCCGCAACATTAACCTGTGCCACGGCCACCGTAGCCAAACAAAGCCAAAGAAAAAAAGCGTAGAAATACTTCATATTGTTTAATTTATTTTATTCCCAAATATAGCCGAAAATCCTTAGTTGCTACACCACTTGGCCACATAAAGTGCCATTTTGAAGGTTAAGCAGGTGAATTAATGCAAAAATGAACGGATGTCTAGCAGATTCAATTTAGATATGGTTCAAATGAATGGATGCTGAATGATTCAATTTTCATGCTAAACAGAAAGTAAGAACTGCAAAAAAGAATCTAGAATAAAGCGCTCTACAAATAGCAAGTGATTCATCAACGTCCTATTTAAGCGCCTCGATTTTGTACTTTACTTTTTGCGGATGATCACTTTACGTTAAAAAACTTTGCCTCCTTACGTGAAAAATACCCAATAAAAAAAAAAAAAAAAATCAAAAAATCACAGTTCAGACAACCTCCCCACCAACCCCTACAACACCCACCCTCCACAACACCCCTTCAGGGGTCGGGGGGCAAAAAAATCACAGTTCAAACAACCTCCCCACCAACCCCTACAACACCCACCCTCCCACAACACCCCTTCAGGGGACGGGGGGCAAAAAATCACAGTTAAGCCCTCCCCACCAAACCCTAAACCACCCACCCTCCCACAACACCCCTTTAGGGGACGGGGGCAAATCCTCGAAGCCAATCCAATCCAACAATTGTTAAATCCAAGGCAACAAGTGCCAAATCCAAGACCCTCGAAAGCCATTCCCAGCCCATAAGTGCCAAATCCAAGACCCTCGGAAGCATTTCCAAGTCAACAAATGCCAAATCCAAGCCAACAAGTGCCAAATCCAAGACCCTCGAAATCATTTCTAAGACAACAAATGTTAAATCCAAGACAACAAGTGTTAAATCCAAGACCCTTGGAAGCATTTCTAATACAACAAGTTCCAAATCCAAGCCCCTTGGAAGCATTTCTAAGACAACAAGAATCAAATCCAAGCCACAAAGAAGCATTTCAAAAACCCAGGAAAACAGGTCTAAATAACAATTTTCTTATCCCCAACACAATAAAAACCAATAAAACCAAAAACAGGCCCACACACTTATCTATTCCTAGGGTCAGGCATATATATATAGCATAGTCCATCCACCAATACCCACTATATCGCACTACTTAATAGATATAAGGGATA
>JAIXOJ010000143.1 GCA_027486835.1 Chitinophagaceae bacterium
GAAGGCGAATTAGATGTGTATTTTGTTACAGTAGTAGCGTATGTATTGTTGCACGAAAAGCGGTTTAACCTCAGTGCGGAAAACAAACAGAAGTTGAATGATTTTCTGGCGGCCTGGAAGTCCACCTACAAACTGGCCAACGACCCCTCCACCCGCACCAGTATAGCCATCGATAATAAAGACGATGCTAAGGATGCGTTGATAGAAGTATTGAGCGATGTATATGGGGATATTCCCGAAAGTGTGTTAAACAACCAAGATAGGGCAACCTTGCGGATTAAAGCGGGCAGCGACACCACACGCACCCCAGCCCCAAAACCCACTACTAAGCCTATTGGCACTATAGATCATTCCAAAAGATTGGAACATACCATCCATTTCATGGACTCAGACAAAAGCGGCAGCGGCAAACCCGATGGCGTACATGGCTGTGAACTGTGGTACAAGATAGGCGAAGCACCTACCACCATTGACGACCTGCGCTACCTAGCCACTGATACTAAAACCCCTTATGTTCACCAATTTAAGCTAGAAGATGCTGGCAAAATCGTTTGGTATTGGCTACGCTGGATAAACACCAGAGGCGAAGTTGGCCCTTGGAGCGAACCTATTAGTGCTACGATACCAGGGTAATCTGAGGTAATTTGTACGCAACAGGGAACAACATCGTTCATTAAAACTACCCGAAAGTTCAAAACTTTCGGGTAGTTTAATTGCTAACTTTTCCGATGGCATCTATTCATTCCTAGCCTTCTAGAAATAAAGCCCTTTGTGCAAAGCGCCCCATAGTCAAAAACAACATGTTCACCATCAATTGTTAGCTCCAAAGTGATTTTGATTCGGTACAACGAAAATTATCAACCAAAACTAGACAGGGTTTATCATCATGCATAAATTTTTTACTCGGCCGTTAGCAGCCTCAATTGCTATCCTTTTCAGTTCTTTTAATCTATTAGCCCAAGCACCACAGGCTATCCCATTTCAAGCGGCAGTGCGCAACACTAATGGTGTATTGGTGGCAAACAAGACAATCACCGTTCGTTTTTCCATACGCAATGGATTTTCTTATGGTAACATCATTTACAGGGAATGGCAGACTGCCGCTACCAATACCCAAGGGCTTTTTGTGCTGAATGTGGGGCAAGGCAATATAGAAATAGGTCAATTTGCTGCTATTAACTGGAGTGATAGCACCAAGTTTATGCAGGTAGAAATTGATACAACTAATTCTCGAAGCGTTTGGAGGGATATTGGTACACAGCAAATGTTGAGTGTGCCCTATTCGTTAAACGCCCGAAAGGCTGATACTGCAAGCGTGGCGGTAACGGCTTTAAGTGCATTAAACGGTGTACCCACTGGCTCAATGGAGGCCTTTGCTGGTCCAATTGCCAATATTCCTCCTGTAGGTTGGGCTTACTGTGATGGTTCTATTCAAAGTATCACAGATCCTAAATATATTAACCTCTTCAAAGTAATTGGCTATGCTTGGGGCAAGGAAAACGGGGGGGCAAGTTTTAGGTTGCCTTATACACTTGGATTATTTTTGAGAGGGCAAGCAAATGGTAGCGGGTGGGACCCCGACAGGGACTCTAGGTCAAGTATTCATGGAACTGGTTTTTCTGGGGATCAAGTAGGGAGTTTCCAATCTCACATGTTCCAAAACCACTCACACACTTTTTTTAATAACTATTTAGCTAATGGGCCATCAAATTCAGGTGGGGGTAATGATAATAATAAAAGAAGCGCTATCAGAGAATGGGATACTTCTAAAAACCCAGGAGGTAATGAAACAAGACCTACCAACGTTAATGTAAACTATATTATCAAGCTATAACTGTCTGTATTATGAAAAATAAGATTTTAGGATTATTGGTTTTATTTGTTTCGATGGGAGAGGTTTTTGCCCAAGCTCCCCAAGCCATTCCCTTTTCCGCCGCCGTGCGCAATGCCAATGGGGTGCTTATCCCAAATAAAGCATTTCAGGCTAGGTTTACCATTATAGATGGCTCTAGCATTATTAATGTGGATAGCAGCAATATTGCCTACCGAGAAACGCAAACAGTAGCCACCAACAATCAGGGGCTATTCGTGATAAACATTGGGCAAGGGGCAGTGGCTAAAGGCATATTTGCCAATATTAATTGGAGTGTAAATAGCAAGTATGTGCAAGTGGAGATAGATACGACTAATACGGGTAGTGTTTATCGTGTTATCAGTACGCAACAGTTGATGAGCGTGCCGTATGCGTTGAATGCAAAGAAGGCTGATACTGCCGGCATTGCCCAAAATGGTTCTCCCGTTGGAACTGTAACCGCAAATGCAGGAGTGATTATTCCATTAGGTTGGTTGTTTTGCAATGGTCAAGCTGTTAGCCGCACTTCATATTCATCACTTTTTGCAGCTATTGGAACAATCTATGGTAAAGGTGATGGGAGTACCACTTTTAATGTTCCAGACTATCGAGGTATGTTTTTAAGAGGTGTAGATGCAGGTGCTGGGAAGGATCCAGATACTGCTTCGAGAGTGGCACAAGGTAGTGGTACGGCGTTGAAGGGGGGGAATTTAGGAACATTGCAAGCAGATGCGTTCGCAAGTCATAATCATAATTTTGGGGGTTTAAATTATGGCAGTATATTTTTTTGGCCTGGGAGTTCCGCAGGTTCTTATATACATAACTCTACTCATACCGCTGATACAGGCGGCAATGAAACACGCCCCAAAAACGTTTACGTAAATTATATAATAAAGTTTTAACTGTCTGAACTATGATTTATAAGGTTTTAGGATTGTTAGGATTATTGGTTTTGGTTGTTTCGATGGGAGAGGTTTTTGCCCAAGCCCCCCAAGCCATCCCTTTTTCTGCTGCCGTGCGCAATGCCAACGGCGTGCTTATACCAAATAAAGCCTTTCTAGCTAGGTTTACTATTATAGATGGCTCTAGCATTATTAATGTGGATAGCAGCAATATTGCCTACCGAGAAACGCAAACAGTAGCCACCAACAATCAGGGGCTATTTGTAATTAACATTGGGCAAGGGGCAGTGGCTAAAGGCATATTTTCCAATATTAATTGGAGTGTAAATAGCAAGTATGTGCAAGTAGAGATAGATACGACTAATACGGGTGGTGTTTATCGTGTTATTAGTACACAGCAGTTGATGAGTGTGCCTTATGCTTTGAATGCAAGAAAAGCTGATAGTGCTATTAATGGAGTTCCCCCTGGTACAATAGTAGCATTTGGCGGGGATACCGCACATGTTCCGGACGGATGGCTTTTGTGTGACGGACAGTCACTAAGCACTTCAGAAGTAAAGTATAAATCACTTTATGCTGCTATAGGAACAAACTGGGGCTCGACAAGTACTGGTTTTTTCAGTCTTCCGTATACATGGGGCTTGTTTTTAAGAGGATGTACGAATGGTCATCCTTCATCTGACCCTGATGCAAAAAATAGAACACAAGTGCAAACGAATGGCAATACCGGCGATAAAGTTGGTTCTTTTCAGTTAGATAGTTATGCAAGTCATACACATGGAATTAGATTAGAATATGGGAATGGAACGTCTCCTTCTTATCCACCTGGTGGTACAACTAGTACTGTTACTAATGATAAAACTGGTTATCCGTTTAACAAAGCAGGAAATTCTATTTCTATAGAGGGAGGTAATGAAACTCGGCCTAAAAATATTTATGTTAACTACATAATCAAGCTATAACTGTCTTAACTATGATTTATAAGATTTTAGTATTTGTAGGATTGTTGGTCTCTGTTGTTGGTTTTGGTGATGTCTTTTCACAAGCCCCCCAAGCCATTCCATTCCAAGCCACTGCAAGGAATGCCAATGGCGTATTGCTGCCTAATAAAACGGTAAGCCTGCGTTTTACCATTCATGATGCCAATTCTTTCGGCACAACTGTGTATCAAGAAACGCAGAGTGCTATGACGAATGCGCAAGGATTATTTCTGGCTAATATAGGACAGGGCAATGTGGTGTCTGGTGTTTTTGCAAATATCAATTGGTCTGTTAATACCAAATTTATTCAAATAGAACTAGATACTACCAATACGGGTACTGTTTATCGAGATATAGGTACGCAGCAAATGTTGAGCGTGCCGTATGCGTTGAATGCAAAAACGGCAGATAATGGTTCTCCCACAGGCACGGTAACGGCAAATGCAAGTAAAATCATCCCTTCGGGTTGGTTGTTGTGTAATGGTCAAGCAGTTAGCCGTGCCACTTATTCATCACTCTTCACATCTATTGGAACAACTTATGGCAAAGGCGATGGAAGTACTACTTTTAATGTTCCTGATTATCGTGGTATGTTTTTAAGAGGTGTGGATGCCGGAGCAGGGAATGATCCAGATACTGCGTCAAGGGTGGCACAAGGTACAGGTACAGCTTTGTCTGGTGGGAATTTGGGAACGGTACAATCAGATGCTTTTATGATTCACAAACATAATGGAAACATGAAATTGGGGGCAGAACCTTTAAATGGTGGTGCTAGGGGAAATTCTGCTGCTGGAAATCACGGAGCAGTATCGCCTTCGTGGATTTCAACAGAATTAGTTATGGCTGCAGGTCAGTCCCAAGAAACACGCCCCAAAAATGTGTATGTAAACTACATAATCAAGCTATAATTGTCTGAACTATGATTTATAAGATTTTAGTTTTGGTAGGATTGTTTGTTTCGGTTGTTGGGCTTGGTGATGTCATTTCACAAGCCCCCCAAGCCATTCCATTCCAAGCCACTGCAAGGAATGCCAATGGCGTATTGCTGCCTAATAAAACGGTAAGCCTGCGTTTTACTATTCGTGATGCCAATTCTTTCGGTACAACTGTATATCAAGAAACGCAGAGTGCTATGACGAATGCGCAAGGTTTATTTCTGGCTAATATCGGGCAGGGCAACGTGGTTTCCGGTGTGTTTGCAAATATTAACTGGTCTGTCAATACCAAGTTTATTCAAATAGAATTAGATACTACCAATACCGGTACTGTTTACAGGGATATAGGTACGCAGCAGATGTTGAGTGTGCCGTATGCGTTGAATGCTAAGAAGGCAGATAGTGCTACAATAGCCCTAAATGGGTCTCCCGTTTCATCTGTAACTGCAATTGCAAGTAAAATAATACCAACAGGTTGGCTATTATGTAATGGACAAGCAGTTAGCCGTTCTACTTATTCATCACTCTTCACATCTATTGGAACAACTTATGGCAAAGGCGATGGCAGCACTACTTTTAATGTACCTGATTATCGGGGTATGTTTTTAAGAGGTGTGGATGCAGGGGCAGGAAATGATCCTGATACGGCTTCGAGAGTGGCACAGGGTACTGGTACAGCGTTGGTAGGAGGAAATTTGGGAACAGTGCAGATGGATGCTTTTCAAGGACATTTGCATAGGCTACTAGCTATATTGGACACACAAAATGGTCACGAATATGGTTTTTCCTATGGTTCTCCAAACAATAAAGGAAGTGCTTTTAAGTTTACAGATTCAGGTGCGTATGGAACAGATGGAGGGTATGGGACACCTAGAACAACCTCAGAAACACGCCCCAAAAACGTTTACGTAAATTATATCATTAAATACTAAATAACCCTTCTTGACAAAACTGCTTACGATATTATTCATCCTGCTTTCGCTCCATTCCTTGGCGCAAGACTTAGCTAATTTGGCTCATCAGAAGCCAATAGCTATTTCTGGCTCTATTGGTTTGCGGCTAAATGCTTATCGTAGCAATGTAGCCAATCCGTTTTATCCTAGCTATGGCTACACACTTACCGGTAGCCCTACCATCAGCGTTTATGGCATTGCCGTACCGCTTAATTTTTTATACACTAGCCAGGAATTGTCGGTGTTGGGGCAACCGTTTAATCAATTTGGCATTAGCCCTACTTATCGTCAATTTACGCTGCACTTAGGGTATCGCAATTTTAATTATAGTAAGTATGCCATGGGTGGCTACCAACTCTTTGGGGTGGGTGGTGAATATGAAAAAGGCAATTGGCGGGCAGCCTTCTGCTATGGCAGGCTCAAGAAAATGGCCATTGTTGCTATAGACTCCAGTAGTTTATTACCACCCTATACCTACACCCGAAAAGCCATTTCAGGAATGGTACGCTATGGAAAAAACAATCGTTTTGTTGCCCTCAACTTTATCAAAGCGCAAGACAATGCCAACAGCATTTCTGATGAAACCAAAAAACAATATGGCCAAGCCTATTTTAGTACACCAGCTAGTAATTTAGTAATGGACGTACAGAGCAAGCTACCCATTTTTACCAAGCGGTTAACGCTAGAATCAGAAGCAGCCATTAGTTATTACACTGATGATATTACGTCTCCTTTTGGATTAAACACTGCAAAGCAAACGACCTTGCCATTTTCAAAAATTGTAAAAAATGTGCTTGTACTCAACGCAACATCGCATGTTTATACTGCCATTGATGGCAAACTGAATTACCTCAGCAACAATGGAAGCAATGTTTATGTACAATACAAACGCATAGACCCCAATTATCAATCCATGGGTGTATATTACCTGCAAGGTGATATGCAAAATATATTGGTGGGGGCGGGCAGTTCTTTTTTCAAACGAAAAGTGAGAATAGAGGGCAGCCTTGGCAAACAAAATGATAATTTGGGTAAGACAAGATTGTCACAATCCATCCGTTGGATTGGTTCTTTGAACACGAGCTATACCGGACAAAAATTTGGGATAGATGCTAGTTATATGAACTATTCAAGCAACCAAATGCCCGCTGTAAGCCGCTATGCAGATTCCTTACGCGTTACCCAAACCACCCATACGGTTAATATCTGTCCGCATTATGTGTTGTCGAACACTGCGGAAGTGTACCAATTGTTCAACCTCATGTTGAGCATCAATACTTCGCTAGACCTCAATCCTTCGCTTACCGATATTACGGGAAAAGAAAGAAAATTAACCACTCATAATGCCACTGCTAGCTACAGCTTGAATTTAATTAAGCAAGGGTTGGGCAGTACTACCAGCTTGGTGGTAACCTCCCTTACCGACCATGTTGGATATGCCTATAAAAGCGTTGGGTTTAACACGGGGGTTAATAAGGGCGTGTTTAAAAAGAAGATAAGCCTTGCATTGAATGGGGGTGTTTTTAAAACCATTCAAGAGGTGGGAAGTTCCATCAACCACACCCTCACTTTTAGCGCAGGCTATGCTATCACCAAAAAGCTGCAAACAGATTTTTTAGCTATGTACAATGATTCACCTAGTGTTTCTAGTATTATTAATCTTCCTAGTTCCACTAGGGAATTCCGTACAGAATTAAACCTACACTATACTTTCTAAATTTTTTTATCGTTTAAATACACCTACCATGCTGTTAAAAAAGTGCTACACCGTGTTCACGCTCACCTTCCTATTAGCCATAGGAATTTTTGGCCCAATTACCGCCCAAACGGATGTATCCAATGTAGAAAGGGCAACAATTGGCAACAGCCAAGGACTCATTACAAAATTGATTGTAGTGCCGCCCTATCCAGCAAGTTTTCGGGAATTGATGGAAAAACAAGGCAATACTCTGCTTTTGCAAAATCCTTCAGGTACTTCGCTTCACTTGTCTTTCCATTTCACTTTTGCATCGTTAGACGGTAACATTAACATCAGCAGCTTAAAGCCAGTGATGGAAGTGGATTTGGCACCTAACAGTACCAAAACGATTCCTTTAAACCAATTTTGGGGGCAGGTTTCTGTAGCCAATACCAGCAGTACGGGTATTAGCAAAGAAGTAGCCATGTCTTACAAGCCATTGCCCGAAGGTTATTATACGTTATGCCTAAAGCCAATGCAAGTGGCCAGCAACAGGCAGGTAGGTAAAGATGCTTGTTCGGTTACTATACCAATGTTTGCCATTGAGCCGCCCACGTTAAGGCTCACCAGCCCCACATGGAACGATACTGTGCAAAATGCACAGATACAGAACCTCATGTTTCAATGGAATACCCCATCGAGAATTGACCCCATACTCATCAATACTTTAAAAGCCACCCTCAAAATAGTGGAAGTACCGGAGGGTTTGTCGGCAACGCAAGCCTTTCAATCTGCACCAAGCAGAATAATAGCCTACACCACGCAAGGTCAAAATATGTTTTTGTATGGCACCAACTGCACTCCTTTGGTAAGAGGAAGAAGATATGCAGCAGCCATTCAAATTAATGATCCACTCAACAAATCGTTGTTTAGAAACAACGGTACCAGCGAAGTCATCAGTTTTGTATTCGGTAAAAAATCGGCCAATGCCATTGATAACAACCTGAGCCATTTGCAGGGTTCAGTATTGTGGGCATACAAAGCCGAAGCAGAAGTACAAACGATAACTAATACGCCTTTAGTAGCCAAGACACCCCTAACAGAATCAGTTCAAAGCCTACGCAAATCAAACAGCGAAGGAAAAATTACTTATCCGCTAGCCAATGCAATAGTAGAAGTATATGGAAGTGATATGCCCAATCAATTGGGCAGTGGCAGTAGCACAAAAATGGCATTGGGTAGTGCAAAAACAGACGAAAATGGCAATTATGACGTGAGCTTGATTATGCGTCATGCCATGCAGAAGTTCAAATATGTGATGGTGGAAATCACCCATCCCTCTGGCTTGTTTAGCAAAGTAGTAAAAACGATAGACTATAGCACTGTTGAAAATAATTACAACCTAAATAATGTAGTATTGGTAGGTCAGACCTTGGAATTAACACCAAGGGTATTGTTGGCCGATGGTACTGTAAACAACAATGTAAGCATTAGTATTCTAATGCCTGAAAAGCAGTGGGATAAATATGCCTTGCTTTCCGTTGCAGATTTGGGCAAAGAACGCCACAAGACATTTTACAACAACCAATATTACACAGTAGTCGCTACCTTAAAAAATGGCGATGTGTACAAGCACTTGTTCCAAACTATCAATGCGAATGAACATTATTTGGTACAAATTAACTATCCTAATAAACCAAGTGCATATTATCCTTTAGATGAGGTTTTTACAACAGAGAAAGACTATTATAATCAAAAACCCGTTATAGCTATTGTCAAAAACTTTGTTTATGACAATACCAATGTTGCTAGCGGCCAAATATGGTACAATGGCAAAGGAATAAATAATGTAAAAGTATCGTTAATCTTTAATCCTGCAGAAGTGGTAGGTGCTTATGATGCTAACAAAACATACACAGCTATTAGCGAGCTTTCTGGAAGCTATCATTTGGTAGGGTTGCCTACACTAAAAGAAGGCGCAACCATTCGATATACCGTAGAAGACCGCACCCTCAACGATTTTCCTTTGCAGGGGGAATTGGTAGTAGGCAACCAAAGCAAATGGACGAAAGACTTTACGTTTACTGATTCTAAGCTGCACATAAAAGGACAAATTGTAAACGAAAGCGGAAAGGGTATAGACAATGCCTTTATCATGGCCATTGGTACCAACAAAGCTATTTATTCCGACAACCAAGGCTACTACAGCATTAGTTTATCTAAAATGGCTGTTCAGGAGCAGTTGCAAGTAATAGCAGATGAATATGAAGAGGCTACGATTGCTATAGCTGATTTTTATAAAGAAAGCAAAAAGCGTTCATCAAAGCAAGGTCAACAAAATGATATAGAAATTAACCTCGGCAAAACCGTATTGAAACAACATGTTTCTGACGCTTCTGTACTCTTGAATGTAGTAAAAGTGCTAGACAACAATAATATTAGAAAGGGTACATTAACCATTACCCCAACTTCTGTTGCTGGAAAACCAGTGAAAATAGATTTGTCAAAGGTTGATTCAACAGGCTTTTCATTTAATTATGGGGCGGCTTACGATCCTTTTGGGTACAATGTGTCTTTTAGTCCAGAAAAGGCCGATGAAGAAACTTTAGCACCAGCTACCTATCGAGTAATGTTGGCAAGCAATGCTGCCAACAAAGTAGTCACATTTGGCGTAAGTTCTACGAAAGTAATCATGGGTATTGTAAAGGCAAAGACGGCAAATGGGGCTGCCATTGCACAGCAATTGGTTACTGTAGCTGGCACATCTTATTTTGCTATCAGCGATAAAAGTGGTCGCTTTCAATTAACAGTGCCTGACAACCAACCCGTTCGTTTGCAGGCAAGTAGGGTGGGCTATTTGAATTTTGACTCTTCTTACAGCGGGTTGAACGATACTATCATAATGATTCCTTCATTAACCCAAGCATTCAACACTTTATTGGGGTATCCAGCAAATGTGACCTTTATGCAGAAATTAGATAGTGTGAGCTATGTTATTTCGGGTTACATGAGTGTTGCCAACAACGCTGTATTTAAAGCCACCACCTCTGCCAATGTTTATTTCAACAATGTAAAAGTGGGGGTGGACAAAATAACCAATGCCATACTCAAGGATACCGTGGTTAATTTATCTACCAATAGTACCACCCTTGATGTTTTTGGCTTTGCAAAGGTTCAGGTTACAGGATTGCAATTGAAGGCAACCGTAGGCGACATTACCAAAGGCTTGTTATCGGGAAAAATAGTGTTAAACCCTACGATAGCGGCAAATGCAAGTCTTGACCTTCCACAGGCAACCCTAAAATCGGTATTAGCTAATGTTGACTCTTTGCGTACGGTGTTCTCCTATGCAGATGCGGCGAAATTTATTGATACAGCCTACTCGCTTTATTTTACTAGTAAAGGAATGGTCAATAAAACCCTTGCAAACATCAATGCAAGTTTAAATTTTGATACGGCACGCCTATTTATTAATGGTATAAAAAACCTAAGGGGCAATTTGCAATTGGGCGATATCCGACAATTTGTGACAGCAAATGCTAATCAAATACCCCTACAAGTGGGCATACTTGGAACAGATTTCAAAATAAACCAACTGACGGTTAATAACGTGTCCAAAGTTATTTTGGATGCTACCATACAAAAAGTACGCGCCAGCTTTAATGATATAAATGTAAAAGGGTTAAACACGCCCAACACCTCTTTATGGATGGGAGGTGCTATGAAATTAGCAAAGAATCTAGCCGATTCACTGCCGTTCGATGCTATGTCATTAGTCAAGAATCCACTTGGTTATGCAATGTCCTCTTTAATGAATACTGCCAATGCAAAAACCAAGGGACTATTTGATGTCAAGGGATTCAATTTTCTTCCAAAAGGTATTGATGCCAAGTTCTTTTACAGCACACAAAATGACTGTTATAATTTGAATCTTGCTGGAACGCTTAACATGAATTCGGCAACAACCGACCCTGCATCTAAAGTGGTCACGGAGGCTGTTTTTAACAAAAGCAAAGGGGTGGATGCCCAATTCAACCTACAAACCTCAAACTGGGGCGTATTTATTGCAGCTTCTCCCAATCAAACTGCAGATCTAGGAATTGCCTCAGTGAATATTGGAAGTTTCTTAGTAAGTATTGGATCCAGTGCTTCTTTAGCCTCAATGGATTCTATATTGCAGGGAACTAAATCGGCAAAATCCACTATTTCATTCGATACCTCAATGGTGGATGCTTTATTGACTGATTGGGCATTAGGAGTTGCTGGTTCTATTTCTTTCCCACTAGTTGGTTCTGCAAAAGCCTCTAGTAAAGCTGCAAATGGTGGTGGGGCAATCGTTTTATTGTCCAATACCAACAAATTTGGTTTCGAGGCACAGGTAGATACTTTTTATATCAACATTGCAACTAGCACGATGACAGTAAACGCAGGCGGCTCTATGGTGTTTACGAGAGATAAGCATGGCTTTGCTATGAATGCGAATGTGGTGCTAAATAATCTGAGCAGCGTAGCAGGTTTTGGAGGGCATTTTAAGTTCTTTAAATTTGATATAGGAGGTGGGATACAACTAGGAACAAGTTTATTAGTTCAAGCAGAAATTCCTGTTGGTCCGGTAACGTTCCATAGTTTAGGGGGAGGATTTGATTTTAATTTCAGCGCAAAAATTTATAGCGTATTTATCAATGGTGATTTAGGGCCAACAGGTGTGCCAAAAGAAGTGGTAAATATTAGTTGTTGGTTGGGCATAGAAAGTAGTGCGGCTTGTAATTATCTGCCAATTGTAACAGGGTATGGTAGCGCAGTTGTAGCAGATAAAATGAATGTAGCACAGGCTAATATGACAATGGATATTTGCAGAAAATACTTTATGGTAACAATTACTGCTGATTTTGATTTACCTGAACCATTAAGTGATGTTAAATTAAATGGGTCTTCAATTTTGTTTATTGCTGCACCAAGTCAAGCGATAAAAAATGGTTGCTTCTTTTACCAAGCTTCGGTTGATTTAAAAGTAGCTATTATCAACATAAGAGCAAACGCAGGATTTGGGATAGGCTACAATGTAAATACATCCAATCCATATATACCAGCTTCTTATATGACTCAACTCGCTTCATTTGTAGGTACTGGAACACTAAATGGCATGTATGTCTATGCCAATGTAAACCAACGTACTAGTGGCAACTTCGATTTCAATGCAGGAGTCTTCTCATTTTATTGTGACTGGGATCAAAGTGTAGATGCTGGAATGACCTTCTATGCCAATATAGACCAAGGTGCAACAATCAATCTTTCTACTTATTTCAAAACGCACCTTGGTGCAAACGGTGGTGTTAGCTTGTTAGGTTTTGGAATCGGGCTTGGTGGTAGCTTAGACGTCGGGTTCAGTACTAGTACTGGCTATAAACCCTTAACTGGGTTTTATGCAAAAGGATCTGGTCGTGCCACTTTGCAAGTTTGGGGCGGAACAAGTGGCGCATCTGGAATTGGATGCAATAGCTTTAGGTTGAGCTGGTGTAATGCAAAAATCTGTATTCCTATAGTAGGATGTGCTTCCATACCATACCCTTGTGGAGTTCAAGCAAAAGCATGTATTGGTGCAGGCTTTGATTATGGGGTTCAATCAGGTCAATCACCTTATGTGAAGTTTTATTTGTAATGAATATTTAACATGGTAAATTATCCATCAACTTACCGAAAGCGTAACTCTTTCGGTAAGTTTAATGAGGATATTATACAAGTAGTTTTTTTCAAGTCATTTTATTTTAATAGTAAATTAATTTCATGAAATTTATTCCATTGGGTTTGGTTGCTTTGCTTGTTGTTTGTACAATAAGTGTTGCAAACGGACAACTCGCAAAGAATAAAGATAATATCCTTTTGCCAGCTTCCTCACCGATGGGTAATTTTGTTTATTTATTTAATGGGAATGATTTGCAAGACTCTGCTTTATTAGCGAATACCGATTATTTTGAAATAAAAAGAACAAAGCTTACGGGAGGATTTGATAGTGCTGGACTTCAGGTAATGGAAAAAACATTGACTGTTGTTGGTAATGCAAGAAAGTGTGCTACAATTAAAGAGTTAAAGAGTTTTTATACAGAAAAGCTTATTTATAGTATGAAGCGGGTTTTCAAATTAAAAACTGATGAAGCACTATTTACTCATTTTAAAAAATTCGATCAGCCACTAAATTTCTTTACATTTTATTTCTTAATCGAAACAAGACTTGCTTTGGGTCACGTTTTTCTAGACAAAGACGTAAAAGAAGGGGAAGCCTATTTATATTATGTTTATAGAATAGACAAAAACAAAAAAAGAACATTTTGGGGAAAAACAGCCATATGGAGTAAAATAGGTAATTATAAGTTGAACGCTTTCAAGCCTATATTGGCTTCAAGACAACTGCGAGACAGCAGTTTAGCAATTCAATGGGCAGTGCCTCTATCTGTTAATCTAGATACACTAGCCAAGCCCTCAAAGCGCCTACCTTTCGATTTTGAAGGCATGATGTACAATAACTTTTTTTATCCGACTTCAATAAAGGCAAAATTAAGTTTATGCGTAAACGATGAGTGGAAAAATATTGAAGGTATTATGAATGCGATGCCTAACAAAACAGAAGATACCTTGTTTTTTAGTTTTTTACAAAAGCAATTGCCAGGGGATATAGTTAGAGCGAGTATTCAATTAGAAGATGAAGTACATAATCAGGGTAATCGATCTGACACGGTGAATGCTTTTATTATTACCGATAAGAACGCTCCTCGAATAACAAGGCTAAACATTAGAGATACGCTCAATGCAATTGCAATTTCATGGACTCAATTAAAACAAAGTCCCTACTTATCAGGTGTTCAAATTATTAAATATGGGTCGGAAGACAAAGGGGATACCCTAGCTTTATTACCAATAACTGATACTATTTTCATCGATTATGACATTAAAATTGGCATCAATTATCGGTATGAAGTAAGAGCATTATACCAGCCTGCAATGGCCGTTTATCAAACAATTCCTTCAAGTGGAGTGGCCACCCTACTAAAGCTATCAAGGCCAGCACCTCCTTTCAACTTAAAAGCTATGCAGGAAGGGAAAAATATTCGTTTAAATTGGGATGTGGCAAAAGACCCAACTATTGAATCTTTCTTTATATACAGAGGTATTACACCCACAAAACTTAGTTTACTTCCGGCAAGGGTTCCTTGTTGTACTTTCTTAGATACGACGATGGAAATGAGCGGAGGAAGTCAATACTTTTATTCCGTTAATTGTCAAAACATTAAACAGGATAGTAGTATCTATAGCAATATAGTTTCGATTGTACCCAATAGAAAACTAAAAATTAGCCCGCCGACCGATATTCATTTTTACGTTGCGAATGAACGTTTGAATTTATCATGGCAAGATTCAAGGCGTTTTGATAATAATATCAAAGGCTATTTAGTTGAAAAGCGAGTAAAAGAAAGTGTTGATTCTAATTTTAAATTAATCACCCCCAATTTTTTGAATGTCTCATTTTTTAAAGACACAGCCAAAGTAAATGTAGGATTGACGTATCAATATAGAACATACTCTATTTCTTATAAAGGGGATACAAGTGATGCAAGTGAAATATTTGAATGGGATTTACCCAAGGCAAGGGTTGACGTTTTGGATAAATTTTATGTATTGCCTAAGCCAAAAACATTAACTGTGTCAATACCTCCCGTAACATATGAAAATAGAAAATCGTACAAAATTTTTAGGCGAAAAGAACCAGAGCAGGATTTTAAATTAATAGCTACCATTCCTGCAACACAATTTTTGTACGATGATCCTGATGCTGAAAGAAGTGGTATTTATCATTATTGTATTGCCATTATTCATGCCGATGGCAGAGAAGGAAGAAGAAGCATGGAATATGCCATTACCAAAAATTAATTGTTTAATTGTTATCTTAATTTTTTATTCATAAATACATACAATAATGAAGCAATTTGGAAAATTTCTAAAAATGTTAATGCTGCTACAGAGCTTGTTGATAGTATTAATAACTAATGCTCAGTCAGTTAATATAAGTCAACACTCCTATCATTCTGCGGGAATAGTACAAGGGTCAGTGGGAGACTATACTATAACGGGTGTAATCGGACAACCTTTCGGAGAGGTATTATCCAAAAATGGTTTTATTATTAATGAAGGAATCCTGCAACCAGAGGCCCCAAGGGTTACTAATTTTTCACCAGTAACAGGAAGTACTTTTGGTAGTGTAACTATCAAAGGACTGAATTTTCTTGGAGCAACCAAAGTTACTTTTGGTGATACAAGTGCATTGTCCTTTACGGTTATAAACGATAGTACCATTACCGCAATTATTGGCAATGGAGCAAAAGGAAGTGTAGGTGTATTTACACCAGGCGGAACTCACTATTTGGCTGGATTTACCTATACCAATACACCTGTAATTACTTCGATTGCTCCATTTACAGGTGCAGTGGGTACGTTGGTGACTATTAATGGTAGCAATTTCTTTGATACCACTCTATTAAAAATTGGAGGAGTAAGTGCATTAAGAATATCAAATACCAATACGCAAATTGTAGCCATGGTAATGCCCGGGGCAACTACGGGAAATATTACCCTGACTAATGGAGGTAACTCCGTTAATGCTGGGAGTATGTTTACTGTTTCTAGTACGCTATATCCTGTTAGCCAACAGGGCAATAAATTATTTGGAAATGATGGGTCTGTTGATGGTTCACAAGGTTCTGGTTATTCGGTTGCTGTTAGTGCTGATGGAAACACTGCAATTGTAGGGGGTAGTACGGATAGTCTTGGCTTAGGCGCGGCTTGGATATATGTTCGAAACGGTAGTTCTTGGTCTCAGCAGGGCAAAAAATTGACTCCTTATAATATTGGTTCATACGGATATGCTTTAACGTCTCCCAACTTTGGTACTGCGGTAGCCTTGAGTGCAGATGGTAATGTTGCGCTGATAGGTGGTTCTAATGATAGTGCAGGAGTGGGTGCTGCTTGGGTATTCACACGTTTAAATAATATGTGGTCGATTCAAGGTAAATTGTCTGGAAAAAATAGTGTTGGGTTTCCATCTCAGGGTGTATCAGTTGCTTTGAGTGGAGATGGAAATACTGCATTAGTTGGTGGTTTGGGCGATAATAGTTCTATTGGTGCGGTTTGGGCGTATGGTAGAAACAAAAATGGCATTTGGTCTCAAAATGGAAATAAACTTGTAGGTTCAGGATATAGTGGTTTATCTCAACAAGGCTATTCTCTAGGTATAAGTTCTGATGGCAAAACAGCGATAGTCGGGGGCAGTCAAGATAATAATGGTCAAGGTGCTTTTTGGATATACAAAAATACTACTGGAAGCTGGGTTCAACAAGGTAATAAAGTAACAGATGCCACTATTCTTAATGCAAATCAAGGAAGTGCTGTGGCGTTGAATGCAGATGGCACCACAGCAATTGTAGGGGTTCCTTTTTTTAATAATGGACAAGGTATAGCAACGGTCTATAATTATAGTGGCAGTTCTTGGGTCAAACAAACGAACATACAAGGGTTAAATATTAATGGTCTTGCGCAGTATGGATATTCGGTGTCCCTTTCTGCTGATGGAAATACGGCAGTAGTAGGTGCTCCTTATGATAATAACAACATAGGTGCCTGTTGGACTTTTACCCGAAAAGGAGGGGTTTGGTCGCAAAAGGGTAACAAATTAATTGGATTAGGAATCAGTGGTACCAGTTATTTTGGCAATGCTTCTTCTGTAAGTTCTGATGGTAGTACCACAATCATTGGCGGCAATAATGACAATAACGGAAAAGGGGCTACATGGAGTTACATTTCAAGTCCAGTGCCTAGAATTGGAAGTTTCGACCCTGATTCTGCAATTGATGGGCAAACTGTTATTATAAAAGGTGCTAATCTAGGATCGGTAAGTGCTGTTTCTTTTGGCAAAGTGAATGCAAAATCTTTTTCTAAAGTTGTAGAAAATGGAGATACGACCATTGCAGCAGTTGTATCCTCTGGAGCAAGTGGCTTTGTAAAAGTGACTAATCCCTTTGGTACAGATAGTGCTGCTGGATTTGTTTTCTTGACATGTCAACCTGTTTACAAAACAGTTGCTTTATCGATATGCGCTTCCGCTTTCCCTTTTACATGGAATGGAATAACTTGTAACTCGGTAGGAAGCTATAAAGCAACTTTGAAATCATATACAGGTTGCGATAGTATCGTTACGCTTAATTTGACCTCCAACGCAAATCCGATTATTACAGTACCAACGGATACTAGTGGCTGTGCTAGTGCAAGTTTAACAGCTAAAGGAGGAAAATCTTATTTATGGAGTGGAGGTTTAAACCCTAGCTCGGCTACTAATTCATTTAACGCATCCGGGGTTTATACAGTAACTGCTACTGATAGCAATAATTGTACTTCTACCGCCTATGTTTTTGTAACTATTTTTCCTTTGCCAATTGCAACAATTTCGGGTAAGTTTAGTGGTTGTGATAGTGTGAAATTATATGCGAACGGTGGTAACAAATACCAATGGAGTGGTGGTACAACCCCGACAATTTCATCCAATACGTTTAAAACATCAGGTACTTATTCGTTAATTGTTACGGATACTGGAACAAAATGTTCTACATCCATATCGTTTAAAGACACTATTTATAAACAAGCAACCATAACAATAGGCGGTGCTTCGTCTGGTTGTGATAGTGCTAAAATCTGGACTTTAGGGGCACCTAAAAAGAGTACATTTAGTTGGAATGGAGGTTTAAATTTTGTTTCCGATACAAATAGAATAGTCTCTAGTGGGAATTATAGCGTTTCTGTTCTTGACACCAATGGTTGCACAACCAAAGCGAGTAAAACGATAACGATCAATAAATCCCCTGACCCTTCGATTACAGGGAATGATACCGCTTGTAATGTTGTTACTTTAACGGGTAATGGTGGTGTATCTTATACTTGGAGTGGAGGTAATAACCCAACGAGTAAGACAAATACATTCACAAATTCAGGTAGGTATGCACTGACAGTGAAAGATGCAAATGGATGTACCAATTACGATTCTGTATTTGTGAAAATTAATTTGCCACCATCAATAACTATGGAACAATCGAGTAATGGTTGTGGAAGTGTTTACATAACGGCAACTCCTGCTGACACAACAGCACCATTGATATACAATTGGAATGGGGCAGGTTCTTATCCAACAAACAGATCCAATACTTTTACTAATAGTGGTAATTATACCTTAAAAGTGACAGATACAGTAACTGGATGCTTTACAACAAAATCTCAATCCGTTGCAATAACAAATCAGCATATAGTCGAATTGATTAATTCAGGGGTTAATACCTGTGTAGGAAATGCTTTATTAACAGTAAGTGGAGGTGCATCTGCATATAAATCAGTCATTTTTAAAGATTCTGCATATTATAGTAATTCTGTTTTAAAGGATACACTTGTAGCCCAACACATAGATAGTATCCCAAAAGGGGGGTCATCAATTTCTATCTCTAGTTTTAAACCCAAAGGGGAGGGGCGCTATTTTGCTTTTGTGTATTTCAATGACGGTTGTAATGCTATGACTCCTTATGATACTGTAAGGATTGCAAAAATTGGAATCGTTGGTTTAACAACGGCTTGTAAGCAAGTGATTTTGACTGGAACTGGTGGCAAAACCTATAATTGGAACGGAGGAAAAAGTCCCAAGTCTGCAATAAACACTTTTGATACGATTGGTACCAAAACAGTTATGCTGTCGGCTATCGATTCCAATGGCTGTTTAGGCACTGCTTCAACCACCATTGTGGTAAATAACTTCCCCGCTCCAATTGGTACAATTACTACTAACACTGGTACTGACGCTGGTTGTGATAGTATTATTTTGACAGCAACAGTCAATAGTGGTAAAAGTCCTTATGCTTATTTATGGTTAAATGGTAGTAAAACGCCAAATAGTGCAACTAATAAATCTTACAAAAGCGGAATTGATACGGTGAAAATTACCGATGGAAATGGTTGTTCAATTCTAGTGTCCAAGGACATAAAAATAAACCCTCACCCGACTCCATTTATTAAAGCGTATCAAAATTTGTGTGGCAAAACAATCATTTCTGCTGGCGGCGGAGGCACTTATTTATGGAGTGGTGGTTTAAATAAAAATAGTCCAATAGATACTTTTATTGTAGCAGGCACTAATATTCCAATAACTTTAAAAGTAACTGATTCAAATAGTTGTTCTTCGATTTTATTTGACACAATTACGGTAAAGGCAATTCCTGTATTGAAATATGTTGGAAATCCAATATCATGTGATAGTGTTGTATTAACTGTTAGTGGGGGTGCTGGATATGTTTGGTCTGGTGGTAAATACACCACACGTAATAGAAATGTATTTGACATATCTGGAAATTACATGGTTACAGGATATAATTCAAATGGGTGTTCAGATTCATTAAAAATTAGTGTTTCAGTTGATCCTCAAAAACCAATGTTGAATGTGGTTGCAAATAAATCAAGTATATGTAGCGGTGATACAGTACTATATACTGCAACACCAACTTATGGTGGTTCAGCTCCAAAATATAGTTGGTATGTTGGAAGTATTTTGCAAAGCATTCCAAATGCTTCGACCTTTAAATACACTCCTACCAATAAAGACTCCATCAGGTGTATATTAACTTCGGATATGCTTTGCTTAGTAAGCGATACTGCCATTAGTAATAAAGTTACACAAATTGTTACTCAACGTGTACTTCCAGTAGTGACGATTACAGCGAGTTCAAACACGATCTGTACTGGCACTAAAGTAACTTTCAAAGCAACAACAACCAATGCAGGGGTTGCTCCAGTTTTCCAATGGAAAAAGAACAACGTTAATGTTGGGCTGAGTGATAGTACTTACTACGATAGCACATTAAAGGATAAAGATTCTGTTTGGTGTGTATTAACGAGCAGTCTTGCTTGTACGACTGCTTCAACGGTAGTTAGTAATAAGCAAGTTCTTTCAGTAACACAATACATAGTTCCTGCTATTAATATCGTAGCTTCAAATACAGTTATTTGTGCTGGTTCTAGTGTTACTTTCACTGCAAAAGCTACCAATGGAGGATTAACTCCAATATTTAGTTGGAGAAAGAATGGTCTAACCATTGCTGGTGCTTCGGGAAATACTTACACTGCTTCAAATCCCGTTGGAAAAGACAGTTTTAGTTGTGTGCTTGCAAGTAGCTTGAGTTGTATTTCTTCCAATAGTATTAATAGTAATGGAATAGTAATTACAATCAATAGCAATAATATATGGACTGGGGCTGCTAGTAAAAGTTGGTCTGTCGATAGCAACTGGTGTAGTGGTGTTGCACCTAAGATGGGAACCGATGTTACTATCCCTGTTGTTGCTAAAAACAATTATCCTATTCTTTCAACCAATATTACAGTAGGCAATATTGCTATTGCCAAGGGAGCAACATTGAGCATAAATGGAAATACCTTATTGATTAATGGTACGGTTTCAGATCTTGGCTATTTAAAAGGTTCAGCTACTTCCAATCTAATCATTAATAGCACAGTTACGCCAACTATATATTTCAATCCTGCATTAAATGATTCATTACTAAGCTCACTTACTATTAACGGTGTTGGAGGAGCAAAATTGGGAACTGGTATAGGTATCACTAGATTGCTTCAATTAAATGCTGGGAATCTTAATTTAAATGGAAAGTACCTTACATTAAAGTCAACTTCTATTACAGCCACTGCAGTAGTAGGACCAGTAGGAAGTGGAGCTTCAATAACTGGAAATGTAACAGTCGAACGATATATTCCTAAAGGATTCAAAGCGTATAGACAGCTTTCAACTGGTGGTATCTATAACGCTGGAAGCATCTTCAATAATTGGCAAGAAGGTGGAAGAAATCCAAATGGATATGGAACTTATATCATTGGGTCTAAGGATACTATAGCCGGAGGAGTTAACCCCGTAACTGGTTTAGATAAGACTTCAAATGGTAATTTTGGATTGTATCTTTTTCCAAAATCAACAGCCACTTGGACGGCTGTTACTAACACTAAATCCAAAAACCTCGACCCTTACGTTGGATATCATTTAGCTATTTTTGGAGATAGAAATGGTATATTATATTATAGGTTTTTTGACTCTATCCGTGCGATGACCAGTGCTACAACTTTACGTACCACAGGTCAATTAATAACTGGAACAATTACTTATGGAACTACTGGAGTCACTGGCTTATATAATTCAACAGAAAGTGCTTTAGCAGCTAATGCCAATTCTGCGACATTTATAGCTAATCCCTACTCAAGTATTGTTGACTGGGAAGCATTGACATCAACAGGATTAACAACCAGCTATAGCTATTTCGATCCTACTTATCTTACGGCTGCTGGTTATCAAGTTTATGTTATCTATAATGGCACTTCGCATGTAAATAATAACCCTTCTGTTTCTAAAATCAATCGGTACATACAGCCCGGTCAAGCTTTTTGGGTTCAAAATTCTAATAATAATGCTACACGACAACTGATTTTTAAGGAAAGTAATAAAGTTGTTGACACAAGTAAGTTTACGGCTGTTTTTGGTACAAATCAAACCATCAACCGCCTCGCTATCAGCCTTTGGAAAGACGTAGCGGGCGTGGGCAATGCCAATATCGACGGGGCCGTTGCTGTATTCGACAATCGCTTTACTAAACAATATGGCGATGAGGATTCTAGGAAGATGCAGAATCCAAAAGAAAATCTCTCTATTGTGGAGACGGAAAGTGATTTAGCTATTGATGGTCTTGCGATTCCTAAAGAAAATGAGGTGATTCATTTAAAGCTCTCTCAGCTTTCGGCAAGCACTACCTATCGCTTGCGTGTAGATGCAGATTTGTTTAAAGCAGAGGGTTTACAGGCTTATTTGCAAGATGCTTATTTGAATAAACAAACAGCTATTGGTTCAGATGCTACCATTTATGAGTTTACATCTACAGGAGTAGCTACTGAAATGAGCAATCGCTTTAGCATCATCTTCGCCAAAAAAGCAACAGTTACCCCAATTGCCGAAGTTTCTAACGAAGGTAAAATCACGCTCTATCCAAACCCGACAAATGGAAAAGCCACCTCAATAAAGCTTACCGAGATGGCGAAAGGCAGCTATACCATAGCAGTTTACAACACCCTTGGCCAGCAAGTGATGGTAAAAACCATTTGGCACAATGGGGGTACATACAGCTATCCTATTTCCTTGCCGATGCAAAAAGGGATGGCCAATGTGAAAGTGTTGGATGCTAATGGCAAACAGTGGTTGCAAACACCATTATTGGTAGATTAATTCGAGTGCTTCAACCTGTCAGGTAACAACTACCTGACAGGTTTTTTTAACAAATAAAATGATGATACAATGAAAAGTATGTTGGTAAAAAGTATAGTAGCGGTAGCGATATTAATGGTCACTTACAATCTAAACGCACAATTTGGTGGGGGAGGAGGTACCCCCGGCAGTGGTGGTTCTGGCGGCGGATTCCCCACCACTGGCGGCGGACCAGTTATTCCTTTCGATGGGGGGATGAGCCTAATGTTCGCAGCAAGTGGTGTTGGTTATGCTGCCAAAAAAATAGGTAGACTAAAGCGTACTAAATGATACAATTCGCATATCAAACAAATAGGCAGCCTTAAAAGGAAAAATGACTTTTGGGTATGCGGATAGCTTTTGAAGACTGTTTTTATTTCTTCAATTCCAGAAGCCTTCAAACTTAAAAAGTGAACCCGAAACGGCCTTGTTGTTTTTGAGCGCTTGTGGAGTGTCTATTTTCTGTAAACTAATAAGAAAGTGCCCTTTACAGGTCGGTACTGTAAGTCCGACTTAAAAACCAAAGGCAACGGAGTTTTGTCGGACTTCCAGTACCGACCTTAGGAAAATAACACCCACAAAAGCCTCTGAAATACATTTTGAAAAGTTTGGTGTGAAAATATTTGCATTAATCAGATGTAAGAAGCAACACAATCATCAACTTAATAGATGGTGCTATTTAACAGAAATGTTGATCTACGCTTGTAGAATTGCAACAATTGGCTTAACAAAGCGAATGTTTTACGGCAATATTTTGTGGTAAATTAGTTAATGCGCCTTAACTAATCATTGATTCCCCTATATTGCATCCAAACTAATAATTTGTAGTATTACATTTAATCTACTGTTTTTGATGTACGCTCTTTTTTCACATAACAAACAACCTCTTTTCAAACCTTATGCCTTGTGCTGTATGTTTTGGTTTGATCGCTTTGTCCAGTTGAAAAATTTTGCCTGCAATACATTGTTGCTTATCGTTTTTTTTCTTTTCAATACAACTTACAACCAAGCACAAGATTTTACCAATATACGCAAAGCCAAACCGATTGCAATCTCTGGTTCAGTAGGTCTTCGTTTGGGGTTTTATCATAGCAATATCGAAAATCCATATTATCCCAATGCTGCTTTTACGCTCACTGGTTCGCCCACTTTGTCTGTTTATGGGGTGGCAATGCCCTTTTCTTTCCTGTTTTCTAACCAACAGTCTGCCACTTTTGGGCAGCCGTTTAACCAATACGGGGTAAGTCCTACATACAAATGGGCTACAGCACACATCGGCTACAGAAATCTTGTTTATAGTAAATATGGCATGGCTGGATACCAAATGTTGGGTGCTGGCTTAGAATTAAACCCTGGCAAATGGCGCATTGCTTTTTGCAATGGGCGGTTGAAAAAAATGAGCTGGTTGGGGATAGACTCGGTTTCGGGAGTAAATAACTTGAATTACCAACGTACCGCCACTGCGGGAATGCTGCGCTATGGCTCAAACAAACAATTTGTGATGGTACATTTTCTTGCTGGAAAAGACCATTTAGGCAACTTTCCAAAAGAAGTGATGCAAAGTAGCGGGGTTTTACCTGCCGCCAATTGGGTGATGGGGTTGGGTTTTAAAACGCCCTTGTTTTTGAAAGGTTTATCATTTGAATCGGAATCTGCCATTAGTTATTATACGTATGATGTAACTGCCTCCAAAAACGATTCGATTGAAAAATCAAGATTGCCCTTTTCGGGTTTGTTGACCAAGCTATATCAGCAAAATACCACCACTTCTTTTTATACAGCGATTGACGGCAAACTCAATTACACCCACAAAAAAGGGTTTCAAACCTATTGTCAATACCGCAGGATAGACCCCAATTATGTTTCTATGGGAGCGTACTACACCCAGGGCGATTTGGTAAATCTGCTGTATGGTTTTGCCATGCCATTGTACCACCAAAAAGTACGCATTGCAGCTAGCATTGGACACCAACATGATAATCTTAACCAAAAACGAAAAGCCACTTCGGTACGGTGGATTGGGTCGGCCAATGCCAGTTATACGACCACCCATGTAGGTGTAGACATCAGTTATTACAATTACAGTAGCGACCAACAGCCAACCATTACCCGATATGCCGATTCATTAAGAATTACCCAAACCTCCCAAACCTTTAATTGTTCCCCCAGGTATCAATGGTCTAATACCCATTCCTTTCATCAAATACAGTTGACAATAGCTAGAAACACGGTACTCGACAGGGGGCAAATTTCTTTCAATGGCACAGATGGGAGAAAATTAATCAGCCAAACCGTTGGAATGTATTACAATGGTAGCCTAACTAAGGAACACTTGCAATACCACGCAGGTACGAACTATACAGACCTAAATGATCAATCGGGTTATGCGTACAAGAGCTTAGGAATGGATATTGGGATAAACCAAACATGGCTTAAAGACCGCTTATCAGCATCCATGAATGGTGGGGTTTATCAAACCTATCAGACCAATACGAAAAGCACCAACCATACGTTGACGCTTTCTGGCGGATATAAAATCACCAAGAAAATACAATCGGATTTGATGCTGATGTACAATGATGCACCAGGCATTTCATCCATCACCAACCTGCCCATAGGCATTCGGGAATGGCGGGCAGATATTAACCTTGTTTACTCTTTTTAAAAATAGCTATTATGGCATTGTTCAAAAAAACGTTTACCCTTCTTTCTTTTTTATTGGTTGCCTGTTCTTTTGCTTTCGGGCAAGACGTGTTGCGAGTGGGTGCAACGGCATCATCGGTTCAAACACAGGTTACGGTTATTCCTCCATATCCCTTCCATTTTCAAGGGTTGATACGTCAGCAAGGCAATGCAGTTTTACTGCAAAATCTATCTGGTAATGCTTTACAATTGAAACTGCGTTTTAAAATGGTTTCTATAGATGGCAATGTATCCATTGAAACAAAGCCAGGTACACGTTCCAGTCAACCCATAAACCTTGCCCCTCATGCCAGCTTGCGATTGGGTTTTGCCCAATTGGGTGAAATTTTAACACCCCAGCAATTGGTTGTTTCCGGAATGCGAAGCGAAGATTTATTGAGTAGTCAGCCGATGCCAGAGGGATATTATCAGGTGTGTATAACCCCAGAAAGCTATACTAGTCAAAACGCTTTAGGACAAGAAGCCTGTTCTATCACTTTTCCGATGATGTCCATTGAGCCACCCACCCTTAGATTAACCAATTTAGTGGTGAACGATACGGTACAACAAGTGACCCCACAAAACTTAATTTTTCAATGGAATACGCCATCTAACCTCAATTTGGGAATCATGGCTAGCATAAAAACTACCTTGAAACTTGTGGAAGTACCCAAAGGTGTATTGCCAGAACAAGCGATATTAAATGCACCTTATTATTCCCCTAAGTTTGAAGTGAAAGGACAAACAATGTTTGTTTATGGTCCCACCCAAAGTCCTTTAATCAGAGGCCGCAGGTATGCCGCTGTGGTACAATTAACTGACCCACAAA
>JAIXOJ010000171.1 GCA_027486835.1 Chitinophagaceae bacterium
TTATTATTCCCCTAAGTTTGAAGTGAAAGGACAAACAATGTTTGTTTATGGTCCCACCCAAAGTCCTTTAATCAGAGGCCGCAGGTATGCCGCTGTGGTACAATTAACTGACCCACAAAGCAGGGTAAGTTTTAGAAACAATGGAACAAGCGAGGTCATCAGTTTTGTATTTGGTCGTCCATCCACCGAATATGCAGAAACAGGATTGGCCTATAAAATATATGGTCGAGTGGATTGGGCTTATAAAGCCTCTCAAGAGCAAAACATTGCAGATAACAATACCCCACTTATTGCAAGTGAACCGTTAACAGAATCAAGAAAAGAAACCATAGTAGCCTTGCAAGCTGGTAAAATAAAGTATCCCCTTGGCAATGCACAAGTAATGGTATATGGTACCAACGAGGCAGACATCCATGCGATACCCTATGCAGATAAATCTGCAATTGGCACAGCCAAAACAGATGAGAACGGACAATATACCCTTTCATTGGTATTGGAAAATGCCATGAAGAAATTTAAGTACTTGTATTTGGAAGTATATCATGCCTCCGGATTATTTAGTAAGCATTTGCAGGTGTTCAACTATTCGTCTTTACAAGACGGAACCGTTTTGCAACCCATTACGCTGTTAGGCAACAATATTCGTTTTACGCCTCGTGTACTATTGGCAGACCGAACCCTGCAACCTAAAGTAACCATGAACCTATTATTGCCAGCAACCCAATGGCAAAAGTATGCGCCGGCCACTGCGGCAGGCTTAGGGGTAAATGAAACATTGGTTCGGTATAATAACCAAGCGTACGTGGTAGTTGCAACGCTTAAATCTGGGCAGACCTTCTCCAAACTTTTCCAAACCACGCATCCCAATGATCATTACCTAGTACAAATCAATTACCCCAACCGCCCAAGTGCATATTATCCATTAGGCAATTGCTATGTAGATGCTGCTGTTGGGCAATCGGAAAAACCAGTGCTTGAGATTACCAAAAATTATGTGTACGATAATACTAACCAACTAAGTGGTAGAATTACCCACAAAGGCGTAGGTCGCAACGATGTACGGGTATCGTTACAATTTAACGCAGCAGATGTGGTAGGAAGATTTGATCCTAACCAAACATTGATGACTACCACAGACAATGAGGGATATTATGCGATAAAACAAATTCCCATTCTAAAAGAAGGAGCTACACTTGCTGTGTTGGTAACCGATAGAGCATTGAGTCAGGTAGATTTTCAAGAAAATATCCGAATCAAGAAATCAGGAGATCTGGTAAAAGATATTGATTTGGTAGTAGCAAAAACCACCATTAAGGGTAGGGTAGCAGATGAGTTAAACCAACCCCTCTCCAATGTACTAGTCATGCTATCAGGCAGTAGCAACACGACTAGAACACAAGAAGACGGTTCCTTCGCTTTAGAACTAGAAACAGCAGTGTTAAATCAACACTTACAATTGTTGGCAGATGGTTATGAAGATAAGCTTGTGAATATTGCATCCATTACCACGAAAGCAACCAAGCTGGAGCGTAGTGCATTAATCACTCCCCTCCAAACCATCAACCTAAAAGCAATACCTAATCATAGTACCCTCTCTATACAAGTAGAGAAATTGGTGGATGCTTCAACTATAACTAGAGGTGCATTGACGATCACACCGTTAAGTAATCCATCCAAAAAAATAAATGTAACCTTAACCAATCTTGGAGGCAATCCCTACCAATTGGCCGTTGGAAATGAACTCGATCCTTTGGGGTATGACATACGGTTTACTCCAGCAAAGGCAGATCAAGAAAATGTGGCCGCTACTAGTGTTCAAGTGAATTTGGCGAAAAACCAACACAGTCAGGTAGTATTGAAAGCTGGGGCAACGGTTGTAATCAGTGGAATAGTAAAAGACGGCTTGTCGTCTTTGCCCATTACCCAACAACTGATTTCGGCCATTATGCCCGATACCACTACTTACAGTACATTAACAGATAAAAGCGGTCGTTTTCAATTGATAGTGCCTGCCAGCCTTGCAGTGAAACTACAGCTCAACAGAACAGGGTATCTTTTTTATGATACTACTATAGCAGCCAGAATAACCAATCTAGCCGTAACGGTGGTATTAAAAACAAGTGTAGGACAAACCTTTACCACATTAGCAGGATTCCCGGTGAAAATTTCCAAGATAGCTGCATCGGGGTCTAATTTCATCATTTCCGGTTCACTGACGTTGAGCAATAACGCCACTTATAACCTTACGAGTAGTAATACACTTACATTCACCAGTGCAAAAGTGAGTGTGGATGGGAGTACCACGAATGCAAAACCAGTGAACGACTCTATTTATTTAAGTACAAGTGGACTAACTTTTACTGCCTTAGGATTTGCACCAATAGAAGCCACACCAGGAACAATAAGGATTAAATCAGACGGAGGTAATTATTCAAAAGGAATCATTGCAGCAAAACTGATGCTGAAACCTACCCGACTAACCACTACTACTTTTCAATTACCCACTGCACCTTTGGTAGATAGGTATTACAGAACCGACTCCTTAAACACCGCATTTTCTTTTGCAGATAGCAGCAAAACTGTGCCAACGAATTACAGCTTATTTTTCGGGAATAACAATACGTTTAGATCTTCCGTCCTGCTGAATAACGACACACTCAAATTAGATACTGCTTATCTTTCTACAACTGGTATCAGCAAGGTGAAAGGTTTTCTACAGCTTGGTAGCAAGCTAGGATTTACGCCAGACAGTAGCGGTAAAGTAACGATTAAGACTGCCGCCTTCAATACCAAATTTGGCATACAAACCCTTTCATTTTTCACAGGAAATAATGTGCTAACTGCTGCTGTTCAGAAAATAAGGGCTACTTACACCGATGTTATTTTATCGGGTATAGGCACCAGCAATCCTTCTATGACTTTGGTGGGCAACCTCAATTTGCTTAGAAGTGGAAGTTTACTGCCTTTCAATCAAATGGGCATCACCAACACAGGGAGCGGCTATGCATTGTCAGCCAGCTTTGAATTGACAAAAGCAGTTTCAATTGGGGCTTTATCTTTTGCCATTCAAAACACAGGTACAAGAGCCAGTTTCAGTTATTCAGGTGCCAACAATACCTATAACCTTAACTATGCACTGTCCCTGAATATTGATGCGGTAGCAGGAATAGCATCTATTCCAGCGGTTAGTCAAATAACCAAAGCCATTTTTGAAAGCCCGATAGGAGGACAATTTACCTTACAGACCTCCAATTTTGGGGTGTTTGTGGCAGCCACCGCCAACCAAACCATCAAATTTGGAGTGGCAGAAATAACCCTCAATAGTTTCTTAATAAATGTAGGTACCAATGCCAATCTGGAATCGATGGATTCTATTATACAAGGTACCAAACTGGCCAGTTCCCCAATAGTAGGAGATACCACCCAAATCACCTCTGCAACGGCCTTTTGGGCATTTGGTATTTCTGGTGAAGTAGCTTTCGCTTCTGTAAAATCGTTAAGTGGCACTGGTCCAGGCAATGGAGGTGGAGGCATTGTGCTTGTAGCCAATACCGCCACAGGTTTTGCTGCTAGAGTAGATACGCTTTATTTGAATTTGCAAACTTCCACAGTTGAGTTTAGTGCTGGAATGTCCTTGCAATTTGATAATACAAGACGTGGATTTTCTGCTGTTATTAAATTGACCATGGTAGGTATGGGCGGAGCTGCCAAAGGGATAGATGCTACTTTTAAATACTATAAATACAATGCTGGCGGAATGGAAATGGGGGCTAGTATCCTCATCAAAGCCGATGTATCTATAGGGCCAGTAACCTTCCACACGTTTGGCGGTGGATTTGATTTGAATACGGTAACTAAAGAGTACAACGTGTTTATTAATGGTTCCTTGGGGCCAGTGAAAGTACCAGCTAGTTTGATTAATGTGGAAGTAAAACTAAACGTGCTTTTTTCCAGTGCTTGCAATTATGTACCCATCGTTACTGGTACAGGAGATTTGGTGGTAGGGAAGGTATTTACTGCTGCTCAAGTTGCAACAACGCTCGATTTCTGCAATAAATACTTCTTGGTTAGTATGGTAAGAAACATCCCTATTCCAAATCCTATCGGTTCGGCCACTATCAATACAACCTTGTTTATTGCAGCACCCGTAAAAGGATTTTCGACAGGTGCATTTTTCATGGCTGCTGACATGGTGGCTAATGTGGCTTACGTGTTAAACAATGTAAATGCAGGATTGGGAGTGGGTTATAACATCTTAAGTTCCAATCCTTACATACCTGCTGCCTTCCAAAATGCGTTAGTAAAATACGTAGGTACTGGTTATTTGAATGGCTTGTACATGTACGGCGAATTTTCACAGTCAAGTAATGGCAATCATAAATTTTCTATATCAGGGATAGCAGGTGCCTATTTGAAATGGAATCAAAGTGTGGTTTTCGGTATGAAATTCACTGCTGATATTCCATCCGCAACAGTAAACCTCGCAGCCAACTTTGCTGCGCATCTTGATGGAAATGCCGGTGTTTCTGTGGGAGGGTTCAATTTTGGTATTGGCGGTTTATGCGATATTGGTTTCAATGCAAATGGCGGATACAGCCCCAGTACTGGTTTTAACCTCGTAGGTAGTGGCGGTGCTTCACTCCAAGTGTATGGTGGCGTAGGTAGTTCAGGCGCAGACAGGGGGTGCAATTCTGTAAATATTGATTGGGACGAAGAGTGTTTCGATGCTGGTTTTTTTGATGTTTGCGTACCCTACCCATCTGGTGCCTCCGCAAA
>JAIXOJ010000036.1 GCA_027486835.1 Chitinophagaceae bacterium
AGTGTTCTTCATTAGCAGGCCACTCGTGCCTTTTTAATGAGCCAGTTTGCAACTGGCATTCGTTTGGACAAAACAATTATATTAGCCAAAAATCACCATTATGTCAAGCAAGTACAAAACAGAGGAAAGCGAGATTCCACATTTTGTAACCTGCACGGTTGTAGGTTGGGTAGATGTGTTCAGCAGGGAATTGTACAAAGAAATCGTAGTTAAAAGCTTGGCGTATTGCCAACAATCAAAAGGGCTGTGCTTGCGCGCTTATGTTATCATGACCAACCATTTGCACCTGATTGTTTCCAGCAGTTCGCACCCAATAAGCGAAATAATGCGCGATTTTAAGAAATATACTTCCAAGCAAATTATAGCAGCGATAGAAAGCAATGAAAAAGAAAGCCGTAAAGAATGGATGCTGAATTTGTTTCGCTTTGTAGGCAGCACGAATAGCGCAAACAAAGAATACCAATTTTGGCAACAAGGTTTTCATCCTGTTCAACTGGATAACGTAGAAAAACAGCAACAGCGGTTGCGTTATTTGCACGAAAACCCTGTGAGAGCAGGAATTGTTTGGCTGCCACATGAATATAAATACAGTAGTGCTTATCAATACTATCATGTTAAGGATGAGGGGATATTGCCGATTTTACACTTGTAGTTCTGTACTTTATCGCCAGTTACAAACTGGCTTATTTGTACGGCACAAGTGACCAGCTAAAGCTGAACACTTGCGCCAGTGGTCTATTCTTAAATGATAAGGAAGGGTAGCAATTTATACCTGCGGAAAACATTTATGTACGATTGAAATTATTGGGAAATTTCCCCCCACCAAACTAATATTCTTGCAAATGATTCTTGCCATTGTGTAATAAATGCGGCGTACATGCAAAGCATCTTTACACCCCCATGAAAACAGAACAGGAATTAAATAAAGAAATACTCCAAACAACCTTAGATATTCAGGAAAACCATCCAGAGCTATTACCATTTGTGGATGAAATGACTCCCAGCACCCCGTCTGACGAAAACCCCGCAATAGAAAATAGCAACTTAGCGGCATTCAACGATTCTTTGCATTCGATGGTGGATCAATACACTAAACATGCTAAAAAACACATCATCATCATAGGGGCTGGTTTTGCTGGTTTAAAATTGGCGAGGGAATTAAACAACCATCCTAATTATACCATTACCCTCATAGATAAAAACAACTACCACCAGTTTCAACCCTTGTTTTATCAAGTAGCCATGGCGCAGTTGGATGCTAGCAATATTTCATTTCCGCTTAGAAGTATTTTCCAGAAAAGCAAAAATCTTAGTATCCGGGTGGCTACGGTAACCAATGTGAACACGGTCAACAATACAGTGGCCATTGGAGTCCTTAGCTTTAATTATGATTATCTGGTCATTGCAACTGGTGCGGTTACCAATTATTTTGGTAATGAAGCCATTGCCAGCCATTCTTTTTCGATGAAATCCACTTTTGATGCTTTGGAAATTCGCAATAGTTTGCTTCAACATTTTGAAGATGCCATTACCCACCAACACGCAAGCACCAAAAGAAATTTATCTATCGTAATTGTGGGTGGCGGCCCCACGGGGGTAGAATTGAGTGGCACGCTAGCAGAAATGAAAACCGATTCCCTACCATTGGAATATCCCGAACTAAATTTTGCCCAAATGGACATTTTTCTGTTAGAAGGAAGTCCAAAATTGCTGGCTGCCATGCGCCCTGCTTCTTCCAGCACAGCCAAAACCTATTTAGAAGACCTAGGGTAACGGTTAAGCTAAACTGCATCGTAAAAACCTATGATGGGGCTCAAGTTTTTCTTAACGACGGTACCACCATCGATACTTCGTTTGTCATTTGGGCAGCAGGCGTAAAAGGCAATATACCGGCAGGTGTAAACCCCGATTTCATCACCCATACCAACCAATTAAAAACGGATCGTTTCCACCGTGTTGCCACTACTAGCAATGTATTTGCCATAGGCGATGCGGCATCCATCCAAAGCGAAGCCTACCCAAAAGGATACCCGCAATTAGCCAGTGTGGCCATTGATCAAGCCAATAATTTGGCCAATAATTTCAAAAGATTAGCCAAAAGCAAAGCCGCACTTCCTTATCAATATGTAAACAAAGGCAGTATGGCAACAGTGGGCAGGCATAAAGCTGTGGTTGATTTAGCGAAGCCAAACCTTACTTTTCACGGATTCTTTGCCTGGTTTATTTGGATGACTTTGCACTTGTTTTTATTAATCGGCTTCAAAAATCGCTTAATGGTGTTCATCAATTGGATGTATAAATATTACACCCATCGCCAGTCCTTAGCACTTTTGTTTCCTGCTTTGGCGTCGAAGAAATCAGCAGTAGAATAATGGTTGCCATACGACACCTTTCCCACCTTTAGTGATGTTTATTTAAATTTCAAACTACGCTCAAGAATCTTAGTACGAACTGCTTCATTCGGCCTTTTTTGTACCAATTACCCCCTAAAAACACCTAAAGCAACTACACAGAAGGGGTATTTGTAGTAGTAAGACTACAAAGTATTTACACAATCAATGCCAATCTAAAATAGAGCGGTGTCTAATTTTACCGCCGTCACTTAGTAGGTAGCCTACCGAGGGACAGCCGTAAAAAATAGACTTAATAACCCCATAAAAATATACATACCATAGATGAAAGTATTAATAGCCGACGACCACCAAATGGTAAGAACCGCTCTGCGTTACCTACTGCTCGACTCATTTCCAAATGCAGAAGTGGAAGATGTGGACAATACCGTCAACCTCTTTAAAAAAGCTGTAAAAGAAAAATGGGACTTAATTATCTCAGACATTTCGTTTCCTGGTCAATCTGGTTTAGAGGTATTGAAACAATTGAAAGCACATGTACCCAGAATCCCTGTACTGATGCTTAGTATGTATCCAGCGGAAGAATATGCCATTCGTTGCATTACGGCGGGGGCTGCGGGCTACCTTACTAAAGACAGTATTTCTTCGGAGTTGGTAAGTGCCATCAATCAAATTATGAGTGGTAGAAAATATTTGAACCTTGAGGTTGCAGAAATTTTGGCTTCGTCCTACGAAAACAAAACCAAAATGAATGCTCACGAAAACCTGTCTGACAGGGAATACCAAATTTTCAAGTTACTCATAGATGGTTGTTCTATGCAGGACATTGCAGATAAACTATTTATTAGCATCAATACCGTTCGTTCCCATAAAGTGCATATTCAAAAGAAAATGAACTTGCAGGGCGATGCCGAAATGATTAAGTACGGCATTGAACATAAATTGGGGTAAAAAAAAGGAAACGAATTGATTAACCCGATTACTCACTAAGGGGCTGTGTAAATTATAAAGCGTGGGCCTTCTGTTTAAAAATTAAAAATTAAAGATGAAAATATTATTGGCCGATGATCATGCCATGATTAGACAAGGACTTGTTTTACTCCTTCGTCAATCGTATCCATCAGCAGAAATTGTAGAAAAAAGTAACGGCGATGAACTACTTGCCGAACTCCAAACGGAAACCAAGTATAATATTGTTATCACCGATTTATACATGCCTGGCACCCCGGTTATTGAAATTATCAAGCAAGTGCGGGACGCCGAAAACAAAGTACCCATCATTATCCTGAGTATGTCTTTGCCAGAAAGAAATGCGGTAAGGGTGATTAAAGCGGGTGCGAATGGCTACCTAACAAAAGATACGGTGCCAGAAGATTTAATTAAAGCCATGCAATTTGTAATGCAGGGCCGGAAATACATTACCCCAGACATTGCCTCCCTTCTTGCAGACGCCTACTTAGACGATGTAGAAAAAAAGCCACACGAAACTTTGTCTGACAGAGAATTTGAAGTGTTTCAAATGCTATCGAACGGAAAAACCGTTACGCAAATTGCGGAGATACTTCACGTAAGTATCAACACCATCAGCACCTACAAATCAAGAATCATGGATAAGATGAACTTCACCAGCTTCGCAGACATCATTAAGTATGCGCATGCTAATGACATTGTTAGGTAAACTTATTTATTAGAAGCTATTGATTAGTTAGCTTTAATAATGAATCTATTTTCGGATTCAGTTAATCAGAAATGATTTGAAAGAATAATTGTAAACCAAGTGCCATAACCCAAAAAGGGGTTGAACAAAATCTACATTTTGTTCAACCCCTTTTTATTGTGTGCATAAAAGTTTTTCGTTTTGGCCCTCGCCTTTCGGAGAGGGGTTGGAGTGAGGTATTAACTAATAACTGCGAAAAACTTTTATGCACCTTTTTATTTTGGAAATCAGGAGGGTAATCCATCGAATAATCAAACACTAACAGCCATTGAACGTCGCTTCACCAGTTTTACCAATTCAAACCAAATAACAGCAACCAAACCTACTACTATGCAAATGGTAAGCTGCAACAGATTGGGGTGCTCAAATTTGAAAAAAGTAGTTACTGGCTTAAGGAATAAAATCGCAGCAACGAGGGCTGTAGTGATGGAAATTATATAGACCACCAAATTGTTTTTGTACCCTAGAGTAGTAATGATGGAGTAGAAAAAAGAACGGTTAATTAAAGTGAGAAAAATGTTGGCAGCAATTAATGTAGTAAAAGTCATGGTGCGGGTGAGAGCTTCGTCATAGCCTTTGTATAATGAATATTGGTAAATGAACAAAGTGCCAACGGTAATCACCAAACCTTGAACAATACTTGCAGATAATTCTCGCCAATTAAAAAAAGTATTTGTTAATGGTTTGGGCGGTAGCAGCATGGTATTCTTTTCAATCGGTTCATTTTCGTACATAATAGAACAGGTTGGCCCCATGATGATTTCTAAGAAAATAATGTGTACAGGAGAGAAAATATTCGGATAACGCCAACCTAATGCCAAAGGAATAAACACGGTAAGTATAATGGGAATGTGTATGGATATGATATACTGGATGGCTTTTTTCAAGTTAGCATAAATTTTACGACCCATTTCCACAGCCGTAACCATTTTAGATAAATCATCTTCCAACAGAATTAAGGAAGCAGCTTGCTTGGCTATTTCCGTTCCTTTTTTCCCCATAGCAATGCCAATATGTGCCGCTTTTAATGCAGGGCCATCGTTTACACCGTCGCCTGTCATGGCCACAATTTGGTTGCTTTGCTTTAAAGCATTGATAATTTTCAACTTCGCTTCTGGAAACATGCGGGTAAATAGGGTAGTAGCCAACACTTTCTCTGCTAGCTGATCATTAGGAAGGTTCATCAACGCATCACCAGTAATACTGTTTTCATAACCCCTGCATCCTATTTGTTTGGCAATGGCAGTGGTAGTGGTTACATTATCCCCCGTAATGATTTTTACAGCAATACCCGCTGCATAAAAATCTTCCAAAACTTTTTGGATATTCTTTTTGGGAGGATCGTAAAACCCCACCAAACCCACAAACTTGAAATGAAAATCTTGTTGCTTTTCGGGAAATGTGGCATCGGTATTTTCGGCAAGCCCCACACCCAAAACTCTAAATCCATCATTTGCCATAGTGGCCATTGCTTCGTTAATTTGCTGCTTCTCCGCATCTGTAACCTGCGAAACAGCCATTAACGCCTCAGGGGCACCTTTGGCCGCAATGATTCTTTTACCTGAACCATCTTCAAATATGTGCGTCATCATCGGCGGTTGTCCGCTCAATGGATATTCATGGATTAACTTGAAATTAGGGCGTTCATCATTCGGAAAAAGGTTAGGGTAGCTGTCGTGCAAAGCCACATCCATAGGGTCAAAAGGAATCGGTTCACTTGCCCACATGGCTGTAGCCACCAATGCTTTTTCCCCTTCGGGCAGGGATTCTAATGTTGGTGAAATATGATTCGTAGCTAGCAAAAACAAAGTGGCCAAGCTCATCCTGTTTTCTGTTAGTGTTCCTGTTTTGTCGGTACAGATTACTGTAGCACTGCCCAATGTTTCCACCGTTTTCATCTGCTTTACCACGATGCCCATTTTCATCAATCGCCACGCACCCAACGCCATGAAAGTGGTGAAGGCCACTGGAATTTCTTCTGGCAAAATGCTCATAGCAAGTGTGAGCGACTGCAACAAACTGTTGAGCAGTAGCTTGGTATGCAGGTAATTAATAACCCAAACTATCACAAAAAACAATGCGCCCGCAATGGCCATCTTCTTCACAAAATTGCCAATCTGAATTTCTAATGGTGTTTTTTCATCTTCAATCTGTTCTATGCTTTTGCCTATTTTCCCCAATTTGGTTTCATTACCCACAGCCGTAACAGTTGCCACAGCACGGCCACTAGCCACACTGGTACCGCTATAAATTTGGTTCTCTTGGTTTTCTGCTTTATAAGCGGCTTTAAACACCGCGAAAGATTCTCCCGTTAAGATGGATTCATTTACAGAAAAATCATTCGACTGAACAATCACACCATCTGCAGCAACACTTCCTCCCTCTTCCACCACCATGCTATCCCCCACCACCATTTCTTCATTTTTAATGGCCACCTCCTCGCCATTGCGAATCACTTTGGAGGTGGGTTTCGATAAATCCTTTAGTTTCTCTAGTGCATCATTGCTCCTAGCGTATTGGTATAAGGATATGGAAGTTTGAAAAACAATGGCCAATGCAAGGAAAATAGCATCGCCAATTTTACCACTAACAAAATAAATAGCGCAGGCGGTGAACAATAAAATCAGCATGGGGTCTGTAGCCATACGTTTTAGCGCAGCCACAAACTCATTTGTTTTTTGGGAAGCCAATTGATTAAGACCAAATTTTTCTCGGGCAACCAACACCTGCTCATCGGTTAAGCCATCTGTTTTGAATTGAGTTGGAGGCATGGTCAAATATACCCATCAACCTATCAAGGTTTGCCCAACCGTTGTAGCGGCAATGAGAGATGTAGCAATGATGTAAGCCTCAACTTTAAAATTGCAAATATTGGAGAAATGTGTCCATTTCTCCAATCGAACTTCGCTAATAAGGGCTATAGCTATTTGCAGATAAAAGAAATTAAATGCTGTATGAATGTTCGGATGTTTAACTGTCTTTACTTATATTATGCTCTTTTTCCATTGCGGCTATTTCATTCCAAAGCAAGGTTTGAAGTGCTTCTTTAGGTATCAATAATTGATATTCAGCTACGCCAATCGGTTTGTTTACATCTTGCAGCGCTATTTCTACATCAAGGTGATCTTTATCTGCACAAAGAATAATTTCTATAGAGGGGTTGTCATTTTCGTCTTTTTCCAAGCGGTCTAAAAGGGAGAGATAAAGGTTCATTTTGTCCACATACTCAGCTTTGAAACTTCCAATTTTCAATTCTATGGCCACCAAACAATGCAACCTACGTTGGAAGAAAAGCATTTCCACAAAATATTCTTTCTGATTATACTCCAGCCTGTACTGATTGCCAATAAATGTAAACTCTTTTCCCATCCCTTAGCTAGTGTTTCATTGTCGTAGAAGCATACAGCTTCCATAGAAACCACTTTGTCAAGCAGTAATAAATTATGCCCCCAAGGTAAAACTGCTACAAACTGTAGCAGTTTTGTATCTGCCAGATGGTATCGTTCAAAAAAGCGTTTCATGTTCCACAAATTGCGCGGTGACAACCCCATATCGGGGAACTCTAATTTCAAATCAACCGACAATTGGTTAACCACACCGCTACCATAGCCTTCTGCAAAATGCTTTTCAAAAAGAAGTTGGCCAGATTACAATAAACCGTATTTGTGAATGAGCTTATTTGCTTTGCAAAATTGTTGCGGGCTTTAATAATTTCTTCAACAGCTTTTTGCAGGTATTTAGCCTTAAAACACTGGTTCTGATTTAAGCCGTACTGTTCGGATAAAAAGTGAATTTATCTGCAAGTTGAGTAATTATTCAACACTCATCACTGTACACTCACATCTATTCAGTTATTTTCGCCACATGAATAGACAGCAATTAGTGGAAACAATTCGGGATAAAAAATCCTTTTTGTGTGTAGGGCTAGATACAGACATAACCAAACTTCCAGCCCAACTTCGTAGTAAGAAAAATGGAGTATTTCTGTTTAACAAAGCCATCATTGATGCTACCAAATCTTTGTGTGTATCCTATAAACTAAATACTGCTTTTTATGAATCACAAGGCATTAAAGGTTGGGAGGCGCTTGCTGAAACGCTTGATTATATACCTAAAACCCATTTTACCATAGCCGATGCAAAACGTGGTGATATTGGCAACACTTCTGCACAATATGCAAAGACTTTTTTCGAAACCTATCCTTTTGATGCCGTAACAGTAGCGCCCTATATGGGGGAAGACAGCATAAAACCCTTTTTGGAATATGATAATAAATGGACGATTGTGCTAGGACTCACCTCCAATGCCGGAGCACAAGATTTTCAGCAGGTCTTGGTTGCACAAAGCAACAATGCCCATTTTTTAGTGCCGAGTATTGTTCAACCAGAAAAGGAAAAACAATTGTATAAAAGAGTGATTGAAAGGACGGCAAGTTGGGGGTCGCCGAATAACTTAATGTTTGTTGTAGGTGCCACCAAGGCAAGTGAATTAGAAGAAATCCGTTCCATTATCCCCCAGCATTTTTTGTTGGTACCTGGTGTAGGTACGCAAGGGGGAAGTATGGATCAGGTATGCAAAAGTGGTATGATAGAAGATATTGGGCTGCTTGTGAATGTAAGCCGTGCCATTATTTATGCCAACGAAGGGGATGATTATGCTGCCGCTGCGGCACTTGCTGCGCAGCAATACCAAACTTCCATGGCGGCGTATCTACCTTAAATAAAAAAACGGCTTCTGTAAATAATCGAAACCTTTTGGAGATACCGATGCATACAGAATCCGTTTTTTTATTTTAAAACTATACTTAAACGAGGATGAAATCTTTCATCAACTTACCAAATACCTTAAGCCACCAGCAAGCTATAATGCGAAAGATTCCAACCGGATTTTTCCCCAATTATGGTTTAGGCTCAAAGCAGCACTGGGAATCTTACTAAAACCTACTCTTTGCTATCAAAAAGTAGAGAAATTACTGTAAAGACTCCATTTTACATTTCTGGTAGTCTTCCAAAGGTCTTCCGCCAGCTTCCAAAGGTCTTCCGCCAGCTTCCAAAGGTCTTCCGCCTACTTCTAAAGGTCTTCCGCCAGCTTCCAAAGGTCTTCCGCCCACTTCCAAAGGTCTTCCGCCTACTTCCAAAAGGCTTCCGCCTACTTCCAAAAGGCTTCCGCCAGCTTCCAAGGGGCTTTATCCTACTTCCAGAGGTTGCACATGCGCTCTTTTATTTCTCCCTCCCGCTTGTGCTAAATATTTATTGAGCGGAAATTGCTGTGAATAACCAGAAAAATCCGCTCAAAACGCCAATTGCATCTTTTCATTCTCTTTGAGGTATACATAAACTGCGATTAAACTAATAGCCAAAATAGTTTTTAGCATTATAATGACAGATATCTTGAACTACTTTTCCAGTCCAAGCAATATCGTTAGGGAGTTCTCCATTTTCAATTTCTTCGCCAAATAGATTGCACAATATTCTTCTGAAGTATTCGTGACGAGGGAACGACAAAAAGCTACGGCTATCCGTAAGCATACCCACAAACTTGCTTAACAAGCCCATGTTAGATAATGCATTCATTTGCTTTACCATGCCGTCTTTTTGGTCTAAAAACCACCAGCCACTTCCCCACTGCACTTTTCCAGCCATGCTGCCATCGTTAAAATTACCAATCATGGTGGCAAATAACTCATTGTCGGCAGGGTTTAGGTTGTAAAGAATGGTTTTAGCCAACCTGTTTTTTGTATCCAGTTTGCTTAAAAAAGCAGACAAAGCCACACCTTGCTTAAAGTCGCCAATGCTATCAAAGCCAGTATCAGGCCCAAGGGTTTGTAACATCCTGCCATTATTATTACGTAAGGCACCTAGATGAAATTGTTGTACCCAACCTTTTTCAAAATCCCAATCTGCAAAAACAAGCAGCATAGCACTTTTAAATTTCCGCTGTTCCGCCAAGTTCAGTGATTCACCGCTATATATTTTAATGAATAGAGAATCAATTTCAGCATCGGTAAAATCGTCCGCATATAATTCTTCTAAACCATGGTCACTTACGTTGCAGCCCATTGTGGCAAAGAAATCGTGGCGATTTTTTAAGGCATCAAGGTATTCTGTATAGTTACTAATGCTAATTCCAGAAGCGGCCTCTACTTTTTTTACATAGGCTATAAAGCGGGAAGGATCACTTACATTCATCGCAACATCTGGCCTAAAAGCGGGCAAAACAGGAATTTCAAAAGCCTGATCTTTCAATTGTTGGTGATAGTACAAGTTATCAATAGGATCGTCTGTGGTACAAACAGCTACCACGTTCATTTTTCTCAATAAATTTTTAACACTATATTCTTTAGTGCGCAATTTTTCTGAACAGTTCTCATAAATCCTTTTTGAAGATTCAGGGTTCAGTATTTCATGTACATCGAAATAGCGTTGTAGTTCTAGATGTGTCCAGTGATACAATGGATTCCGGAGTGTATAAGGAACGGTTGCGGCCCACTGTTCAAATTTTTCAAAATCTGTAGCGTTACCCGTACAGAATCTTTCATTAATTCCATTAGCTCGCATAGCGCGCCATTTATAATGGTCGCCATAAAGCCAAATTTGGCTGAGGTTTTCAAAATTTTTGTCTTCTGCAATTTGCTGTTGTGGCAAATGACAATGGTAGTCAATGATTGGCATAGACCGGGCATATTGGTGATATAGCACCTCAGCCGTTTTGTTTTTGAGTAAGAAATTTTCGTCAAGAAACTTTTTCATAATGTGCAATGTGTATTAGTATGTGTTGATATTCTATTTAGAAGTTTCCTATAGATAGTGAAACCCTTTATCTTTAAGTTAGGATTTTTTTATGGGTTATTAATGACTGCCATGATTATTTCTTTTACCGAGGTAAGTAAAGAATCATTTTATTACAGACTAACCCCTCTTTTCCAAGGAATAAAATCATCCTGATTGAGTTGAACTGCTTTTGGAATGATTTCTCCACTCGCTGCTTTGATACAATAATCGAGGATTGCTTCTCCCATTTCCTCTATCGTTTTTACTCCATCAATTACAGACCCAGTATTGATGTCAATAATATCTCCCATTCTTTTGGTAAGGGCATTATTTGATGATACTTTAATTGTAGGACACACAGGATTTCCTGTAGGCGTACCTAGGCCAGTTGTAAAAAGAATAAGCGTAGCACCGCTAGCCGCTTTTCCTGTTGTAGCCTCCACATCATTTCCTGGGGTACAGACTAGGTTTAATCCAGGCTTAGTAGCCGGTTCGGTATAGTCTAGTACATCTACCACGGGAGCACTTCCGCCTTTTTTTGCAGCCCCTGCACTTTTTATGGCATCGGTAATTAATCCATCTTTTATGTTGCCAGGGGATGGATTCATGTGAAAACCAGAGCCGACTCTTAATGCGGAGTCGCTATAAGTTTTCATTAAATGAATAAATTTATGTGCCGCAGTTTCATCCACGGTTCTATCGATTATTTCTTGTTCTACTCCGCATAGTTCTGGAAATTCAGCTAATAGAATTTTACCACCTAGACCAACTACTAAGTCGCTGCAATACCCAACAGATGGGTTTGCAGAAATGCCGCTGAATCCATCACTACCCCCACATTTTACCCCAATTACTAACTTATCTAAAGAAGCAGGTTTGCGCTCATGTTTATTGATTTCAACTAATCCGTCAAATGTCTTTTTAATGGCATCTGCTATCAATTGTTCTTCGCTTTGCGATTGTTGTTGTTCAAAAATGTTTAAAGGTTTGTCAAACGAAGGATTATGAGCTTTTAAGTCTGCAAGAAAATCTTGAACCTGAAGGTTTTGACAGCCAAGGCTCAACACAGTAACACCTCCTACATTAGGATGATCTGCATAAGCAGCAAGTAATTTACTCAACACGGCAGCATCCTGCCTAATTCCGCCACAGCCACCCTGGTGATTTAAAAACTTGATGCCATCCACATTTTTAAATGGACGATCCTTAGCCACAGTTGTAGCTGCACTCAAGTTGATGTTTTCTAAGGTTTCTCCTTCTTGGTATGCTTTTAATAATTGGTGTGTGTAAGATTTATATTTTTCAGTAACTGCATACCCTAGCTCGTTATGCATGGCTTCGCGAATTACATCAAGATTTCGATTTTCACAAAAAACTGTTGGTATAAATAACCAATAATTAGCAGTACCCACTCTACCATCGGTTCGATGATAGCCGTTAAAAGTCCTGTCAATAAATTTAGATACATCTGGCGCTTTCCAATCGTAGTGAGAGGGCCTAAAAACATAGGGTTCAGCAGCGTGTTTCAAATTTTCAGTATTCATCCATGTACCGCATTTCAAATCTTGTTGAGCTTTTCCTACCAACACACCGTACATGATTACTTCGTCACCTTTTTTTAAATCGGTGGCATAAAATTTATGTTTTGCCTTCACATCATCTAGAAGCGTATAGGCATTTCCATTATAGAGTACCTCCTCCCCTTTAAAAAGGTCTTGTAGGGCTACAATTACGTTGTCTTTTTGGTTAACTTTTAAAACTTTTAGTTGCATGCAAATGGAATCCTAGAGATAAAAAAATAGGCAAAGAAATAAATGAATAGTCATCTATTTCTTTGCCTTGTAAATAATTAGAGTGCTTCTACTGAAGCTTTGAAACCGGTATCAATTAAATTCTGAAGCTGCGCTATTACTGCTGCTTCAAAACCATTTAAGGTTGAAAGATCAACATCCCATAAATTGATATCCTTAAGTATAAAATGGACAACAGTGTCTAAATCACCACCCAACCAATGATCATGTAAAATGTGTGCATAATCATCATTGATTGTATAAGTACCCCCATTAATTGAACCAACATATTTGCCAGTTTCATCTTGGTGACTCTTCATAAACAAGATATAAGCGGCAAATCCCAAAGACATGTATGCAGGTGGGGTAACTTGCTGTTCAAAATACTTTTGAAGGATTGGTACATTACGCATCTTCATTTTTGATGTGTACTGCATAGAAATACTAAGCCATAAATGCTCAATATATGGATTGCGAAAACGGTCTAAAACCTTTGATGCAAACGCATGGGCATCAGCCAATGTAATGTTGCTGTTCAAAATGCTTGGTGCCATTTCATCATTAGACAACTTAGTGATGAAATTAGAAAAAGTAGCATCACCCATTGCTTCTTTTACTGTTTTGAATCCGCCTACTATGGCAAGTGCACAAGAGAAAGTATGCGTACCGTTGAGCAATCTGAGTTTTAGCTCTCTAAATTTATTAATATCTGGAACAATCACCACACCTTCTTCATCGGCAAGACTAAACGATAAAATTTCTTTGGAGCGTTCGTTAGAGGTTTCAATTGCCCAGAGTCTGTAGCATTCGCTCATGATGAGTAAATCATCTGTATAACCTAAAGTAGCTTCAGCAGCAGCTTTATCGGCTGGGGAAGGTTTTCCAGGAACAATTCTATCAACAAGCGAGTTGCAAAAATCATTTGCATTAGCTATCCATTCAATAAATTCAGAGCTTAAATTATTAAGCTTAGCTAATTGCAATACGATGTTCTTTAATTTAGTGCCGTTATCAACTACTAGTTCTGTTGGAACGATTATAAATCCACTTTCTAAAGTACCACCAAATGCTTCGTATCTCTTTAACAATACAGCTAATAACTTACCTGGAAAAGATTTTGGAGGAACTGCATTTACTTTATCATCTTCTACAAGCGTAATTCCAACCTCTGTGGTATTAGAAATGATAATTTGTACTTCTGGTTTAATAGCAACGCTTAGTATTTCATCCCAATCATCGCCAGCAGCTAATACCCTGCTAATCGATGAATTAATGACCACCTCATCTACTTTTTGACCATTTTCTATTCCCTTAATTAACTGAGTATATAGTCCATCCTGCGTAGAAAATGCATCAGTCCCTCCAGAATTGGTACTTTTTATCACAACTACTCGTCCGTTGAAAATATTAGCTCTATTGGCTTTGTCAACAAAATCATCAATCAAACCACGAAGTAATACACCAGTTCCGAACTGAATAATCTTCTCTGGTAAATCAAAAGCACTGATTCCTACTGTTTTTACCCCTTCTTGGGCAACATTTACTAAACTCTCTTTAGATAATATCATGATAAATATTTTTTGTAGTGCAAATGAAAGCATACTTGCACTCAAAACAAAATGAAATAAGCGGCAATAGAAGAATGCTCATTTTTTAATGTATTTATAAGGAAACCCGTAGCAATATTTTGCTTTACCACATTTCAAGTAACTACATAAAAAATGATTGAGCGTTCTGTCAGTTTGAATGTGAATGTTTATTAGTGCAATGGATATTCCAAAAGCATAATAAGCAAGCATTTTCATCATGCAATTCTAGGTGCAAAATGCGGATAATTTATTGGCTTTCTATTTGTTTATTTACGCAAACGTTATCAGATGATATTCTTTTTTTAAGTGCTAAATTTTGTTTGTTTTAAACAGATTAATAGTCGATTTCTTCTTTATAGATTTATGATTTGCTTGGATGAATTACTCAAATAAGCGGCTTCAATAATGGTAATGACATCAATGGCTTCTTCTGCCGTAACGGGTAAAGAACTTTTGTTCAATATTGCCATAGCTACTTCTGAAAAATAGTCTGCGTAATTCCCTTTTACAGACGGGTAAAACGCTCTTACAATTGAATCGTTTAGCGATGTGTGTAAAATTCCAAATTGTGTTGTTTGTTCTTCCCCCCAAGTGCTACTATCAATGGGTATTCCAGCTACAAGGGCTTCTTCCTGTATATTGGATTTGGGTTTTATAAAACTGCCTTTCGTTCCATGAATAATGTAACCTGCCACTTGTTCCCTTGCAACATAAGTTGATCTTAGTCTTACCCTAATGTTCGGGTAATATAATAATACCTCAAAGTAGTCGTCCACTTTGCTAATAGGTCTAACAATTCGTATATCTGCAAATACAGCACTTGGTTTGCCGAAAAGCATTAACGCCTGATCGATAATATGGGATCCTAAATCATATAATAGGCCAACACCTAATACAGGCGTCTCTTTGTGTACTTTGTAGCTAAGGCCTTCAACGAACCTATCGAAGTGAATTTCTGCTTCTACTATATCTCCAAGTAGTTTTTCATCCAACACTTTTTTTACTGTTAGGAAATCACTATCGTAACGGCGATTCTGAAAGACGGAAAGCTGTTTGTTTAAGTGCTTTGCTAAATCAGCTAATTCTCGCCCTTGCTTACTTGTCACAGTGAAGGGCTTTTCTACAATCACATGTTTACCAGCCAAAAGAGCCTTTTTGGCATATTCGTAATGGGTGATATTGGGGGTATTTACAATAATTAAGTCAATATCTTCTATTGCTAACAACTCCTCATAGCTTTTACAAGAAATTACATTTAGGTAATCATTGTTAATAAGTTTCTTACTTCTTTCCCAGCAAGCAACCAGCTCATATTGATTACTTGCCGCTAAAAATGGGGCATGGAAAACTTTACCAGACATACCGTAGGAGGCAAGTCCAACCTTAATAGACGATTGCATGTGAGGGGATTTAGCAAAAAAAATCTCAACCCAGATAGCGTTGGATTGAGATAAGAATTGTTTTTTGGTATTGTGTAGCGAGGAGGAGATTTGAACTCCCGACCTTCGGGTTATGAATCCGATGCTCTAACCAACTGAGCTACCTCGCCGAAGGGCGGCAAATGTAGGGGGAAATACATCAAAAGTTATCAGCAATGTCATTAAAATTATCAGGCTTTTGGTTACTTTATGACTTTAAATGGATCAAAATAGAACGATTTTCATTCTGGAAGCAAGTACTTAGTGTATGATTTCCACTTTCAGAAAAGTTAATTATTAAAAAAGTCAGTCGTTATTCAGTCTATCCCCTACCTTTAGCCACCTTTATATAATTCTAATTAGCTATAAATCAAATTTAGCTCGTTCTTTATATTGAGGTTTCAAATGAAAGTAATTATTTTTATTTGATAAATGCAAATTTTATCGGGATTAAGACAAAACTAGGGTATAAATATATATGTCAACTACTATTCTGAATAATAGGGTAAATTTTGGGAGAACAAAAAACTTAGCGGCAGCACCAGACTTATTGGACATCCAATTACAGTCTTTTAAAGAGTTCTTTCAGTTGGAAACAACTCCTGATAAACGTAATAACGAAGGACTTTTTAGGGTTTTTAAAGACAACTTCCCCATATCTGACACCCGTAATATTTTCGTTCTAGAATTTTTGGATTATTTCATCGATCCACCGCGCTACTCCATTGATGAATGTATGGAACGTGGATTAACTTACGCAGTTCCGCTTAAAGCGAAACTAAAACTAAGTTGTAATGATGAAGAGCACGTAGATTTCCAGACAATCGTTCAAGATGTGTTTTTAGGAAACATCCCTTACATGACTCCGAGAGGAACTTTCGTAGTTAATGGAGCAGAACGCGTTGTGGTATCACAGCTACATCGTTCTCCTGGTGTATTCTTTGGGCAATCTGTGCATCCTAACGGAACAAAGATTTATTCTGCTAGAGTAATTCCTTTCAAGGGCGCATGGATGGAGTTTGCAACTGACATCAATAATGTCATGTATGCCTACATCGATAGAAAGAAAAAATTCCCTGTAACTACCTTACTTAGGGCAATTGGTTTTGAAACAGATAAAGACATTTTGGCCTTATTTGGAATGGCAGACGAAATTGCGTCTGACAGAACTGAACTAGAAAAATTTGTTGGTAGAAAATTAGCTGCAAGGGTTCTTAGAACTTGGGTAGAAGATTTCGTTGATGAAGATACTGGTGAAGTAGTTTCAATTGAGCGGAACGAAATTGTAATGGAACGCGATAGCGTACTTGACCTAGATGGTATTGATACCATTATGGAAATGGAAGTTAAAAGTGTTTTTCTACAAAGAGAAGATGTAGGTGGTGATTATGCCATCATCTATAATACATTAAACAAAGACACTTCTAATAGTGAACTTGAAGCTGTACAACATATATACAGGCAACTTCGTGGTGCAGATGCTCCTGATAATGAAACAGCAAGGGGTATTATTGATAAGTTGTTCTTTAGTGACAAGCGTTATGATTTAGGCGAAGTTGGTCGTTATAAAATAAATGGAAAACTTGGTTTAGACCATTCTCTTAATAAGAAAGTGCTTACCAAGCAAGACATTATTGAAATTGTAAAATACCTTGTACGTCTTACCAATGCAAAAGCGGAAATTGACGACATTGACCATCTAAGCAATAGAAGGGTACGAACTGTAGGCGAACAATTGTATGCTCAATTTGGTGTAGGGCTAGCACGTATGGCTAGGACTATCCGGGAGCGGATGAATGTTAGAGACAATGAGGTATTTACACCAGTAGATTTAATTAATGCAAGAACCTTAAGTTCTGTAATAAATTCTTTCTTTGGTACTTCACAGTTATCCCAGTTTCTAGATCAAACCAATCCTCTTTCTGAAATTACGCACAAGCGTAGGATTTCTGCACTTGGGCCAGGTGGTTTAAGTAGGGAAAGGGCTGGGTTTGAGGTACGAGATGTACACTACAGCCATTACGGTCGTCTATGTACAATTGAAACGCCGGAAGGACCAAACATTGGATTAATATCCACACTTTGTGTGCACGCAAAAATCAATGATATGGGTTTCATCGAAACTCCATATAGAAAAGTTGCTGACGCCAAAGTGAATACTAAAGAACTCATTTACTTGAGTGCTGAAGCGGAAGAAAATGTAAAAGTTGCTCAATCTAATTCTCCTTTAGATGAGGAAGGTAATTTTATAGAAGAAAAAGTTGTTTCAAGAGATACGGGTGATTTCCCTATTCTAGATAAACACGACGTTCAATACATGGACGTTGCGCCTAACCAAATTGTAGGATTAAGTGCTTCATTGATCCCATTTTTGGAACATGATGATGCTAACCGTGCCTTGATGGGTTCGAACATGCAACGTCAAGCGGTTCCACTTATTAGACTAGAGTCACCAATCGTTGGTACTGGTTTAGAAGGAAAAGCGGCAAGAGATGCGAGGATTCAAATTCATGCTGAAGGTTCTGGGGTTGTTGAATTTGTGGATGCTAAGGAAATACACATTCGTTACGACAGAAACGATCTAGATAGGTTAGTTTCTTTTGATGAAGACTTGGTTGTTTATAAACTGACTAAGTTTATTAAAACAAACCAAGCTACTTGCATTAATCTTCGCCCTGCCGTAAAGAAAGGTCAGAAGGTAGAAAAAGGAGATTTCCTTACCGAAGGATACGCTACACAAAACGGTGAACTTGCGCTTGGTCGTAATTTAGTGGTGGCCTTCATGCCTTGGAAAGGGTACAACTTTGAGGATGCTATTGTAATTAATGAAAAGGTAGTTAGCCAAGATTTATTTACATCCGTTCACATTGATGAATATGAATTGGAAGTTCGTGACACTAAATTGGGCGAAGAGGAATTAACATCCGATATTCCAAACGTAAGCGAGGAGGCTACTAAAGATTTAGATGATTTCGGTGTTATCCGCATTGGTGCTACTATCAAAGAAGGGGATATCTTAATTGGTAAAATAACGCCTAAGGGAGAAAGTGACCCAACACCAGAAGAAAAACTATTACGCGCCATTTTTGGTGACAAAGCGGGTGATGCTAAAGATGCATCTTTAAAAGCGCCAAATGGTACTGAAGGTGTGGTTATTGATAAAAAGCTATTCCAAAGAGCAAAAAAAGATAAGAATACCAAGGTTAAAGAAAAAGCACAGCTCGAAAAAGTTGAAAAAGCCCACCATGCTGTAGCCGAAGAAAACCGCGAAAACTTGTTGAGTAAATTACTTGTGCTATTGAAAGATAAATCTTCAATGGGGGTAACTAACAACTTTGGTGAGTCTTTAATTGGTAAGGGTGCTAAGTTTAACCATAAGAATCTCTCTGCGATAGATTATTCTAATGTCAATCCTCTTGGATGGACTGGTGATGCGCAAACAGATCATTATATCAATACTCTATTGCACAATTATACCATTAAGTATAATGAAGAGTTAGGTAGGTTCAAAAGAGAGAAATTCAATATTTCAATCGGTGACGAATTACCGGCTGGAGTTTTAAAACTTGCTAAAGTTTACATAGCTGTTAAGCGTAAACTAAAAGTGGGTGATAAGATGGCTGGAAGACACGGTAACAAAGGTATCGTGGCAAAAATTGTTCGTGCAGAGGATATGCCTTTTATGGAAGATGGAACGCCTGTGGATATTGTGTTGAATCCACTAGGGGTACCAAGCCGTATGAACTTGGGCCAGATTTATGAAACCATCCTAGGGTGGACTGGTTTGAAGCTAGGACTAAAATTTGCAACGCCGATTTTTGACGGAGCTACTACTACGCAAATTGAAGAACTCTGTGTTAAAGCAGGTATTCCTCGTAATGGTCATACTTATTTGTATGATGGTGAAACAGGAAACCGTTTCGACCAAAAAGCGACTGTTGGGGTAATTTATATGATTAAACTACACCACATGGTTGACGATAAAATGCACGCTCGTTCAATTGGGCCATACAGCTTAATTACCCAGCAACCGCTTGGTGGTAAGGCACAGTTTGGTGGTCAGCGTTTTGGAGAAATGGAGGTATGGGCATTGGAAGCTTATGGTGCTGCAAACATTCTTCAAGAATTGCTTACCCTCAAATCTGATGATATCGTTGGAAGGGCCAAAACCTACGAAGCAATCGTTAAAGGTGAAAATGTGCCTAAAGCGGGTATTCCAGAATCGTTCAATGTATTGGTTCATGAATTGAGAGGTTTAGGTTTGGATTTGAAATTTGAATAGTTCGTTTCATTACCTCTACTTAATAAAGTATAAAATAAGGCTGTCTCAAAAGAGGCAGCCTTTTTTATGCAATTTATTTTTTCATCCATTTTGTACCCATCCATTCTTATCAGATAAACTGACAAGTAAGTCCTCAATTACACATCATGTTCTACATAAGAGAAACAGCGGCTTTTTTTTCTTGGAATAGCAATAAAATACTACTGGCGGATTACTGTATTTTTTAGCGTTTTGTAATTTCTCTATACTAGAGAGCGTGTAATAAACAGAGTTGTAGAGGGAGTTGTATATTAAGCTACATGCCAATTTATTAACAAGTCGTGTCTGGACTATATTCATGTTTTATTACCAAGCCAGCACGAATCATAAGTATTCGCTTTCCCATACTTCGTCTCTTTATAGCTTCAATAATGTCTCTTCGCAATGATTGTTGTGTTGATAGTGATGAGACAGTCGCATTGTTAATTCCTTTAAGTTTCATGCTTATAGATTTTTATGAATTGAAACATTCTAGTGGTAGATGCTTCTAGTAAAAAAAAGGCCGTTGAAATCAACGGCCTTGTAAACACACACTAAACACTAAAATGAAAATTGGATTCTTGATAAGGATATTGGTAAACTATTTTTCTTTAGTAAGAAGCTTTTAATTCTACCCTGCGGTTTTTGGCTTTTCCTAATGGAGTACGGTTATCGGCAATAGGTTTGGTTTCGCCAAAGCCTGTAGCGGTTATTCTGTTTTCACTAATACCTTTTTTCACCAAGTAGGCTTTTACAGTTTCAGTCCTATTTTGGGATAAGGTCATGTTTTTGGCATCATCACCCACATTATCGGTATGACCTTGAATTTCTAGATTAGCTGATTCGTACCTAGTAAGAATGGTAGCGAGAATATCAAGCTGAACCAATGATGCTACTTTCAATTTATCGCTATTGTTTTCAAAAAACAATTTATTACCGATTAATGAAATCCTTTGTACATCTTCTCTACTAATGTTGGGACAACCCTTGTTGGCAATTAATCCTGCTACCAATGGGCAACGATCGTCTAAATCAGCAACACCATCACCGTCAGTATCTGGACAGCCTTTCAAACTTGCCACACCAGATTGTTTAGGGCAACGATCTTCTTCATTTACCACACCATCTTTATCATCATCAAGACCACAACCGGAGGCATCTACTTTATATCCTCTAGGTGTATTGGCACAACGGTCTTCGTTGTCTGCAACACCATCGCCATCGGTATCTGGGCAGCCCTGCATTTTCAATAGACCAGCTACATCTGGGCAATGGTCATCTGCATCGGCAATACCATCACCATCTTTATCTGGACATCCTTGTAATGATGCCTTACCAGCAACATCTGGGCAATGATCATCTTTATCAGCAATGCCATCGTTGTCCCTATCTGGGCAACCATTTAAGGCTAAAGTACCAGCTACATCTGGGCATCCATCCAAGTAATCGGCTACTCCATCTTTGTCTTTATCCACTGGACAACCTGTTTTGTCAACCGCAATATTGGCGGGTGTGCTAGGACACTTGTCCAAACGATCTGCAACCCCGTCTTTGTCTTCATCTTTTTTGTTACCAAAATTGAAGGAGAAACCAATGGTATGAAACAGATACATATCGTTTTGACCACCCACTTTTCCATCTCTTATGTCTTCATTAGAGTAAAGAAAGGTTTCTTGGATCTTAAACATCACCACTGGACTAAGCTTAAAGTTGATACCTGCGCCAAAAGAGGGGGCCGTATAATCCATTTGCTTGTTAGAGATCGTTAAGTTTTTATCGAACAACATAGCTCCACCGCCCACAAAAAGATAAGGACGAACCACAGAGGCAGGTCCTACAATGTTGAACCTGAAATTGATTAATGCAGAGGTAATTCCACTAGAGAAATATCCATCTGGACGATTATACCCCACTTTACCTTTTGTGGCCATAAACGACACATCGAAATGGCTGGTAAGATAACGAGATACGGAGAAACCTCCTAGTGCATTCAAATCGCTCAAAGCATAATCGGCTTTGTAAAATTCACTGCCCAAATCGCCATTGTATTGCGATATACCAGCGTGAAGGCCGAAGTTCCATTTTTTGTCTTGGGTTTGTGCGTTGGAAACAACCGATAAGATTGTGCAAAAGAATACGAGTGAAAATAACTTTTTCATGTTGTAAAAATAATTGTAAGGGTTTTTCACAGCGAGATTGCTGTGAAAAAACGGCACCGCTTTAAGCGAGTAGTACAAGACTCAATTCACCGTTTTTGTACCAAAAAATTGAAGAGATAATTTGGGGTTGATTTCTATAGGATATTGGCTATCAATTTCAAAGAATAATCTGTAATGGGTGCATAAAAGTGTTTCATTTTCCCCTCGCCTTTCGAAGAGAGGTTGGGATGAGGTTTAACTAATGACTGCGAAAAACTTTTATGCACTCTACTTTATAACTTCTTTGTAAAAATTCGGTTTCTGGATACTCGGGCTACAATTCCCCCTCTCGAGGGGTGCCCGTAGGGCTGGGTGGTAATTTCGCACAAGTTATACAACTAGGAAACTTTGGCCGCCCCAAAGTCACCCTCTTTAATTAGCTAGGCGGTAGAGGGTAGGTTTTAGTTAACAATTAAATGCTCCCTCCACTCGCTACTAACTATTCAGTTGTAATAATCTTTCAAGGTTTAGCACTTACTAGCTGTTTACAAAAGGGATTACTAAACAAGCCGCTGTTCTGATTTGAAGTTCAAGACTCTAGGGAAATCAATAGGATATGGGTGGGTTTGCAAACAAACTTTTGGCATCAAAATAAGAAGGTATGATATCTGAAAATGGCGGACAGAAGGGGGTATTGGTTAACCATCTTTTAGTTACCATGGGGTGGGTAATTGCTCTATTCACCTTTATCAGTACCATCTGGATGCATAAACCTTTTTCGATTTGCCCCTCGCCTTTGGAGAGGGGAAGTGTGAGGTTTAACTATTAGCTGCGAAAAATTGATATGCACCCTACCTTCTTTATTTTGAATGCAGCAGGACAACCTATTACATTGCCGTTATCAACAGAAAGGGGGAGCTATTTCTTTTTATTATTGGTATGCGTAAAGTTTTTTAATGCAGAACCTAAACCATCCATGTCTTTATTAAACTCAACTTTAAACGTTTCCCAATCGGTTTTCCCAGCGGGATAATTATCCATCCGATATTGGAGGTTTTTGTTTTTTTGTTCTAGCGTATCCACACTTCTGGAATAAGAATCGTAGGCATTATTACCATTCTTGCGCTGTTTAGATTTTAGCTCAATAATTAAAATTTCATTGTCCTTAATCTTAATTTCCGATTCTTTCTTAAAGATTTTCCATTCATCTTCATTAGCCTGATGCACTGCTTTTGCAGTAGAATCTTTTATTTCGGTCGATAAATCGTTCTTGGCTTCTTGAACGTTTTCTTTAGCGGCTTCTACCTTTTCGGAAGAAGACGAACAACTGCTGCCGAACATAATAATGGCAGCACTACATACTAGGATTGACTTTTTCATAAGTTTAATTTATCAGTGGGTTTGTAAATTTTTCATTTCAGTTAGCCAAGTACTACTTGCAACCTGTATTGGATTTAAAACAGGGGCTTTAATCAAAACGTTTTTAGGAATAGAAGGCTTATAGGGTATTCATCAATTGGGTTAATTCCTCTTTTGTTTTGCCCAATTTTATCTCCAATTTGCCCAGCATCTCATCTTTTTTTCCTTCCTCATATAGCAGGTCATCTGAAGTTAGATAGGCAAAATATTGTTTCAATTTTCCTTTTTGTTCCTCCCAGTTGCCCTTTAATTCTGTTTTATTCATAGGTTTTAGTTAAAGTGTGGATGTATTTCCATTTGGTAAAGGTGGGTTAAAACCATACTTACTGCATTACACTTGAAGTGCTAAGTGTTGCATTTATCCCACATTGTCCAAAATGTTACCTAGTTTACTCTAAGTGTTACAATGGGGGAGTAGTGTTTTCGCTTTAAAGTGGATACATACATTTTATACAGGGTCGGAACGCTATATCGGGGATAAAAAGGCTAAAGGACTTTATAGTTTACCAGACTCTCCCCTTTTTTAATTCCCTGATTTATACCGTTTAATTAAAAATGAAAGGGGTAAGAATTAGATTCTGGGGTTTAGGTATTATCGGGTGCATAAAAGTTTTTCGTTTTGCCACTCGCCTTTCGGTCTGTGGTTAGGGTGAGGTTTAACTAATAACTGAGAATAACGTTTATGTACCCTTATCATCTCAAATTGCACTGATGGTTACTTGCTGAGTTTTATAGTTCAACAAGGTTAACCACCCCCATTATTAGCCTATTCCTAAGGCGAAAGCGCTAATAAACAAGCCTTCTCAATATAAACAAAGTGATTACCCCCATCAACACAAACACAAAAAGATAAATGGCCAAGTAGCGGCCTAAGCTGAAATCAGAATCCAAAATACGCTTGGGTATCGCCCGATAATAAAATGGTACTACTGTACCCAAGCGGCTACCTATATTATTGTCAGTTGTTTGCGAAGCCGTTTTGTAGTCCTCAATCTGCTGCCCCATGTCGTCTGGGTTGGTATAGTTGATAACCTCGGTAAGTGGGTTAATGGATTTGATGTCATTTTTAATACCCATAGTAATATGGCTGCCCAAAATCACCAAATTGGTTAACTTATTCACGCGTTTTAAACACAATTCTTTTTGGTAAAACGACGCAATGTTTACATACCTACCAAAACGCCTGTAGAGGTACAAACGCAACTTCATAACGGCGATTCTGTCACTATCAAGAATAAACAAGTTGATTGAACTAGCTTCCATTTTTTTAATTTTTTTAGTAAGAAAATTCACTTTCAAGTACACCCCCTCCTTACGCCTACTAGCCACCACCAAAGGAGGCAACACCACATCATAAACACCAAGTTTTTTGATAGGAAAAACACCTTTAAAACATTCTACTGGATACATGGGCGTGAGGTAAGTAAAATAAATACGGAGGATAATAAAATGACTTACACAAAGGTCACTTAACATCCCCCCGAACGATTACATGCCTGCTTCAAATACTTGCATCATGCCCACAATGGGTAATGATTTGCAGGTAACCCGTAATTATAGTACGCATCTGCAATAAAAGCGGTGGTATTTGCGAAAGCAAAAGCGTACCGAATAAATAAAGATGCAGAGAATACATTTAATGAAGAATTGGCTAAATATGGAATGGTGAAAGAATAATCGAGATTTAATGCAAATAAGCAGTCTAAAATGACAATTTACATATTCCATATTCTTTTTTTCACAGTTCCAAATATTCTCTTTCTTTTGTGATATTGCTTTTAAGGCAATGGCTTTAAGTTTCCGAATAGTTGCTAGCTGATGGAGAAAGGCTTATCTATATTGATTTGTTTGCGGACACTAAGGGTCTTATTAAAAAGGTTTGTTCGACAGGGTATTAATTTTAGTAAATAAGGGGGTTGTTCGTATAAAAAATTGGCAATAAAATATGTATTTGAATGCAATAACGCCCCCAAAGTATCTGTTTCGAGGCACTACTGAGAACTACAGGGGAAATAAAATTGCACAAGAAATGCCGGTAACTTGTACTTCTGAAAGCCCTTTTATAGCTTATCTTTTTGCTAAGGAAGCTGAAAAGTACGGTAGGGCAGTGATCCTTGTTTTTGACACAATGCAATTAAATGACTGTATTTATCCAATGGGAAATACTAGACAGAACAAAGAAATGGAGTTTGTATTAAATATCAAACCCATAGATGCTTTTGGAAAGGCAATTAGCATTATTGATTGCCAACAATTTAATAACATAATCATTGAACTTGGATTTGACTTGTCTAAATTCGTCAAGCTTGAGCTACATTCAAGGTACGAAGCGGTGAAAAAACCTTCTGAAAAAGAATTAAATCTTATAATTGATAAAATTTTGAAGCTATGAGTTCATTCAAACTATACCTGCAAGGTTATGAGGCTACAAAAAACATGATGATGTCCGATTTTAAAATCGACAAACACCACCCTAAAAATTATTTGGTCTTGTTTGCCTCACAATCTAATGAAGAAATAAAAGTAGGGGAGGAAATTAGGACTATTACCCATAAAAATAAGTTATGGTCTGTAAGATTGAAAATAATAAGTGTATCTATTGGTTTTGGGAAACCAATAGATCTGATTCCAAAGGGGTATAAATCAGCCATTTTAGTGAAAGGAAGTTTGGTAGATATTGCTACGATTCAAAATAGTTTGCCTTGTGTGAATGGGTGGGGGGAAAGCGATAAAGATTTTATTGCTATTGACAGTATTACTAAACCTATAAGGGCTAACAAACAACCGAACACAAAGAACATTGTAACAGGCCATTATGGCTATGTACAAATAATAGGAAAGAAATTTGGCGTCACAACGATAAAATCACCAGTTAAGAACATAAATGGCTCTAATCATACAAATCCATCATTAAGTGCAAAAGCGTACCGAATAAAAAAAGATGCACAGAATACATTTAATGAAGAATTGGCTAAATATAGAATGGTGAAAGAATAATCAAGAATTACCGCAAATAAGCAGTCTAAAAAAATATTTTACATAAACAGTATTCTTTTTTTCGCATTTCCAAATATTCTCTTTCTTTTGCTGTATTGCTGATAAAGCAATTGTTTTAAATTTCCTTTAATTGCTAATTGATGGGTAAAGTGCTTAACTATATTGATTTGTTTGCGGGCGCAGGGGGCTTGTCGGAAGGATTTGTTCGGCAGGGTTTTAGAGCGGTGGCGCATGTGGAAATGAATAAAGAGGCTTGCGACACATTGGTAACTAGGGCTGCATATTATAATTTGAAGGAAAATAGCTGCATTGATAATTATTGGGATTATCTAAAAGGGAACATCTCAAAGAATGCCTTTTTGAGCAAACTCCCGAGAGAACTAGTGAATACGGAAATTAATAGTGAAATTTCTGAGAATTCGATTGGTGGTATTTTTGAAAAAATTGATGCATTGAAAAAGGATGATGCCATTGATGTAATTATCGGTGGCCCACCTTGCCAAGCTTATTCTTTAGTTGGCAGAAGTCGTGACCCAAATAAAATGGAAGGCGACAAACGAAGTTATTAGTTACAATACTATGGTAAATTTTTAGTAAAGTATAAAACTAAATATTTCGTTTCCGAAAATGTTCTGGGTTTGCTAACAGCAGGCAATCAAATGTGTTTGAAGTATAATGATTTACCAAAGCGATTGCACACACACAATAATTTGGGTAAGGATTGGCTCTATTCTAAATTTAGATATTAAATTAATCATTAACCAAATCCTGGCTTTCACTAGAATTTAAAATGAAAACAATTGAAAGGTATGTATCGACCAACAGCAAAAGGATATTTCTCAGGATGTGGAGGAATGGAAATTGGTATTATGAATGCGGGTGTTGATGTTATTCAATCGCTTGATTTAGACCCTGAAGCAGTAGCTTGTCTAAATGCAAATCGACATTATTTTGGACATTCTATTTTAAAAGAGGATATAAAAAATAAAACAGTTTTAGAACAAGAAAAAACAGACATAATTATAGGAACTTATCCTTGCACAAAATATTCAACCATTGCTGACCTTCACGGAACAAGAACTGGCGATGATTTGTTTCTTCACTTTTTCAGACATATTGCATTAGAAAGGCCTGAGATGTATATTGTGGAGAATGTACCTGGAATGAAAAAGTTTAAAGTTGTGATGGAAGCGATGACTAAACTGCCTGATTATTACGTAAATATTTTTTGTCCAGTAGATGCAGCTTTGTGGCTACCCCAAAGAAGAAAAAGATTGATATTAGTTGGAACAAAGAAAAGATTCTGTATTTGTGAACCAAGTAATTCAGGTTTTAAGCCATCATTGAAAGATATTCTTGAGGTAAATCCTGATGTTGAAATACCTGACTATGTTTTCCATAGGATTAATGGTAAATATAGAGACCTTCCAATTATTGTTGATCCAGAAAACTCTAGTGCAATTGCACCAACTTGTATAGCACATTACTCTAAAGATTTAGGAACTCGATTAGTAAAGGATAAAAATTCAAAATTTGGTGTTAGACCTTTCTCAATTAGAGAATATGCAAGGTTACAAGGGTTTCCAGATGACTTTAATTTTGAAAATAAGAGAAGTTCGTACAGATTAATTGGAAATGCTGTTCCCGTTCAAATGGGGGAATGGGTTGGAAAAGAAGCAATGAAATATTTTAATTAAAAATAAAATTATAATGCCAGCAACAAACTTATGGACTCGTAATGAATTGATACTTGCTTTCAACCTGTATTTAAAATTACCTTTCGGCAAATTACATACTCGAACAAAAGAAGTTGTCGAACTAGCTCAAATAACAGGTAGAACTGTAAATTCAATTGCCATAAGACTTACAAATTTTGCTTCCTGTGATCCTTACCATCAAAACAGAGGCGTAAAAGGTATGGAAGGTGGAAGAAAACAATGCCAACCAATCTGGGATGAATTTTTCCAAAATAAGGAAGCGTTAATTTTTGAAAGTGAAAGAATTTTAGCAGAAAAAGAAAATCTAACAATAGAAACGAAGTACAGTGAATTGCTTTTCGATATTCGTGATTTGAAGGGTGAAACTAAATTACGAGAAGTAAAAACAAGGGTGAATCAAAATGTTTTCAGGCAAATTGTTGTTGCGAATTATTCAGGTAAATGTGCAATTACTGGTATTGATGTTCCTGAATTATTATTTGCTAGTCACATAGTACCTTGGGCTAAAAATGAAGATGAAAGACTGAATCCAGAAAATGGAATCTGTTTATCTGCGCTCTATGATAAGGCTTTTGATAAAGGATTTATTGCAATCAATGAACGTTATGAAGTCTTGATTTCAAATGAACTGAAAAAGAAAAACAAGTATGAATATTATCAAAAATATTTCTCGCATTTAGAGAACGGCAAAATACAGATGCCCAATCGATACTTACCTAGCAAAGCATTTATACAATATCATTTGGATGAAATTTTTCAGAAAAGAAATAATTAATGCACTTTGGAACTCAAATCGACCATAAACGAATCTTTTTTAGAACTCTTTTACAAAGAAATTGAGTGTGATATTCCACAAACGAATTCAAAATTGAATTTACACATTTTAAAAATTGAGAACAACCAATTCTGCTATCATGAACTAGTTAATCATCTACGGAATCACTTTATATCTTTTTCTTTGTCTAGAAAAGTAATACAGGACTTTGAAAAGGATAAAAGATACGGTGAGTTATATATAAAAGCTGCTTCAAAATTTCGGGATTATAATGTAAATGATGGTGAAGCAGGTGAACTGCTACTTTTTTGTTTTCTTGAATCTCATCTAAAAGCACCTAAGATTTTAACGAAATTAGAGATTAAACTCTCATCAAATGACTATGCAAAAGGTTCTGATGGTATTCATTTATTAGAAGTTGCAGAAAAAGATTATCAGCTAATATTCGGAGAGTCAAAACTATATCAAGATCTTACTACATCAATTTCTAAAGCATTTGAATCAATACACGATTTTCGGACAAGAACAAAAAATAATATTAATGATGAAATTGGATTAATAAACACTCAGCTATGCAAAGAAGCATTTGATGAAAATCTTTATCAATTCCTTAAATCTGTAATAGTGCCAAAAGCAAATGTAGAAGAACCAATCACTAAAAATAACGCTTTTGCAATTTTTGCAGGGTTTGAAATTAACCCGAAAGATGAAGAAAAGAGATTAAGCAATTCCGATTTTCATAAAACTATAAAAGCACAAATTAGGAATGAAGTTGAAGGAAAAATTGAACACATCAAAAAGAAGATTGAAGAATATAGTTTACACGGGTATGTTTTTTATTTGTATGTTTTCCCGTTTATGAAATTAGACGAAACACGTAAGGATATTATTAAGAAAATAACATTGGCAGAAGAAGAATGATTGAAAGATTAGCAACAGATGTTTTACAAGACAACTATTTCACAACCTTATATACTAAGGCTGCGAAACTCTTTGCTTATGACTTTTTTTCTGCTACTGAAACAAAAGAACCCTTTAATGAAAAAGAATTAAACGACTTGTTTCGGTTTGCGGATATTTTATCAAACTCAAAAAGTCCTACATCAAGAAACAAAGCGTATCAGATAATTACCCTATTAAACCAGAAATACAAAGCCAATCCTTTTTATCAGACTTTTGCACATTCCGTTTTAGCCAAATTGGGAAACTTTCCAGCTATTGAATACCTGAAAAATGTGGATGAAAATATTTCAGAATTACCATTTGAAAGGGACATAGAAAAGAAAGTAAAAGAATTTATTCAGGCCGTTCCTGACACAGAAGATTTGATTTTTACTGATTCGCAATTTGAACTTTACACTAAAATTAGCAACTCAAAACATTTTAGTTTTTCAGGTCCAACTTCGATGGGTAAATCATTTATTATTAAATCGTTTATCAGAAAAGTTATTGGAAACAAACCCCCTGAAAATATTGTGATAATGGTTCCAACAAGAGCGTTAATAAATCAGTTTTCAATTGATTTAAATAAAGAATTGAAAGTGGTTTTGGAACATTACAACTATATAGTTGCAACGAATAGTAATGTTTCAGAATTACCCTCTGAAACCCAACAACGATATATTTTCGTATTAACACCTGAAAGATTGCTGAGTTATTTATCTCAAAAAAATAATCCCTCTTTTGCTTATTTGTTTGTAGATGAGGCACATAAACTTGCAGCAGAAAAAGATATAAGAGCAGTTACAGCCTATTCTGCGATTTCAAAATCTTTAAAGCAAAACAAAAATCTCAATCTGTATTTTGCTTCTCCAAATGTTTCTAATCCAGAAGTCTTTCTTAAGTTGTTCAAAAAGGATGAAAATCTGAATTATAAAACCATAGAAACGCCTGTATCGCAAAACTTGTTTTTTGTTGACATGACTCAAAACAAGGCTACTCATTATTTGGAAGCAGAGTATTATCAGTTTGATTCTGATATTGTTAAAAATGCAAAAAGTATTTTTGATGTGCTTTCTTTATTAGGTGAGAATACGAATAATATTGTGTATTGTAGTTCAAGGTTCGAGGCAATTGATAAAGCAGAGAAAATGTTCAGCTACTTGAATCGACAGGAAGCAACGAAATCAAAAAATATCAAAAAAGTTATCCAACAGATAAAGGGATACATTCATAAAGATTATTACTTGGCTGATTTTTTAAATAAAGGTGTTGCCTATCATTTTGGAAATCTACCTCAAATTATAAGAAATAAAGTAGAAGCGTTGTTTAAGGAAAGAGAAATTGCCTATGTATTTTGCACATCTACACTTTTAGAAGGTGTAAATATGCCCGCCAAAAATGTCTTTATTCTAAACAATAAAAATGGACGAAATGATTTCGAGCCAATAGATTTTTGGAATTTGGCAGGAAGAGCAGGAAGGTTGAGATATGAGTTATCAGGCAATATAATTTGTTTGAAAGAAAATGACAAGGTTTGGAAAAAACCCGAAAATCTTTTGGAAAACAAAACGGACATTTTATTAAATCCGTCTGTTGAAAATTACATTGATAGAAAGCTAAAAAAGATTGAGCAATTACTGAAAGAAAATCCTGAAATAAAAAATGAAAGTGAAACGGTAAAGGAAATATTGCGGTACATCGCCAATATTATCAGTATTGACACACTTGAAATTGAAAGGTCGAATTACAGAAGTGAAATCATCAATAAGCTCATTCAGGATAACAAACAAGAAATAATAGATTTAGCTAAGAAAAAAAACGGCAAAATTGAAGTTCCGTCATCGGTACTTAGCACAAATAATTCTATCAATATAAAAATACAAAATGAAGTATTTATCATTTTACAAAAACAAAAAGACAATCCAGCAACCATAAAATTGCCAGCCAAAGTTGATTATGACATTTGTAAAGAATGGCTGTATAAACTTTATGATTTATTCAATTGGCAAACAGAAGAAAAGCAGTTTAAATCAAAAGCTATGCTTGATTATTATGCAATGCTAATGAATCAATGGATAAATGGTGTTTCACTAAACCAAATCATTACTCAATCCATTTATTTTTACTCAACTTCCGAAAGAAAAATACGGGCAGGTTATGACGAAAACGGACTAAAACTTGAACCTTTTAACGGAAGTAAGCAGCACATCAATATTCTTATTGGAAGCATCATTGACGATATTGAGTACGTTTTACGTTTTCTTTTAGAGAAGTATTTTAATAACTATTACGCTATGTTGGTTGAGATTCTGGGAGAAGATAATGCGGGAGTAAATTGGGCGACATTCCTTGAGTATGGGACTCAAAATTCTATATTAATTGCATTGCAGAACTATGGACTTTCAAGGCACTCTGCTGACTTTATCTTCAAGAACTACAAAAGCTGTTTAAAAATTGCTGGAGATACGTTAATTGAAATTGATGTCAAAAGGCTTAGAATTCTTTTAGACAAGGAAACGATAGAATATGATGAAATCAACTCAATCTTGTTTTAGTATTGTTCGCTTCAGTCAAAGATTTGCAAATTGTAAATGGAGGGCAAACTACCGCATCTATCTTTCATACTTGGAAAAAAGAGAAGGCAGTTATTGATAACATTTTTGTTCAAGTGAAACTCTCAGTAATAAAAAACAAAGAGAATTTCAGCACCATTGTTTCAAAGATTTCTGAATATGCCAATACTCAAAATAAGGTTTCGGTTGCTGATTTAAGCAGTAATAGACCTTACCATATAGAATTTGAAAAATTATCTCGCTCCATTTTTACACCAATCTCTGAAAATAGAAGTATTCAAACTAAATGGTTTTATGAACGTGCAAGAGGGCAATATAAAAATGAACGACTCAAAGAAAGTTTGCCGAAGTCGAGATTGAAAGCATTTGAATTGAAAACACCTAAAAGTCAAGTGTTTACAAAAGAAGAGCTAGCAAAATATATCAATGCTTATGATGAAATAGTAGAAGGAAAGAAACTTGTAATAGCACCACATATTGTTGTAAGAGGTAATCAGAAAAACTATATCCAATTTGTAAATTATAACTTAGAAAAAAAACTAAACAACATCTACTTTGAAGATGCGATTGCAAAAGCGATTCTTTTTAAAGCGGCTGAAAAGGTGTATGGAGTGAAGCCTAATGCGATTGGTGATATGCGATATGTAACAGTACCGTACACTTTGGGATTGCTTATGCATATCACAAGAAAACAAATAGATTTCTGGAAAATTTGGCGCAATCAAGAAATTTCAAAAGAGCTGAAAGAATTGTTGTACGAAATGATGACTTCAGTTGAAAAATTGATAAAATCAACTGCACCAGGAGGATTATATGGCGAATGGGCTAAAAAAGAAGAATGCTGGCTGAAAATAAAAAAACACAAATTTCATTTCAACCTTGAAAACATTAAAGCTGATTTAATTGACCCTACAAATTCAGTAAAACGGAAAGTTCAATCGGAAGAAGATGTAAGGGGACAGCAAATAAAAGAAGAGCTTCTGCGAATCATAAGTATTCCCTATTCAGTGTGGAAGAAAATTGATGTTTGGGGGCAAGAATCGGGAGAGCTTTTGCCCAATCAAATTAATTTGATTGACAGCATCGCTTTTAAGGTGAAAGAAAACAAGGGCATTCCTGAGATTGAGCGAATGACTGCTTTGAAAATTATAGATATAGTAATCGAGAAAGCTCCTGCTTTGCTTGATGAAGTAGATGCCATTGTAGCAGCCGAGGCAGCTTTGAAAGCTGATGATCCAGTTATTGACATAGAATTAATCAAGAAAATGCGAGACTATGACAGAAGAAATAAGCGATTGAGCGGCAGTCAATTTCAGGTCTTAAATAACATTATTACCAATAATGAAGCGTTAAGCGATTATAAAAAAGGTATTTGCTTGAAATACTACAGAGAACTGAATAAGAAATATGGGTTTAGGGGGTAGGGGAAAATAGGTCTATAAAAAAACGAAAGCCCGAAGTTTGTTTTGAGTCATTAACAACCGGGATTAAGACGGTGGGAGTATAGAATCTAACAATGAAAAAATACTCCCCCCTCAGTGGTTCTCTGTGCCCCTCAGTGTCCCTCCGTGTAATAAAAAGCATCACAACTCCCCATCAAAACCATCAAAACCATCAAAAAAATCACAGTACAAACACCCCGTACTCATATAAATACACTAATTAAATCATTTTAACAAACTTTTTAAATAAGAATTGCTCGCTAGTGCAATCGATTTCCATACTTTAGCATCAGCCAATTAATCAATGGCGGTAAATTTTGAAATAAAAAATTGTTAACTAAAAAATGTTAGAGTTATGGCAGCAAAAAAAGGTGATACTGGACATGCTATCAATGCAGTAAATTATGGAAAACTAGTAGATGCTGCGAAAGACCTTGGGTCGCTTTACCAACCCCCAAGCAAGTCAATCGAATTAGCAGAATTGGAAAAAGAGGTAAAGCCCTCCATCGATGTGGTAAAAGCAGTGGCCAAGCCAAAAGAAATTTACGATGACACCACCGACGATCGCGAAGAGCAAGCAGAGGTAGTGGAAGCGAGATTAAAAAATGCAAAAGCCAATCTAAACGCATCCGACGGCGTTACTGACGATCAAAAAGAAAGGTATGGCACTGCTTGCGATTTAGTATCTGGGGCTAATGTAAGCAAACGTAGCAGGAAGAAAAAGAAAGCGAAGGCTGCTAAAACTGCCACAGGCGACCCACAGTCAATCCCCGCTGTTCCGGAAGTAACAGAAATTGAGCATTCTGTTTCACAGCAATCGTTTGACAAAAAAGAGGCCAATGCCTATGATGGCGTTTCTATTTTAGAAACCATTTCCAGTTACCAACCCAAGGACACCACCGCCTCCCCAGCTAACATCCGTAGCGAAATCGACAAATTCTCCGCCCTCAACAAAAAAGTAGAAACCGATTACAAACCTTACGGAAATGCCCTAAAGGCAAGAGATACCAAACTTTATGCGCCAGATACAGGGAGTGTAACAAAAGCCAGAAGAGTAAAAGAGTTTATTAGACGATCCTCCGCTTTCTCCGATTCACAAAAAAAAGTGTTTGCGGATATTAAATTTACCGTTCCAGCTAAAAAGAAACTACATCTATAACTATATTTCTTTCTTACCAAGAAGGCTACAACCACTCAATGGTTGTAGCCTTTTTTTTAACGCCTAATTAATTACAGGTCAAGTTTTTGCGTCTTTAATAGTAAAACTATAGCCATCTGTCAACTAACACCATGCGGGTGCATAAAAGTTTTTCGCTTTTACTGTGTCAAACTGCCATGCAGTTGATGTTTGATAAATACTACCTACCGAAAAACAAATTACATGCGCCAAATTAACAAAGTGTAAAAATAGCTTGTAATCAATACCAGGCAAACATTCCAGTTCCCTCTCCTTTGGAGAGGGGTTGGGGTGAGGTTTAAATTATAGCTGCGAAAAACTTTTATCCACCAACCATCACTTGGAAACAGGTAAAATTAATATCACAAAACCTATTCCAGTCAACCACTCTTTGTAGAGGGGTTGGAATGAGGTCAAATGAATAGGAGCAATAAACTGTAATGCACTTCAATGTATTTTTCTACAGCGACAATAAATAGCATTTACTAGAAACTAACCCTTATTTAGTGGCAATTGAGGCGTATTTACTGGTAACTGGGGTGTATTTACTGGCAACTGAGGTGTATTTAGTGGTAACTAGGGCGTATTTACTGGTAACTGAGATGTATTTACTGGCAACTGAGGTGTATTTAGTGGTAACTGGGGCGTATTTACTGGTAACTGAGATGTATTTACTGGTAACTGAGGTATATTTAGTGGTAACTGAGGCGTATTTAGTGGTAACTGAGGCGTGTTTAGTGGTAACTGAGGCGTATTGAGTGGTAACTGAGGTGTATTTAGTGGTAACTGAGGTGTATTTAGTGGTAACTGAGGTGTATTTGGTGGTAACTGAGGTGTATTTAGTGGTAACTGAGGTGTATTTAGTGGTAACTGGGGTGTATTTAGTGGTAACTGAGGTGTATTTAGTGGTAATTGGGGCGTACTAATCAAGTTCCACTATCATTCTATTAACATCAAATCCCCTAAGGATTAACGGTACGAATCGAAATGGTCAATCGAATAAATAGGTGTCAATAATTTAAAATGTGCGCTGCACAAGAAAAATGAAAATGCTAGTAATGACCTCCTATTATTTGCGTGTACAACTTAACGGTATTCACCGAACAGTCCCCTTACTCCTCCTTACAAAACCGCGTGTTCCGATACCAAAGGTTGCCCCCAAAAAATGGCAGCTTTCTGATTAAAATCGGAAGTGTCGTCTGTGGTAAAAAAGCGAATGCCCGATTCCTGCTTGCATAATTGGTTTATTTCAGGATGCCTATTCAAATAATCCACCAAGCTGCTGGCAACAATCTCCCCCTGCGAAATAATTTTTAAGTGCGGTTGCTTGCTGGTCAATTGCATCAATTTATTCATAAGCAAAGGATAGTGCGTACAAGCTAGCAGGATGGTATCAATGGCTGGATCTTGTTGTAATAAATGCTGTAGATTTTGCTCAATAAAGTAATCAGCACCGGGATTGTCAAACGCATTGTTTTCAATCAAAGGCACCCACATGGGGCAGGCTTCTTGAAAAACAGCAATTTCGGGATAAAACTTAGCAATCTCAATAGGGTAGGAGTTAGACATAACCGTGCCGCTAGTACCCATGATACCCACCTTGTTGGTATGGGTAAACCTACCAATCACTTCCGTAGTTGGCCTTATTACCCCAAGCACTCTCTTATTAGGTGCAATTTTGGGCAAATCCTGTTGCTGTATAGTGCGCAAAGCCTTGGCAGAAGCAGTGTTGCAGGCTAAAATAACCAACGAACAACCCTGCTGGAAAAACCATTCCACACAGCTTAACGTGTAATGATAAACGGTTTCAAAACTGCGGTTGCCATAAGGTGCACGGGCATTATCGCCCAAATAAATAAATTGGTAATCGGGGAGGTGCTTAACAATTTCCTTCAAAACGGTAAGTCCGCCATACCCGCTGTCAAATACACCAATTGGCCCAAGCTGTTGACTATCATAAAAGGGCGAAGGGTCAGCAGTAGCAAAAGCAAAAGGGGTGTCCATCGGAGCTTTACGCATAATAACAGAATTGAAGTATTTAGTATAAACTATCGGAAATATTGATAAAGCTTTGTTTCCCAGTATTGATTCTGCCTATTTTAGAAAGCGTAAACCATTTAAAGTTTTGGTCTGCATTGAGTCCTCTTCCATATATCTTTTGCAATGGACTTTGTTGGCTAATAACAACAGGTTTGTCCGTATAAAAAGTACCTTTTCGTTGATCCCAATACAGTTCCTCACACCATAAAGTGTCTTTTTTTCGGTTAAATACAATTACGCTATCCTTTAAAAAAACACGATTTTCCGTTTCTACATAACGACCAAATTTGGCGAATAACTGACTTTCCACAGTAGTAAGGCTATCATAAAAATCAACATGCAGCGACTTAGGAAATTCTACCCTTGGGCTATCTATTTGAAAGCGCAACATCAATGGGGCAGTTAATTGTGCATTTGCTTTACCATCGTTGGTCATTAGGCTTACAATGTTTTTTCCTTCCTCCACCCCAGGTTTATGCACTCCCAAAGCCTTCACCATTTCAATGTCGTTTTCGCAGCTCAATAGTGCCATACACAAAAAGGTAATTACTATTATATTCAGTAAAGAAAAACGATGTCTATATCGAACAATCATGGTAATAATATACTTGGGTTTTGCGCAAATAAACAAAAGCAGCCATTGAAAGTAGATGAAAAAATGCAAATGCTATCAGCTTTCGCAAATGCGGGTAGCACTCTAATATCCCAATTAGGGTACTCGATTCAATTATTTCAACAGTAAAAAGAGTGTTTTACCCCGTAAGCATATCGCCGATATAACTAGAGGGTAGGATTAAATAGAACAAACAAAAAAGTCAAACAATTAGCAGGATTGAGCCAATTGACGGTTCGCATATCAGTAAAGATGACAACCTTAATCTTTAAAAATTCAAGTAAGTTCTTTAAGCAAAAAATTGGTAAGCTCAAACACCCAATACGAAAACAACACTCAACACTAAAAAAACCAACCCTTAGCTCACAAATACAAGCCATAAAACATTAATAACTAACCCTTAATCACTAACCACTAACAACTAATCACCGTGTATTTAGTCTGCAAATCACTTCAAGACCCTGATATAGTAGATTAGGGTCGGCAATTAATTGGTTGCGTAAATGAGGGAAAAAAAACGACATATCGCCTCCTGTAAGTAACACTTGCAAGTGATGATATTTTTCTTTAAATGCATCAATAAAGCCATCTATTTCCTTACTCATGCCCAAGATAACCCCACTTTGCAGGTTGGTGTTCGTATCATAACCAATCAACGGAAAGTCATGCTGTGCAGGAACCAAGGGCAATAACGCAGTTTGCTCGTGCATGGCCTTAAACCTCATTTGTAAACCAGGCGAAATGCTTCCTCCTAAAAATTGGTGGTATTTATCAGTAAAATTATAAGTGATGCAAGTGCCTAAACCAATCGATAAACAATGCAAATGCGGGAATCGATCCGTTGCAGCAGCACAAATGGCCAATCGATCAGCACCAATAGTGGAAGGTTTGCCAACAGGCGTGCTGAAAGGCAACTGGCTTAGGTGATTTAATCGATGAAATTGCGTGTGCTTTTGCAGTAACTCCTCCAAAGCAACATCATGGTTAATGACCGATGAAAGTATGGAATGCGTTGGTTGAAAAGTATCAATGATGCCTTGTAAATCCGAAAGTAAATCCGAAGAAAGCACTCTAAGTTCTATCAAATGCTGGTCATGAAAAACGGCGCACTTCAAGCGAGTATTTCCGAAATCAAGGCAAAGTGTTACCCTCATAAAACATAAAAGTTAAAAACGGCTAAAATACAGGTGAATAATGCTAATGCTGGAAATTAGCAGGCAGGGATAGATAAAAAAGGAATGGATATCGTGGGTAAACAAGCACTGTCAACCATGAAATCCGATATTCTTTTCCAATAGCACATTAAATTCAAGAATAAATTGCGCCCATGTTTACAGGAATAATAGAGAGTTTAGGTATAGTGGAAAGCATAGAAAAGGAAGGAAGCAATATTTCTTTTTGGGTAAAATCCTCCATTTCAAATGAGTTGAAAATAGATCAAAGTGTAAGCCATAATGGGGTTTGCTTAACAGTAGTAGCATTGCAAGAAAACAGCCATAGAGTAACGGCCATAGAAGAAACCCTCCGCAAAACCAATTTACAAGAATGGCAGGAAGGTACATTGGTCAATTTAGAAAGATGTATGGTACTAAATGGCCGTTTAGATGGTCATATTGTACAAGGCCACGCCGACACCACCGCAGTCTGTATCCATCAAAAAACCTTAGCAGGCAGTTGGGAATTCACCTTTCAGTTTCCCGAAAAATTTGCAGCATTGCTTATTGAAAAAGGTTCCGTTACGGTAAATGGAATAAGTCTTACTTGTTTTAATATCACCAATAATCAATTCTCTGTAGCCATTATTCCCTACACATTTCAGCACACTAACCTACAAGCAGTAGCGCAATCGCATCTAGTCAATATTGAATTTGACATGATTGGCAAGTACATCAATCGTTTCAATCAATTGCAACAGCATTCATGAAACCATACCTAAAGTCTGAATTGATTACCACCCTGTCTAAGTGGACGCTTAGTTTGGTGGTAATGGCATTTTTAGGAGCAATGGCCGCACTCGGATTTTTTGCTCACCCCAATACGGATGACTACACCCTCGGTATCAACCTTCGGGAACATGGTTTTTGGGAATACCAGCACTATATCTATCTACACTGGGGAGGAAGGTATTTTTCTAACCTAATGGGGGCAATGTTTGGCAGTAATGGCTTTTTATTCAAACATTATTTCGTCCACACCACACTACTAATACTTACTACCATAGGGGGATTGTATGTGCTACTCTCCACTGCCAATATTTATTTGTTACAGAAGGCATTCAAATGGCACCAGCTTTTACTGTCGAGCATGGTTGGAACAATACTCTGTTTTAGTTGTTATCCCGAAGCTTCCACCGCCTATTATTGGTTCAGCAGTGCCATCACCTATCAACTATCTTTCGGATTATGGTGCCTTGCCGTTTCTTACACGCTACGTGCCATTCATGAGAGCAACGGCTATAAACAACTATTCAGCACTTGCTTGGCTACCATATTCATTGTTAGCGTAAACGGCACCAACGAAGTAGCAGCAATAGCCTTAGGCATTACATTGATACTATTACTCCTAATCAATTTCAAGAAATTAAAGCAGTTTAAATTATTAGTCATAACGATTCTCGTCGTTTATGGAGCTAGCTTTTTGGTAGAAGTATTAGCACCTGGCAATGCAGAGCGATTAACCTACCTCGGGGAAAGAAAGTCGATTATGGTGTTATTTGCCATTACAATCATTAGAATAGCGTATTTCTTTTGGAACATATTCCAATCTGCTCTTTTTTGGATTAGCCTATTGGCAATGATTCAGCTAGGGTTCAATTACCACCACAAACTGACAAGTAGTGAAAATAATGCCTACACAATTCCGCGAATATTGTTTCTCTTCTTTTTTGCTTTGGTATTACTCACCATGCCAATTTTATTGGTATCAAATGGTTCTTTGCCTGAGCGAGCCACCAATTTAATCATAGCTTTTTCATCCATTACCCTTCTGGGTATCGGCTATTATGTTGGTTGTTTACTAAGAATTAAAATAGAGGTTCTCAAAAATATAAATGTAGTGCCACCTTATTTAATGTATGTGATAATCATAATTGGGGTACTCTGTAATAAAGGGGCTAAAGACATTTTTACATCGGCCTTCTCCGCTAAACTATTCCATCCCATCATGGTAGAACGGGAAAATCAACTTAAAAATGCACACTCAAAGACCATTTGTTTAGATACCTACGATGCCAATATGGATAAAAAGTACAAACAGCTATTCGGTCAATCTCAAAACGAAACAACCAAAAAGTGGATAATAGACAAGCCAATTCTTTTGTTTTTTTCCGACGAACTGCTTGATTCTGCAAGTACCACCACTTTGGAAAAGTACTATCAAACGCGCAAAATTTGTATCATTCAATAGCTTTGTTTTCACCCAAAAAAGCGTCTTCACCTAAGCCTGACTTCAACGTAAACGATGAAAGGTATTATTATAAACCACTAATAAATATACGAGTAGCATGTTCTAAAGGGTGTTTAACTAAACCCCGTATCCCTATATTTGCCACCTCACATAAATTTACAGCTAGTACAGGGTGTTAAGTCTTATGCAGATAAAAAGATTGGAAAAGTATCATAGTTTAAACCAAAGATTTAAGTTCTAGTACTTTTTTCTCTTTTAAAATTCTGCTTAGAATTTAATACCTTTTTTATTTTCTCCCTTCACTAAAATGGGAGTCAGGTGGCGAAGCCATGTATAAGTTAGTTGCTACGATAAGTAATATTTTTAGCTAATCATTAGAATGAACATTTCAAAAGTCCTGTTGGTTGCCATTGTTGCAGTAACGCTCTGTTCCTGTAATTATCAAAAGAAACTTCATGAGATGTTATATTTTCATGACAAAATTGATAGTTCACATCGGATGGTGGCTGAATACACAGCCAGAGTAAAAGTTGATGACAGGTTGGCCATTCAAATAACAGCCCTAAACCCAGAGTCTGCATTACCTTATAATTCTGCTACTTCGACAGGTGCAAGTACAGTGGGTAGCACATCAGGGTATATCGTTGAGAAAAATGGAACAATACTTTACCCACAGTTAGGAAGAATTAAAGTAGAAGGGAAAACGCTTTTAGAAGTTAGAGATACAATAATACAGATAGCAGCAAAATACTTGATGGATCCCGTTGTTACTGTACAATTCAGCAATGCAAGGATTTTGGTAATGGGTGAAGTTACTAAGCCAGGGTCGATTCCCATTCCAGATGGGAAATTAACCATTTTCGAAGCAATTACACTTTCTGGAGATATTCCCCCAACCGGTAGAAAAGATAATGTGCTAGTCATTCGTGAAGAAAATGGCATAAGAACTTTTAATAGAATTGATGTCAGGTCTAACGAAGTACTAAAGTCGCCCTACTTTTTTTTAAGACAAAATGACTTGATTTATGTGGAAGTAAACGAACATAAAGCTAAAGAGATAGCCCAACGAAGTTTTATTGCAGATCTAGCACCAATAACGGCAATGACATCTGTATTCACCATATTGGTATTATTACTAAATTACTTTAGAAGATAATTATAATGACATCTAATAATCTAGTAGTTACTCAAAACAAAAATGTGCTTCAGGACGTAGCGCCGCCAGCAAGGGTTTCTGGTAAAGAAATCGTTTACAAGTACATTGTTTTCTTGCCATTATTTATAGTATCCATAAGTATTGCCTTAGCAGTTGCTTATATTAATATTCGCTATAAAATTCCAATCTATAACTCTACCATTTCCATTTTGATTAAAGACGATAAGAGTGGAAAGGGTGGGGGGGATGATTTAATATTGGAAAATCTTACTAGTTATAAAAAGAAAACAAATTTATCGAATGAGGTTGAACTGATAAAATCAGTATCCATGTTAAGTAGAGTAGTTAACATGCTGAATTTGAATTGGCAATATTTTAATGAGGGTAATGTTAAGAAAACTGAAATTTACAAAGGTTCTTCCAAGTTGCGTGGAACTTGGATAGAATTATTAGACTCATCCGCTAGCGCTAATGTGATATTAGTTAAAAGATTGAACAGTGTTTACATTGAGTTTGGTCCTAATCGGTATAAAAAGGTATTAAATGGCGACATAGTTGATTTTCCTTTCGGAAAAATGCGTATTTTTTTTGATGTCAACGAAATGAATAAGGACAGCAAATATTACATAACATATCAACCGACGAACAACGTAGCTGGAATTATTGTAGGCGCATTGAGTATTAAACAATTAAGCAAAGAAACAACCATATTGAAAATTGGGATTGACTTAGAGGTTCCACAAAAAGGACGCGATATTCTTAATGCTTTAGTGAATGTCTATAATAATGTAAATGTTGAAGATAAAAACAGGATTGTTGAAAATACGATTCGATTTATTGATGAGCGTTTAACTGTACTTTCCGATGACTTGAGTTCTATTGAAGGACAACTGCAAGATTTTAAACAAAAGCATGGTATTATTGATATCGAAACACAAAGTGCAGCTGAGTTTACAAGGGTAAATGGATATGAAACTCAGATTTCAGAAAATGAGGTTCAAGAGGAGATGATTAGTTTAGTGAAAGATTATGTATTGAAACCGCAAAGTAAATATACATTAGTTCCTTCCACCCTTGGATTACAAGATCTCACATTAACTGCTTTAGTAACTGAATTTAATGATTTGCAATTGAAAAGGGAAGAAAAGCTCAAATCCATTCCACTTCAAAATCCAATCATCAAAACCTTAGAAAATCAAATTGAGAAAGTAAGGAAAAGTATTTTAGAAGATATTACAAACTTAGAGAAGCGAGTAAAACTTGTACAAAAGGGTACTAAAAATACTTACGGGCTAGCATTGGAAAAATTAAAAGCCTACCCACTATTGCAAAGAGAACTGTTAGAGATATTAAGACAACAAGGAATTAAGGAGAAGTTGTATTTGTTCTTATTGCAAAAAAGAGAGGAGTCGGAAATTACTAGAGCATCTACAATTGGAAATTCACTGCCAATTGATCCAGCAGTAAGTGGAGGTCAGGTAAGTCCTGATGTTTCGGGTATTTATAAAAATTCATTAATTATTGGGTTTTTAATTCCAGTATTATTTATATATTTAATTGACCTATTAAATGATAAAATAGTAGTAAGAAACGATATAGCTAGAGCTACTTCAGCGCCAATAATTGGAGAAGTTGCCCATCATAGTAGTCAAAATAGGGTGTTGGTTGTAAGTAATAAAGATAGAAGTGTTCTTGCTGAACAATTTAGAATTCTAAGAACTAACATCGGGTTTCTACTTGGGCCGAATATTAAGTCTCCTGTTCTACTAGTAACATCTAGTATTGCTGGTGAGGGTAAAACATTTTGCTCCATGAACTTAGCCGCGGTATTTGGAATTGCAGGAAAAAAAACAGTAATTCTTGAGTTGGATTTGCGTAAACCTAAAATTGCAAAATCCTTGGGAATGATTAATGAAAAAGGAATTACTCATTTTATGTCCGGTCAAGTGAGTGCCGAATCGCTTCCAATACCTATTCCAAATACTGATAATTTGTACATCGTTCCCGCAGGAATAATACCTCCAAATCCATCTGAAATGATCATGGATGTAAGAATGAATGAGTTTATCACGTATTTAAAGACACGCTTTGAAGTAATCATTATTGACTCTGCCCCAGTTGGATTGGTTAGTGATTCAAAAATAATTGCTCAATTAGCCGATGCAACTGTGTATATAGTTAGACAGCGATACACTGTAAAAAAACAATTACCATTTATCAATGAACTATATACACAAAGTTTATTGCCAAATATTGGTATTTTAGTGAATGACGTTAAAATTGGAGGGGTTAATTCTTATTATGGATATGGTTATGGTTATGGCTATGGCTACAGTTATAACTATAGTTACAATTACCGATATGGAAATGATAAGGTTACCCCTTGGTCTAAATTGAAATCGCTATTCAAAATATAAATTAGTTTATTATTTTCTATTTTTTTGATTAAAAAAATAATAATTTAAGTAATTCATCTTTTAGATTAAATATAGATTGCTACATTATAAGTAAAAATCATTGAAAAAAATTTGTTTTTATAACCTAGACGCATTTGCGACTACTGGCGGAATCGAGAAATTTAATCGTGCTTTACTTTTTGCACTAAACAAATTTGGTGATGATAAATATATGGACGTACATGCTGCTTCTATGTATGATAATAGTCCGAATAATCAATATTTTCCTGAAAATAAGTACAGATATTATTCAAAAAATAAAATTTTCTTTGTTTTAAATGAATTGTTGCATGCTTATCAATATGACGTCATTATTCTTGGGCATATAAATCTGTCTTTGTTTGGATTGTTAGTACATTATATTTTTCCCCCCAAAAAAATATTCTTGATTGCACATGGCATAGAGATATGGAAAAAACAGGTCGGTGTAAAAGCAAAAATGCTAGAAAAAGCTTATCAGATTCTAGCAGTCAGCCAATATACGAAAAAAAGAATTGTTGAAATAAACAATATTTGCGATGAAAAGGTAAAAATATTTTATAATACAATTGATCCTTATTTTAAATTTCCTAGTTCTTTTGTTAAACCTATCAAACTGTTAAACAAGCATAACATTGCACTCAATTCAAAAATTGTATTTTCTTTAGCCCGTCTAAAATATACTGAAAAGTACAAAGGGTACGACCGAATAATTGAAATATTGCCTACTCTTTTACACCAATTCCCTAATTTAGTGTACATTTTAGCTGGAAAATCAGATGATTTTGAAATGAGCCGCTTACAAGGTTTAATTAACAAACATGGTGTAAGTAAACATGTTCTATTCTTAGGGTACATTCCAGATGAAGAAATAGTTGATTATTACCAACTTGCAGATTGCTTTGTAATGCCGAGTCAAAAAGAAGGATTTGGTATAGTATTTATTGAAGCAATGGCTTGTGGATTACCTGTAATTGCTGGAAATAAAGATGGTAGTGTGGATGCGCTTGATGGAGGGAATTTTGGTACACTTGTAAATCCCGATAGTAATTCTGATATTCTTCAAGCAATCTTAAAAATTCTGGGTTCGTCAGATCCTCAAAGATCAGGAATTAAGTTGCAAAAAAACGTAATTGATAAATTCGGATTTAACCGTTTTTATGAAAACTTAAATATTTTGGTAAATGAATGATTCGTATAATATTTCGGAGTGGGATTTAGAAATAAAGCCACATGATTCTTTATTAAATTTACATTTAAATGACGTTTGGAATTATAGAGATTTGTTAGGATTATTGGTTAGAAGAGATTTTGTTTCATTTTATAAGCAGACTATTTTTGGTCCAATATGGTTTTTTATACAACCCATATTTACAACACTAATTTTCACAATCATTTTCAATAAATTAGCTAATATTTCAACGGGTGATGTACCAGCTCCCTTGTTTTACTTGTCAGGAACTATTGCTTGGAATTATTTTGCAGACTGTTTAAACAAAACATCGACAGTTTTTAGAGATAACGCTAATATTTTTGGAAAAGTTTACTTCCCAAGATTGATTATGCCTTTAAGCATAGTTGTTTCTAACTTGGTAAAGTTTGGTGTTCAGTTTTTATTGTTTTTTTTACTGATGTTCTATTACAATGTAATTGAAGGTATCAGAGTAATGCCTAACATTTTTATTCTTTTATTTCCAGTAATCATAATATTAATGGCTCTCTTAGGACTTGGGGTTGGTCTTATCATTACAGCATTAACAACTAAATACCGAGATCTTACTTTCTTGGTAACATTTGGAGTTCAATTGTTGATGTATGCTACTCCGGTCATATATCCACTTGCAGCAGCACCTAAGAAATATCAGCTTATAATATCATGTAATCCGCTCAGTGGTTTAATTGAAACATTTAGATATGGTTTTACAAATAAAGGTGAGTTTTTTTCTTCCGCATTCATATTTAGTGTGGTTACCTCTATAGTACTCTTTTTATTTGGATTGGTTGTATTTAATAGAGTTGAAAAAGATTTTGTAGACACAGTATAACCAACAAAGCATTTTTCAGCACACAATATTTAATATAATTAGTTAAGCATTTTCAAATGAGTATTGCAATTAAAGCTGAAAATATTTCCAAGGCTTATCAACTTGGAGAATTTACAACTGGAACACTTTCACGAGATATCGAAAGATGGTGGGCCAACATTAGGGGCAAGGAAGATCCGTATCTAAAAATTGGTGAAGCTAACGATCGCACAGTAAAGGGTAATTCTGATATAGTATGGAGTTTAAATGATATCTCATTTGAGATTAAACAAGGTGATGCGGTTGGGATTATTGGAAGAAACGGCGCAGGGAAGAGTACACTTTTAAAAGTTTTAAGCAGGGTAACATCCCCAACAAAGGGTTCAATCAAAGTAAAAGGACGAATTGCATCTTTATTAGAAGTTGGAACTGGTTTTCATCCGGAGTTAACTGGTAGGGAAAATATCTTTCTTAACGGTGCTATACTTGGAATGCGAAAACATGAAATTCAAAGAAAATTTGATGAAATTGTAGATTTTGCTGGAGTCGAACGTTACTTAGATACGCCAGTTAAACGATATAGTAGTGGTATGTATGTTCGTTTAGCATTTGCAGTTGCAGCTCATTTAGAATGTGAAATTTTAATTGTTGATGAGGTGCTTGCAGTTGGAGATGCAGAGTTTCAAAGAAAATGCCTTGGTAAAATGGGGGATGTTAGCAAAGGGGAAGGAAGAACGGTTCTTTTTGTAAGCCACAATATGGGTGCCGTAAGTCAATTGTGTAAGGATGTTATTGTTTTACAAAATGGCGGTAAGATTTACCAGGGAAATACAAACGATGGAATTGTATTGTATAATAAAATGGGCATAAATGAAAATGTAATTTATGAATATGATGTAAAATTCAAGAAAAAACATTTTATAAAAAAAGCGATTCTAAAACAATTTGGTCATATAACTAACGCAGTAGAAAACGGAACATCCATTGAATTTGAATTAGATATTGAGTGTGCAAGTGATTTAACAGTTTCATTTGAATTTATTTTAAAGGATAAAGATTATAAGGAAATAATATTCTCCCCATTAGGATTAGCATTTTCGAAAGATCATTCTATCTTAAAGGGAGCATCACGTATTCAACTATCTTTTGCTATTCCATATTTGGCTACTGGTAGGTATTATGTTGATTTAATTATGGCACAAGCAGGGGTTCAAACTTATGATCATGCTTATAATGCACTGTATTTTGATATTCTTAATAACTATAACGATAAAACAGGTTGGGTATTCACACAAGCGATGGGGCAGGGTGCAATTCTTGTAGAAGGTGATAGCCAAATTTTATAAAATATTTTGAAAATTGCTTTAGTAACATTTGAATTTCCTCCAGGAAAGAATGTCGGTGGAATTGGCACTTATTTCTTTCAGCTATCTAGAGGTTTGTGTGAAAAAGGAAATTCGGTTTTTGTTTTTACAAGTTCTTTAGATATTGATTCAGTTGTTACAGAAGTTGATAATTTAACAATTGTTAGGATTGTCGAAAATTCAAGAATTAATTTTGCAACTACCGTTCTACCATATTTTAAGTATTGGAATGAAAAAATTAGTCATTTTGATGTAATAGAAGGGCCTGAGTATAATGCGGATACAAGGGAAATAAAACGCATCTTCCCACATATTCCATTGGTGCTAAAATTACATACACCAACTTTTTGGGTTAGTTTTTTGAATAGGTTTAATCCTCCATTGCATGTCAAATTAAGGTTTTTGATTGCTGGATTTTTAAGGGGACAAATTCCAAGAAGGTATTGGAACTATCAATTTTCTTTAGAAAGGTATTTGAAAGAAGATGACATCGAATATAAACATGCTTTAGAAGCAGATTTACTTTCTAGTCCTTGTAAAAGTTTGGCTTCAATAATTCAGCAATATTGGGGCATTGATAATAATTTTATTGAAATTATTGCTAACCCATTAAGGATTGATTCAAAGTTTAATTCAATTAATTCAATCAACACATCAAACATAACAATTTCTTTTATTGGTCGGTTAGAATTTCGTAAGGGAATTTTGTTATTATTAGATGTTATTCCATCAATCGTTAAAAAGTATCCCAGTGTCATTTTCAATTTTGTTGGTGCTGCTGATCCCTCTCCGATTCCCTCTATTTTGATGGATAAGTATATACAACGAGGATTAAAAAATTTTAATTCCAATCTCCGGTTTACTGGTAGAATAAATCTTGAACAACTTATTGATGAGTTGAATTCAACGTCAATTTGTATTTTCCCAAGTATTTGGGAGAATTTTCCTAATGTATGTTTGGAGGCAATGTCTGCGGGGAAAGCAATAATTGCTTCAAAGAATGGCGGAATGTCAGAAATGATTGAACATAATGTTAGTGGATTGTTGATTGATCCAAAAAATACTCTTGAAATGAGCAATGCATTGACCTATTTAATTAGCAGCGAGGCTGAAAGAGATAGATTAGGTAGAAATGCTAGACTACGAGTTGCAGATGCATTTAACTACGACGTAATTATTAGTCAACAAATGCAGATTTATAAACAGGCAATTGATAAATGCATTAATAAATAATGAAGCTTATTTCTGTAATTATTTGTACCTATAATCCTAATTTAGATTTTCTACATAGGGTTTTAGATGCTTTAAAGCAGCAGACTTGTTCACCAGAATTTTGGGAATTAATAATTGTTGATAATGCTTCAACCATACCATTATCTGATGTAATTAATGTTGACTGGAAATCAAAGGCAAGGATTGTTGTACAAAATAAGCCAGGATTAGCAAATGCCCGTTTTAAAGGAAGCCAAGAAGCTAATGGCGAATGGATAGTGTTTGTTGATGATGATAATGTTCTAGATTATGATTATTTGAAACAAGTACAATTAATCATTGAAGGCAATAACCAAATTGGCATTTTTGGTGGTAAAGCCTTGCCAGATTTTCTTGGTATTAAACCGCCTAATTGGTTAAATGAGTTCTATGGCATTTTAGCCTTAAAAGATTATGGTGTTACATCATTTGTTTCTGATTATCACATTACCCAAAACAAGCTACCCCCTCAATTTCAATATCCTTCATTTGCACCTGCAGGTGCGGGCATGTGTGTTTTGAAAAAAGTCTTTGATGCTTATTGTCAGTTGGCTAAAATAGATCCTCTACGGTCAAACCTTGGTAGAAAAGGAAAAAATATGGCTTCTGGCGAAGACAATGATATAATTCTAGAAATCATTAAACAAGGGTATCAGGTTGCTTATTTCCCACAATTGGTTTTGATTCACATTATTCCCGTTAATCGAATGAAAGTTGATTACATGGCTAAATTAAATTTTGCTATGAATATTTCTTGGATTCAAGTGTTGACTATTCACGGAATTTGCCCATGGAGTCCAATTCCTGGTTGGTCTATCCCTTTGAGACAGGCAAAAGCTTGGTTTACTTATACAGCATGGAAAAGTGAGGCATCTTTGATAAAATGGCGTGGAGCCTGCGGATTATTTTATGCACTTGGAAAACGATAAGATAATTTTTTTAGAAAATTAGTTTAAAAGGTAAACAAAAAATTATGTTGGGTAAATTAGCCTATCAAATATTTTTTAAGCCGTTATCTGAGTGGAAAGCAATCCAAAAAAAGGGAGGCTTTAAAAATGCTCAATTGATAGAAGCTAATAGGAAAGAAATGGAAATGGCTGCGAATAGTTTATCGGTTAGTCCTTCCTATTCTGGTGCTTTGCAAATTCATTTTCTAACTGGAAAGAAATTTTGGTATCAAACAGCTTTCTGTGCTTATTCTTTATCCAAAGTGTGTAATGTGCCATTACAATTTGTGTTTCATGATGACGGCACATTTGATATAAATTTAAAGAAGCAAGTATCTTCTCAATTTCCAGGTTCAATTATTAAAGACATTGCTTCAATAAATGAGAAGTTAGCTACACACCTACCACCATCGAAATACCCTTTCTTGCATCATAAACGAAAAGTGTATCCTCATATCCGTAAGCTTACAGATGTACATTCCGGAGAAAGTGGTTGGAAATTGTTACTAGATTCCGATATGTTGTTTTTTAAAACACCACATCAAATGATTGATTGGCTACAGCATCCAATTAATCCCTTTTTAATTTTGGATGCAATCAATTCCTATCATTATAGTTTTAATCTGATGGAGTCATTAGCAACTAAGAAAATTGCACCTTATTTGAACGTAGGTGCTATAGGTCTTAGAAGTGAGACAATTGATTGGGACAAGATTGAATATTGGGCAAAAACTATGGAGGCTAAGGAAGGAAGTAGTTACTACTTAGAACAAGCTTTATCTGCTATGATTGTAGCTGGACAATCTTTAACTCTGGGTGATAAAGAAGAATATGTTGTGTTGCCCCTCAAAGAGGAAGTTTTGCAACCCACAAAAACCCTGCATCATTATGTTGCAGAATCAAAAGAATGGTACTTCAAAACAGGGTGGAGAAATATTTTGTAAATAGCAAAAGGCGTAGAATTTATTTGTGAATCCTACGCCTTTTGTTTTTAGTTATAGCAGTGTTGATGTATTTGCAATAGGTGATAATAGACTATTTCCTGCTGCATTGTAGGTAATGACAGCTACACTTACTTTTTTTTGGGGTTCTAGATGTTTAAATGTAGCAGATTTCTTAGTGCTTGATAGTACTAATGCATTTGTTTCTTTTGGAATTACAATGGTGTCACCAATAATGCTAACATTAAATTCTCCATCGATTACTAATATAAATGTATAGAAGTCTGTATCCTCTATTGTTTTTGCCAATACATTTATTTGGCCGCCAGGCTTACTTTCTAGTTTGGTGATTATTGTGGTCTGAGGCGCTTGAGTTGCCAAGCCTGTTGGCTTGGTAGACTCAAAACCAGCTAGATGAATAATATCTGGGTTTCCTTTTGCAACTGTGTCAACATAATTTGCCACAATACGAAGTTTAACGTCTAATAATTCATTTTCCTTTTCAAATTTATCTGCCGCAACTTGGCCATCTTTTCTTGTCGAATGTAGAATCTCAACATTATTAGCTGTGGCATCTAGGGTAGTAACTTCTGTTGGTGGGCTGGCAAAAGTTGTGGCATTACCCGTAATACATTTAGCTACTTTGTGAGCTAGGCTAGCTGACTCTAGTGGTTTCTTCTTCTTCCACGTAATTTTACACACTATTTTTCTGGGCATACGATATGGTTGTTGAAATTTTTATAGAAACGCAACGTTTCTATTGTTCAACGAGCTATTCAATTTCAAATTGTGTGCCAATTTGTTTACAATCGGTACTTCGGCAGCCTACTAAAACGAATAATCGCAGCTTCATTTATTTTTATTACGATAGTCTTTTAAACTTTTTCGATAATAATTGATTAGAGTAAAATGAATGGTTTATCAATTGAGCTACTTTTGATTGTATAAAGAGGGTTTGTTAAAAGTTTATAAGGAATTAGGGTGAATGGTACGTTATGTAAAGTAAAAGAATAGGGGTAGAATTTATTTTTATCATTTTTGAAGTAAATAAGTAGTACAGTTTTTTTTAACCATTTTGTCCCAAATAGAATAGAAACAGAATTAATTCCTAATCCTTTTAGGTAAAATAAATAGAAACAGATTTTGTTCCTATTCATTTTGTTTAAAAAGAATAGAAACAGATTTAGTTCCTAATCATTTTAGGAAAAAAAGAATAGAAACAGATTTAGTTCCTAATCATTTTAGGAAAAAAAGAATAGAAACAGATTTTGTTCCTAATTATTTTGTGTAAAAAAGAATAGAAACAGATTTTGTTCCTAATCATTTTGGGTAAAAAAGAATAGAAACAGATTTTGTTCCTAATCATTTTAGGAAAAAAAGAATAGAAACAGATTTAGTTCCTAATTATTTTGTGTAAAAAAGAATAGAAACAGTTTGACTTCGATAGGTGATTCTATAAATATTGGTTCTTTAACATTTAGAATCAAGCAGTATAAACAAATTATAAAGTAATATTTTTTGCTAAATTATAAATGAATCTTTTTGTCGTTCTAGGTTAAAAAAAGTTGAAATATTTTCATCTTTACCATAAATATCCAATTAGATTATCAACTATTACGGAATACAATCTTTAGGAACTAAATTTTTTTTAGTATTGCTGTTGCCTAAATTTTTATTTTGATTTGGCTATAAAGTTCAGCTATAAGCTATATTATGAAATTCAAGCATCTTGAGGCTTTAAGAGGTTTAGCAGCGTTTTTAGTATTTATCAATCACATTCAAGGTAGTTTACCATACTTTGAAAAGCATCAAAATTTATTTTTAAGAGCATTTTGTGCGTGGGGCAGCGAATCTGTAATTGTTTTTTTTATTCTGTCTGGAGTTGTCATACACCATGTATCCGTTAAGTCACTGGACACTCCAGCCCTTTTCTTGAAAAAAAGGCTTGTCAGGTTGTTACCTATATATTTTATCGCTCTTTTATTGGTTGAATTGATTTATTGGATTGTTGAACATCGATGGGACGAATCCAACAGCATAATTGGTAGTGTTTTTTTCGTAGCAACATTACAAGGATTATTGACTAGACCGTTAACCTTCAATCCAGTAATTTGGAGTTTGAGTTTTGAGATGTTTTTTTATGTTGTATACACCTTGACAATTGGTAAAAATCAACAATATCTTTTAAAATGGTGGTTTGGAGTTTCATTGGTTGCTATTGGATTTTCTTATTTCAAGACAGATATTATTTTAGTGGATTATCTTGTTTTGATGTTCTCATTTTCTTCATTATGGTTGGTGGGTTATTTTTTTTACGGTCAACGTGATAAAATAAAGGTCAATCTACCTTTAGCTGTATTTGCTGCGAGTATGGTTCCTTCGTTGAGCAGGCTTCAAATAAGTTCAAATTACTATGATCCGACTATTTATTTGATTTCTACTTTAATGTGGATGCCATTATTTATTGTTGCTCTAAAATCCGTCGATGATTCAAAACGGATTTATTTGTTGAAGCTTAACCATTTTCATTATTTACCTCTTTATATAATTCTGCTTTTTATATCTTTTAAATTTTCAAAATCTTTGATGGTAACTAAGGTTACTTATAATATATTGCCTTGCCTTGCCCTACTTTTGCTGATTCCCCAATTTTGCAAGTTTACTGTTGCTTTACTACTCAGTGTTGAAAAGTATTTCATTTTCATTGGCACTATTAGTTATGCATTATATTTAGTACATAAACCATTTATTCATCTTCTCAGTCATTATTATCCTAATAGTTTGTTTGCTGATTTGGTTTTTATTATCGCATTGAGTTTTGGAACAAGCATTTTTCTGGAGTTTTGGTTTCAGCCAAGGATTAGAAATTTTTTTTTTAAAAGTTACATGAAGCCTAGAGCTATTTAATTCTTTTATACAAGTGTTATGATTTCAGTATGCATGCCAGCCTATAATGCTGAAAAGTACATTAAAGCTAGTATTCAGTCTGTTCTAGCTCAAACCAATAAAAATTGGGAACTTATTATTGTGGATGATGGCTCCGAAGACAATACTTACTCGATAGCCCAACAATTCGCTAGTATCAATATCTCCGTATTAAGTGTTCCAAATAAAGGTGCTGCTGCTGCACGAAATATTGCCTATTCAATGGCTAAGGGCAATTTTATCAAGTTTATGGACGCTGATGATTTATTAAACAGCGAAATGCTTGAGAATCAGTACAACTTGGCCATTGCCCATCCACAATCTGTTATATCCGCTCAATGGGGTAGGTTTTATAAGGATGATTTGAACACATTCAAGCTAAATGTAGAGGAATGTTGGCAAACATTAAACTCGGTCGAATGGTTGCAAAGTGCATGGAAGAATGCCCAACCTATGACCCAACCAGGCATTTTTTTAATTCCTAGGGAAATAATTGAATCAGTAGGTACTTGGGATGAAACCCTTTCCTTAAATGATGATATGGAATTTTTCACAAGAGTTATACTACAAGCAGATAAAGTTGTTTTTTCGAATGCATCTACATTGTATTATAGATCAGGTTTAGGAAGTGGTGCGCTTTCGGCTACAAAATCTGAAGAAGGAGTTCTCTCTAATTATTCTTCAATCTCTAGCAGTATTGAATACATGCTTTGCCGAGATAAATCTGAATATACACGGTTACTTTGTGCTAATCTTTTGCAGTTATTTGTTTACGATTCATATTTGCTTCATCCAAAACTGGTAAATAAGGCTGAGAAAAAAATTGCTGATTTGGGGGGGAGTAATTTGCAAATGCCATCTGGAAAAATTTTGCAATTATTGAGTCGGTTTTTTGGATGGAAATTTGCAAAAAAAATCCATAATAAGTTGCAAAAGAAAGATGAGAAATCAGTTAATTGATATAATTAGATTTATTGCTGCAATTGCAGTTGCATTGTTTCATTTCAATTGTTATAATAACCCAATTAGTCCTACATGGTATAGTGAAAGTGTAAAGTTTGGTTGGTTAGCTGTGCTATTTTTTTTAATCAGCAGCTCTTGTATCGCATTAGATGCTTACAATCCAAAAAATGTAATAACTTTATCATAAATTGATTTTGGAATTTATTCACCTTATCTTTTAAGTTAGATTTTTTGTCATTATTAGTATTATTGTTAGGTTTTTCTTTGAACTTATAATAATTCCTTACATTACTTACAGCAAGAAAGTAGCTAAATACTTCCAGTATTTTAAAGCTATAATGGGGCATTTAAATACATTATTTATTGAATCTATTTTGGGAAATTCCCACCGTTTCTGTATATGTAATAACTATATTTTATGAAGATTTTGATTGTTGGTGCAGGGTTTTCAGGAGCTGTTTTAGCTCGTGAATTAGCAGAAACAAATAAGCACACTATTCTAGTAATAGATGAACGAAACCATATTGCGGGTAATTGTTTTACAAAAAGAGATGAAAATACGCAAGTAATGGAACATATATATGGCCCGCACATTTTTAACACAAGCAATAAAGACGTATGGGAATATGTCCAAAAATTTTCTAAATTCAGACCCTATGTTAATAGGGTAAAGGCTATAACAGATAAAGGAATTTTTAGTTTGCCACTTAATTTGTTAACCATCAATAGTTTTTTTGGAAAAACATTTAATCCAAGAGAAGCTTTTCAGTATGTTCAATCCTTAAGTGATACCACTATAGTAGAACCACAAAATTTTGAAGAACAAGCCTTGTTTTTAATGGGCAGAGATTTGTATGAGAATTTTTTCAAAGGATATACGATTAAGCAGTGGGGTGTAAATCCAAACCAATTGCCTGCATCTATTTTAAAAAGATTGCCGATAAGGTTCAATTACGATGACAATTACTATAATACTATTTATCAAGGCATTCCGGAAGATGGGTACACAACTTTAATTGATCGTATGTTGCAGCATCCCAATATAACTGTGCAATTGAATACCAGTTACACATCCGATTGGAATGTAGATTTTGATTACATTTTTTATAGTGGACCTATTGATGCATATTATCATCATTCTGAAGGAAGATTGGGTTATAGAACCATCTTATTCGATAAAGAGGTGTATGATGGAGAGGATTATCAGGGGAATGCTGTGTTAAATTATTGTTCTGCAAGTGTTCCTTACACAAGAGTACATGAACACAAACATTTTACTCCTTGGGAAAAGCATAATAAAAGTATTTACTTAACTGAATTTAGTAAGGAAACTGATACAACGGATACCCCTTATTACCCTAAACGGTTACAGAATGATATTGAAGTGTTGCATAAATACCAAAAATTGGCTCAAAATGAAAGTAACATTACTTTTATTGGAAGATTAGGGACCTATCGTTATTTAGATATGCATCATGTAATTGGTGAGGCTTTGGAATTGAGTAAATGTTTCAAGCTTCATTCGGGTGATTATGCTACATTTCAAAGGTTTATAAATGAGCCATCCTAAAATGGAAATTCTTTGGTTCAGGCATTCCAATGAAAACAGGAATGATTGGTTAAATTTTGGACTTATCCAATTACATTATCAAGGTGGTATAAAATTAAAAGAATTAAGGTTGCCTGATGCTATAAAGTATGGATTTTCTCCACAGATTTTGCATCACAAGGATTTAAAGGCAAAGTCGTTTTTATTGGTTAATGTAGATAATAGGAGAATTAAGTGTATTATAGATAATGAAGATTCATTTATTCATGTATCTGATTTAATTGAGCATGTAGATTTATATTTTATTGCCGCTTATAATGAAGCACTTTTTGAAAGAAAGGAATTACCTCGCTTTTATAATTGGCAAGAAGGGGCACAAGTGAATAATTATCTGCAGATAATGCAAAGCAAAATCAATCAATTGGGATTTCACTTTCATAAGATTAGAAAATTTATTCCAATCGCTCCCACAATTACTGTAATCGAGAAACGAACTCCATTGATGCAGAAATTTGCCAATGTAGAAAATAAGGTGAGAAATTGGTTAGGTAGTGGAATCAATTTTAATTATAGGTACAAGCTTTATATTAAGAGATATGAACAGCTTTTAGAAATGAGAAAATCAGATTTAACCTATGATGTAGTTTTAAAAGATAGTCTGTGGGGTTGGCCTATTCATAGAATAAATTTGCATAAATCTCTTATGTCGTTGGAAAACCAAGGTTATGATATACATTCCTATTTAGGCTATACACCATCAGCTTCAATTGATGGAAGTGACTTATTAGGGTTAATCAAAGAAGATTTCCCATTAATAACAAAAGAAATAAATGAAAATTATGAACTTGCTTTATCAAAGAGTAAGTTAGCTGTTTTTGCATGTGGTTTTCATTGGGGATGGCGCAACATTTTAATGCTTGCATTAATGCAAGGCATTCCAGTGGTTACGGATAGGTTGTTAACTGAGTCATATTTTGATTTGAACGAGTTTAAATTATGGCAAGTTGAAGACCATGAATGGAGCAGTTTGCAATCATACCTAGACCCAATTAATCAAGATTTATGGCAAAGCATTAAATTACATAATCAGTCTGTATTTGATAAGTATATGTCACCTAATGTAGTAGCTGAGTATTTTGTATCGCAAGTAAAACAGTTTTGCGCCCATGGTTAATCAAAATAGACTTTCCTATTTAGATGCTTTACGTGGTGTTGCCGTAATAATGGTTTTGATGGTTCATGCTATGCAATTTAAAGAACAACTGCATCTCCCATCATCCTTATTGAATATTTTAGATGGTGGAAAATTTGGAGTACAACTTTTTTTTGTCATAAGCTCATTTACCATTTTCTATACATTAGACAATGGGGATAATAGAACAATACCTTTTTTAATAAGACGTTTTTTTAGGATTGCACCGCTCTACTATGTTGCTGTTATTTTTTATACAGTTATTGGTAACAACTACAATAATGGAGTGTGGGCAAATGTTTTTTTTGTTCATGGTTTTAGTATTCACTACATAAATAGTATTGTGCCTGGTGGATGGTCTATAGGCATAGAAATGTTGTTTTATGTGTTAGCACCTGTTCTATTTAAATACATTAAAAATACGAATGGGGCTCTTATTTTTTTTATGATTACGCTGATCGGATCATTTGGACTAATATATCTAGTAAAATTTCTAAGGTTAGATACAGCTTCAGAAGCAGCATCTTATTTTTATTTTTGGTTACCCAATCAATTACCGATATTTTCTATTGGAATTGTATTGTATTTTTCAATATTTAAGCCTTTCAATAATTTGCAGTCGGTTCTTTTTTTACTTATGTCTATAGCATTACTAAGTGTACTTGCTCAGTTATCATTATTTAGGGTGCATATTGTTGTTTCCATTCTGTTTGCTGGAATTATTTGGTTGTTAGCTAATAGTGGTTCAAAATTCACCTTTCTTATCAATAATTTCACTTTGTTCCTTGGTAAAATTAGCTATAGTATTTATTTAGTTCAATATGCAATGATGCACTTTTTTAAAAGCTTTAACTTATGTAATTTTTTTGGACAAAATATTCCTGTTTGGAAAGAATTGATTAATTATGTTGTAAATTTTTTTTTACTGTCAATTGGTTCTGTTGCAGTTTCGTACCTGCTTTTTCATCTGATTGAGAAACCATCTCAATCAATGGGTAGGTTTTTAATTAAGCGTATCGGCTATAGTAAATAAATGCTTATCAATTTATACCTATGATTAAAAGCTGTATTTGCATTACTACAATAAAGTTCTAATTAAATATAAATATCACAAAGCTTCATTTTTCTATCACTCTTATTACTGTTTTGAATACTAATGAATGATGTAAAAAGCACTAAATTTCTAGATACATTTAGAGGCATAGCAGCAATTTATGTGCTGCTGCATCATGCTAGATGGTTGTTAACAGAGAATTTTTCTAATCGTCAAAGGTTACAATTCAATCATTCCTTATTAGAAAAATATGTAGCTTATTTTTTTTCTATTTTTAGATTTGGTCATGAAATGGTGATACTTTTTTTTGTATTGTCTGGATTTGTGATACATTTTTCAGTATTAAAAATGCTAAAACGCAATAAAACAATTAATTGGAAAGCATATATCATTAAACGAGCAAACAGAATTTATCCACCCTTTTTATTGGCATTGTTTATTACAGGAGTAGTAGATTTCATCGGATACAAAATTTGTGGATTTTCATTTTATAGGACTGGCTCATCTTATTTTTCTTTAGTAATTAACAAAGAAAATACATCAATTACTAATTTTCTTGGTAACCTAATAAATCTTCAAAATTTAGTTAATGGAGTAATGCCTTTCGGTAGCAATAAGGCTTTGTGGTCTTTAGGCTATGAATGGTGGTTCTATTTGTTGTATCCATTTTTCTATTGGGTACATAGTAGAAATGTTACATTGGCAATAGTAATTCAGGTATTACTTTTTTTAATTTTTCAAATTGTTTTGCCCAATTTTTATTTTCCAGTTTTAAGTGCTATTTTCCAGAAAATGATAATATGGTGGATGGGTGTCCTATTAGCTGAATTATTTTATTTTAATAAGTTTGGAACACTTAAATTAATATCTTGTTTATTATTGATTATTCCCATTGCGCTATTATTCTTTGAACATTCCATTTGGTCTGACTTACTTTGGGGAATTGGTTTCGTCGGATTGTTAGCTTTATGCCTACAAGCGAATTCGGAAAGCTTTTTGATAAAGAAACTGAATTCATTTCATTATTTTGGGAATGGTTCTTATACTCTTTATTTGATTCACTCTCCTGTTTTAATCTTCATACATGGTTATTTATTAACAATAAACCATGGTGTTTTACCTAATACATATTGGTGGATGATAATTGTAACTATATCTATGATACTTTTATCAAGGTTATTTGCAAAATGGATAGAAAAAGTACATTTAGTTGGTTGATTTTTTTATAAATTATAAAGTTGCATAAAAAACTTAAAATACTACTTACAGCCGATCCTGAAATTCCAGTGCCGCCAGTTCACTATGGTGGTATTGAAAGAATTGTTGATGCTTTAGTGAAAGAATTTACTCTATTAGGGCATGAAGTTCATTTGATGGCACATCCAGAATCACAGGTATCGGTTAAGCTTTCTGGGTGGAAAGGTAAGGAAAGTCAAAACCAATGGGATACTTTTAAAAACATGGGTCAGTTAGCCTCCATATTCTTGACAAACAAATTTGATGTAGTACATAGTTTTAGCAGGTTAGCGTACTTATTCCCATTGTTAAAATTTGGAATTCCTAAAATTATGAGTTACCAAAGAGAACCGTCTCTTGCTCAGATAAGTAAAGCTCACCATTTAGCAAAAACGGGAAGTTTAGTATTTACAGGCTGTAGTAAATATATTTCCGATAAAATTTCTTCTGTAGCTACTGCTTACCCAATCCATAATTTCACAGAGATGGAGAAGTTTAGTTTTGTACCAAATGTTGGCTCTGATGCTCCTTTGGTATTTTTAGGTCGAATTGAGCCCATAAAAGGAACCGATTTAGCGATAGAAGTTGCCCAAAAAACTAATAGGAAATTAATTATAGCCGGAAATATTCCGCCTGACAAACAGTCTTATTTTGACCAAATGATTGTACCGCATTTAAATAATGATATTCAGTATATAGGGCAGGTAAATGATGTACAAAAAAATGAGTTGTTAGGAAAATGTTCCGCCTTCTTAATGCCCATAACTTGGGAAGAACCCTTCGGTATCGTAATGGCTGAGGCCATGGCCTGTGGAACACCTGTTATCGGTTTTAGGCGTGGTGCGGTACCTGAGGTGGTGGAACATGGTAACAATGGTTTTGTTTGTGATGATGTAGATGGAATGATTAATTACGTTAATCAAATAGATATATTGAATAGATTTTCAGTTCGGTTATCTGTCGAAAATAGATTTTCAGCCACTGTAATAGCCAATCAATATTTGAATCTTTATAAGAGTTTAATAACAAGCTAACTATTTTGTTTATAATGGACAATCAAAAACCAGTAGTTACCGTAAGTTGTGGAACAAAGTTTCATTCAGATTACATGTCTTATCAACTTCAGCAACATGGTATGTTGCAACGTGTAATTACAGCCCATCCTGCCAGAAAATATTTAAACCGAACCGCTTTAGATAAAAAAAGAGTCATTTTTCTAATACCTATTTTTGCTTTTTTGGTTGGTTTAAAAAAAATAATAGGAAATTTCCATCCTTTTGCTAAAAAGCTCGAATATGTTTTACCAATTTGGTATGATAAAATGGCTAGTTTTTTTATTGGTAAACCATCTTTTTTTATTACTTGGGCATGGTCTGGATTAGCATCGATTCGTGAAGCAAAGAAGAAAGGGGCAATTGTAATTGTAGAAGAATGTGGTTCTTGTAATAAATTTCAAAATGAAATTTTATCAGAAGAATACGCGGCTCTTGGTTTAACATTTAAAACAATAACTCCAGAATTTATAGTTCAGAGAGAATTAGAAGAAGTGAATCTAGCCGATGTAGTTCTTTGTCCATCCAAGCATGTAGCTCGTTCTTTCATAGCAAATGGTATAGTATCAGAAAAATGTAAAATTATTCCTTACGGTGTTAATTTGCAATTGTTTACACCTAGTAGTACGCCCAAAAAGGCATTTCAAGTTCTTTTTGTTGGTTCTATAGGTCCACGCAAAGGAGTCATTTATTTTCTAAAGGCTTTGCAGTTATTAAAGAATGATTACCAAATAGAAGGAAAAATTATAGGAAAGATTGAAACTGGTTTTGAATCTGTATTAAGACCTTTCGATGATTTGTTTATACATATTGAGCGAGTACCGCACCATGAATTAGTTAAACATTATAATGAGGCTTCTGTATTTGTATTTCCCAGCTTAGACGAGGGAATGGCTTATGTACAGTTAGAGGCAATGGCAAGTGGCCTCCCCATAATTTGTACGCCCAATTCAGGTGGTGATTCTGTAATTGAAGAGGGGGTAGATGGTTTTATTGTACCAATTAGAGATGAGGTAGCCATCAGCGAAAGAATAGCTATGCTTTATAACAACGGTGAATTATTAACTAAAATGTCGGTCAATGCAGTTAAAAAAGCGGGCAATTTCACTTGGGATAACTATGGTATAAGGTTGAGTAATTTGCTAAACGAACTGCATAGCAATAAAAAAGGTTGATAAGAAAGGTTTGTTTGGTTACTACAGGTCATATAGCCACTAATCCAAGATTGGTTAAAGAGGCTATAGCCTTAACGAAAGAGGGTATTGAAGTAGAAATTGTTTTTACACAATACATGCCTTATCTTGTTAAAGATGATTACGCAATCATTCATCAATATCATTGGAAACATCAGGTGATAGTTTGGACTGGTCAAGATGTAAAGTCGAAATTAATTAAATGGTGTAGTGCTATAATCTATAAAGCGGCTCAATTCTCGTTTAAATATTCTAAGCATCCATTCATTCTAGCTAATTGCGTCAATAGAAATTTTATTTTTGAATATGGGTGTGCGGTTAATATCAAAGCGGACATTTTTATAGCACATAACCTAGGTGCTTTGCCAGTTGCTTACTTTGCTGCTAAAAAGAGAAAGGCTAGGTTTGGTTTTGATGCAGAGGATTTTCATAGGGCTGAATCTACAGATAATCGGGATAGCTTACTGTACCAATTGACTTCATTAGCAGAGGATGCTTTTTTGCCTTTTGCTGCCTATATTACTGCAGCAAGTCCGTTAATTGCAAAAGTTTATCAAGAAATTTATCTGCGAAATGTGGCCTCCATTTTGAATGTATTCGATCCAGTTGTAAATAAACCACCAACTTCCTCTTCTGTAAAACAATTAAAGTTGTTCTGGTTTTCACAAACAATTGGACAAGGAAGGGGACTTGAAGAAATTATTGAAGCAATTAATGAATTAGGTGAACAAAGAATTGAATTGCATTTGTTGGGAAAAATAAGCAACTCGGATAAAATTTATTTTGAACAACTCTGTAATTGGGATTATGTCTTTTTTTATGCCCCGATTCCTCCTGATGAGGTACCCATTTTTGCCGCTCAATTTGACGTAGGTCTTGCTTTGGAGCGGAAAACACCTTATAACAGAGATATTTGTTTAACAAATAAGGTGTTTACTTATTTATCAGCAGGAATTGCAGTTCTCTTATCTAATACACAAGCTCAGCAGAATTTTTATTTAGAGAATTCAAAAGTCGGATTGATCTATGATATTGGAGATATGCTATCATTAATTAAAGCCTTACAGCATTTTAGCAAGCATGAATTTTTGTTTGCTTGTAAACTTAAATCGGCTCAACTGGGTGTACAACAATTCAATTGGTTATATGAGTCAACCAAGTATATTTCATTGATTAAAAGTTTAAATTAGTAGAATCACCTGCAATAATTTTTGAAAAAAGTCTTAATTATTTCACCGTATTTTCCTCCAGCAAACGCTGCTGACATGCAGCGCGTTCGTATGAGTTTGCCTTATTTCCTGCAGTTTGGTTGGGAGGCAGAAATTGTTTGTGTGGATATACAGTACGTTGATATAGTACAGGATCCATTATTACTAGAGAGTTTTCCGAAGACAATTAAAATACATTCAGTTAAAGCGTTGTCAAAAAAAAATACATCCAAATTGGGACTTGGAAGTATTGCTTTACGTTCTTTATGGTATTACTACACTAGTGTAAAAAAAATACTCAACGTTAATAACTTTGATTTAATCTACTTTTCAACCACGCAATTTCCTGTTTGTGTTCTGGGAGCAATATGGAAAAAAAAGTTTGGCATTCCCTATATTATTGATATGCAGGATCCTTGGCATTCTGATTATTATCAATCTTTATCCAAAAATTTACGTCCGAAAAAGTATTGGTTTTCATATCGTTTGAATAAGTTGTTGGAACCAATTGCCATGAATAGGGTAGATGGTATCATCAGTGTTTCAAATGATTATATCACAATTTTACAATCTCGTTACAAACGTATAAATTCTATACCGACTGTAGTTATTACTTTCGGTGCAAACCAAATAGATATAGAAATTGCAAAACGTTGCAGTATTTCCACTAATCTTTTTTCTAAGGGTTTTACCAATATAGTCTATATTGGAAGAGGGGGAAACGACATGCAAGCGGCATTGTCACTACTTTTTAATGCATTTAAAAATGGGCTAGCATTAAATGAAACCTTATTCAGTAACATTCGTTTCTATTTCCTAGGAACTAGTTATGCCGTCAAAGGCAACGGGAAAAAAACAATTACACCGTTGGCTGAATCTTTAGGCATTGGCAAATATGTAGTAGAACAAACAGATCGTTTACCATTTTATGAAGCTTTAAATCTACTTCAGTCAGCAAATATGCTCTTTATACCAGGATCAAATGACACTCAATATACGGCATCGAAGATTTATCCTTACATCTTAATGGAAAAACCGATGATTTCTATTTTTCATGAAAATAGTAGTGCTGTTACCATACTGAATGCTTGTGTTCCTGAAAATTGTACTTGCACATTTCAGGATGACGTAAATGTTAATATCCATAAAATTACCACATTCATCGCTGATGTGGTAATTAAAGAAATTAAACAAATTTCATATAATATATCATCATTTTCAGCATTTTCTGCACAAGCGATGGTTCAAAACCAAGTACTTTTTTTTAACAAAGTGATTAAGAAAAATTGAAATATAAGCGAATAACTTCCATTGATATTTTACGTGGGTTAGCCGCATTTTTGGTTACTATGTTTCATTTATCAAATGGCAGTAGCAAATTTTTATCAGACGAAAATGTTGTAAAAATAATTTTCAAGGTAGGATGGGTTGGCGTTGAAATTTTTTTCATTATATCAGGGTTTATTATCCCATATTCAATGATGTTGGGGAATTATAAAATAAAAAGTGGAGGTCGTTTTTTATGGAAGCGAATTTGCAGGATTGATCCCCCATATATTGCATCTATAATACTAATCCTAGGTTTAAATTTTATTAGCACACTCTCCCCATTTTATAAAGGAAATTCATTTAGCCTCAACATTAAAGATGTATTGTATCATTTTGGATATTTATCTGGGATTTTAGGAAAACCATGGATAAATGTAGTTTATTGGACTCTTGCAATTGAATTTCAGTATTACATACTTATGGCTTTAATTTTTCCATTTTTATCTAGTAATAAAGCATGGCTTTTCTTTACTACAATTGTTGGTCTTGTTTTACTTAAATTTTTCATAGTTCAAGAATTCTTCGTTTTTAAGTATTTACTGTATTTTTTAATTGGCATTGTGTTATTTAAAAAAATAACGAATCAAATAACATTTAGCATCTTAGTTCCAATAGTGTTCTGTTTATTGGGTTTAATATTATGGAAGGAGGGAATATTACCAACATTAGCTTCTGCATTTACTATGTTGTTTATCCTGTATGGAAATAATATTACCATTAAACCCTTGGCATTTTTTGGCACAATATCCTATTCTTTATATCTATTACATGTGCCCATTGGAGGAAGAGTCATCAATTTAAGTACAAATTTTGTTCATGGTGAGGTGGCAAGATCCAGCATTGTATTAATTGCCCTATTTGTAAGTTTGATTATTTCTTATGGGTTCTATTTAGTAATTGAGAAACGGTTTATTTTATTATCCTCAAAAATAAAATTAGTCTAACTACAAGCTTAATTTTTTAAAGATTTGTTGAGAAAGAAACTCGCAGTTGTTTTAACACATCCCATTCAATATTATGCGCCAATTTTCAAGCTATTAGCTATTGAATTGGAGTTGATGGTATTTTATACTTGGGGAAAAGATTCTGTTAAAAAATTTGACCCAGGATTTGGCAAAGTAGTAGAATGGGACATCCCAGTGTTGGAAGGGTATCCATATGCATTTGTGGAAAATAAAGCTAAAAAACCTGGTAGTAATCACTTTTGGGGAATAAAAAATCCTACTATTATCCAAGAAATTAAAAATTATAGACCTGATTGTATATTAGTTTTTGGATGGGCTTATTATACCAATTTAAAGGTATTAACTTATTTTAAAGGAAAAATTCCCATTATATTCAGAGGGGATTCTACCCTTTTGGACGATAACGCCGACAACCTAAAATCTAAGTTTAGAGGGTATGCAAAAAACATGTTTTTAAAATGGGTCTATCGGCATATTGACATAGCCCTGTACTGTGGAACACAGAACAAAATATATTTCGAGAATTATGGATTGAAACCCCTTCAATTAGTTTTTGCTCCACATGCAATTGATAACCAAAGATTTGCTCTTCAATATAAAGAGGAAAAGGTTGTACAAATTCGCACATCTTTAAATGTTAATTCTGAAGAGATATTGATATTATTTGCAGGTAAATTTGAGACTAAGAAAAATCCAGTTTTGCTTTTAGAAATATTTAAATCAATAAATAGGAAAGGCATTCATTTATTGTTTGTAGGTAATGGAATTTTGGAAAATGAACTCAGGCAATTGTCCGAGGGTATGCATAATGTACATTTCGTACCTTTTCAGAATCAACAAGAATTGCCAAATTATTATCATGCGGCAGATTTGTTTTGCTTGCCTTCAAAAGGTCCTGGTGAGACTTGGGGGTTGGCCGTAAATGAGGCAATGGCATGTAGTAAAGCTATTTTAGTAAGTAACAAAGTAGGATGTGCTACCGATTTGGTTATAAATAATTCAAATGGGTATTTATTTAATTTTGAAAGTGAAACTGAATTTGCAGAGAAATTAGAACTTCTTATTTCTAACAAGTTAGAATTAAAAAAAATGGGTCAGAATTCAAAGACATTGATTAGTGCTTGGGATATGCATATAACTGCCAATTCCATTCTTAATATTGTTGCAGAAGGAATATGAATAAACGAATCCATATTTTAGATAGTTTAAGAGGAATAGCTGCCTTGGTTGTGTTTATTCACCATTTTGTTGTGTTTCAAGGTGTTCAAATGATAGCAACACTAAACGGAAAGTTGGTTAAAGTCTTGTTTTTCCTAGGCAATCAAAATCATTTGGCGGTAATTTTCTTTTTTATTTTATCAGGGTTATCCGTTGGTTTGAGTATAGGGAGCAAATCCTTAAAAGAAAAGGAAAATTGGAATAATTACTTCTTTAAGCGGTTCAATCGGTTGCTACCCATTTATTGGATTGCATTGTTTATTACCTTGACATCTGGGTGGATAATGGGACAACACCAAAATTTTGATTATTCCTTTAAAAATTTAGTTGGTAATTTATTTTTTCTTCAGACTTCTAAATACGTTTACCCATCTGGCTGGTTCACACCTTATGGAAATAACGGACCACTTTGGTCTTTGTCCTACGAGATGTTTTTTTACATACTATTCCCATTTGTTTATTTCATTAATAGCCGATTTACAAATGTTAGTGTATTTTTAAAATTGTGTTTATGTGTTTTTTTGGGGGTTCTATCGGCGTTTTTAAACAAACTTTTTTTTACACCCTGGTTTGCATTTTTTAGCAGTTTTAGTATTTGGATACTAGGCTATCTGCTCAACCGGATTTATACACACAATAGCAGGGAATGTCTAATATCAATATTTATTTTCGGTATATTTTCATTTATTTATTTAATAATAGGTCAAGGCAAATTAAATTCGGAAACTATAAATACCATCGCTTTGTCAGGGCTTTTGTCACTTCTATTATATTTTATCATTACCATATTCCGTTTTCCAGATTTATTTCCGCCTCTTAAATATGTTGAAATGGTGATTAATTTTATTTTTAGAAAGATAGGGTTGGGTAGCTATGCTATTTATGCTTTTCATTATCCTTTATTGCTGCTGCTCTCACATTATTCTGTATCTCTACTGTATCAAATTGGCATTTCCATTATATCTTTAATTATTTTTTATTTGATTGATGTAAGATTAGCAGCTATGCGGTTCTCTTTTTGTAAAATTGATTATTCAATATTTTCTCCTTTTATCAAAAGCAAAAATAAAGCATAAGTGGGATTTGTCCATAAAAAGTTTGATTCTATTTTTATATTTATTTCCCTTATTTTTTTTATACTGGGTGTTTATGGTAAAAACTTTTATGAAGGTATTGCTGCGGCTGGTTCTTTCTTTTTGATTTATACTTTGCTGTGGAAAGACAATGAGCCTCCTGTTTTGTTTTTTGGGATAATATTACAATGGATACAAGTTGCTATTCGTTTTTTTGATACCAGTGTTTTGAAGATTCCTATGGCATCCGTATTTCAATTTAATGATAATATTACTAGTGCTTATTTTGCCTCTCTTATTGGTTTGGTAGTAATGTCTGTAGGAATTTCTTATGCAAGACGTGGCGCAATTGTACCGACAATTAATGAGTGGCGTGGCTATGTTCAACAATTGGATTATGAACGTTTTCTTTATGCATTTTTTTATTCGATACCAATTTCAGCTGTGGTTTGGATATTTGGTCGGAGTATAGGGGGGATTCAATTGTTTAGTACAAAATTAGCCTTACTTAAGTGGTCATTCTTTTTTGTTTTCTTCCTAATCGCTAACTTGATTAATAAAGGAAAAACTATTTTTATTGTAGCGTTGGTTGTTCAGTTTGTGCTAAGTTTTACTGGTTTTTTTTCTGGATTTAAAGACTTTTTTATTAGTGTTGCTATTTGTTATTCCTTTCTAATAGTAAAGCTAACTTGGAGGCAATTTTTGTTATTTTTTGCTTTTTCTACAATTGCCATAGTTTTTGGCATATATTGGCAATCTGTAAAAGGTGATTACCGATCCTTTATTTCGGGGGGGGAAATTTCTCAATCTAGTAAGGTTTCTCAATCGGAGTCATTAAATAAGCTTTACGAATTGGTATCAGAGGTTGATGCTGAAAAATTCGAAGATGGCAGAGACGAATTTTTGAGTCGCTTGAGTTATATTGAATACTTTTCGGCTACAATAAAGCATATTCCAGAAAAAGCACCATTTGAGGATGGGAAACTAATTGGTGAAGCGTTATTAAAAATTGCAATGCCTAGAGTACTTTTTAAGGACAAGGAATCTATTGATGATTCAAAAAAAACGGCAAAATACACAGGTTTAAATATAACAGGGGCAGAAAAAGCAACTTCTATAAGTCTTGGATATTTTGCTGAATGTTATGTTGATTTTGGTCTATATGGGATGCATGTTTCCCTATTGTTTATTGGTTTTTTAATTGGATATATTTATCAGCATGTCATTGATATGGTTTCAAGTAAACTCTGGGGCTATGCAATTGCTTTTTCTTGTTTTTCATCTGTCTATCTATTTGAAAAGGCATTGGATAAATTTCTACCTGATCAGGTAGCTTTTTTTTTAGTAATTTATTTATTGAATAGGTACTATTTAGACAGTTTTATTAAGTTTTTAAATAAATAATTCCTAATTTATATTATTTTAATGAGAATACTTCACATAACTCCTTCCTATAAGCCTGCTTTCGTTTATGGTGGGCCTATTTATTCAGTTAGTACACTTTGTGAAGCTCAGGTGTTGGCCGGTAATGAGGTTACAGTTTTCACTACCGATGCGAATGGTATCAAAAACTTAGATGTAACATTAGGTATTAATCACAGTATCGAAGGTGTAAATGTCATTTATCATAAACGACTTTCTGGTGACCATACGCATATTTCACCCGCACTATGGTTTAAGATTCTTCGAGATGTAAAACATTATGATATTGTTCATCTGCATAGTTGGTGGAGTATTTTAATGGTTGTATCAGCATGGATATTAAGCATGAAACGGATTCGCTTTATAATATCTCCGAGAGGAATGTTTTCAAACTATTCTTTTCAGCATAATAGAAATCCTTTGAAAAAAGGATTTTTGTTTGAGTGGGTTACAAAAAAAGTATTAAAAAAACAAGTTTTTCATTGCACAGCGCCCTCAGAAGCAATCGAAATCAAAGCTTTATTTGGCCATGATGTTAAATATTTTACTTTACCTAACCTTTTGAAATTTCCGAATATTACAACCCAAGAAAGAAATAGGCAGAATAACAAGGATTTATTGGATTTGCTTTTCATATCTAGAATTGACAAAAAAAAAGGAATTGAATTATTGCTTCGCTCTTTTAAATTAATAATTGATTCTGGGGTTATTGCTGAATTAAACATTGTGGGTACAGGTGATAAGAATTACATTTCCAGCTTGGTACATTTAACCAAAGAACTAAAAATTGATCATTATATCAATTGGAAAGGCAATGTAGAGTGGAGAAAGAAATTTTATGATATTATAAATTCTGATTTATTAATCCTTCCTTCGCACAATGAAAATTTTGCTAATGTTATATTAGAGACATTGTACGTTGGGAGACCTGTTATAGTTAGTAAGCACGTTGGATTGAGTGATTATGTTAACGAAAACAATTTTGGTTGGGTTGTAGAGTTGAATGAAGTACAAATAGCAGAATCAATTATGGATTACGTCAACAGAAAAAATAAATGGTTGTCTAGACAGGAATCTATACATGAACAAATACTGCTAGATTTTGATTCAAAAAAATTGTGCAATTCTTATATTAACTATTATAAGACTGTTTAGTGTTATTTTCTGTTTTGATTAATTTTTTTTTTTGAAACTATACAAGTTAGAAGCATTAAGGGGATTCGCTGCTTTGTATGTAGTATTCCATCATTCATTTTCGAAACAATTAGTTTTGTTTGGAATGAATTTTGCTTTTTTATTTAAGTTTGGACAAGAGGCAGTTATCCTTTTTTTCATCTTATCAGGCTTTGTAATTCATCTTTCATTTGAGCATTCGAAAAATAAATCATTCAAATTGTATTTTCTTAAAAGATTTTTAAGAATTTTCATTCCACTCTTCTTTGCAGTTTTACTTAATTATTGGCTTTTCTTTTTTGAGAGAGGCCAATATTACGAGACTTCAATGCGTGTTATATTTGGTAATATATTTATGTTACAAGATGTCTCGGCATTAAAGCCTGGCGTTTTCTGTAATCCAATTATGGGGAATACTCCTTTATGGTCGCTTTCTTATGAGTGGTGGTTTTATATGATATATTTCTTTGCTTTTAAGTGTTGTAATGTGCAGTCGATAAGATATCTACAATTTATAAGTTGCTTTGCTACTATATTTTATGTTTATAACCCTGTCTTCTATTTAAGGGAGCTTGTTTATTTACAAATTTGGTTGTTGGGTGTTCTTTGTGCAAATAAATATAAGAAAGATAGTTTGACATTTGATAATGATTTTTTTATCTCATTGGTATTTGTATTTTTTTGCTTTATCCTTTTGCTTGGCAAACTATATGCGAATTATACAAATGCGTTAAATATTGGAGTTAGTCCATTTTTGGAAGTAAGGCATTTTGGATTTGCCATTTTTGTATTGGTTGGTTCATTTTTGTGGAAACAAATAAAATGGATAGGCTTTGATTTAATTTTTAAAGTTTTTGAACCTTTTGCTAGTATTTCTTTTGGCATTTATATTACGCATTATTTTCTTGTTACAAATGCTACTTATTTAAATGCTGCTATTCATAATGAATTCGTCCGGTTTATTGTTTATCTTTTAGTTTGCATTGGAGTAGCAGCTATTATTGAGCGTGTTTTGTATCCATTTTTACAAAAAAGAATTTTACAACTTGTATATAGTCAAAAGTATTAAACTAATAAGTTAAATGAAAGATAATCAATCCAGTTATTTCTCTTTCATCATTCTAACCTACAATGAAGAGGTGCATATTCCACGTTTATTGAATTCAATAGCTAGGCTAAATGCACCAATGTATATTGTAGATTCAGGTAGTTCTGATAAAACACTTGAGATTGTAACTTCATATGGATGTAAAGTATATACTAATGCGTTTGAGAATCATCCAAAGCAATGGCATTTTGCTTTAAATACGATACCCATAGATACACCTTGGTTAATTTGTTTGGATGCTGATCAAGAAGTCTCAATAGGATTATTTGAAATGTTGAACACGTTTGATCTTGAGAATTATCAAGACATTAATGGCATTTACTTCAACAGAAAAAATGTTTTTAAAGGTCATTGGCTAAAACATGGAGGATATTTCCCAATCTACCTACTTAAAATGTTCCGGGTGGGAAAAGGGTTTTCAGATTTGAATGAAAATATGGATCACCGATTTATTGTTGAAGGAAAAACGGTAATCTGGGACAAGGGATATTTGGTGGAGGAAAATCTAAAAGAGAATCAAATTTCTTTTTGGATAAATAAACATAACCGCTATAGCGATTTAGTAGCGCAAGAAGAGTTTGAACGTATGCAGCAGTTACGTTCTCAAACAATTAAACCTAGAATTTTTGGTAACCCTGACGAAAAGAAAGCTTTTTTAAAGAGTGTTTGGTGGAAATTGCCTTTGTATTTTAGACCTTTTATTTATTTCTTTCAAAGATTTATTTTCCAATTAGGATTTCTAGACGGTAAATCAGGTATAATTTTTCATTTTTTACATGCTTTTTGGTTTAGACTTTTGGTTGATATTAAAATTGACGAATTAAAGAATGCAAAGCGGTCAGAGTGATTTTAGTTTGTATGACAATAGCTGGTATCAGCCAGGAGGATTTCTAAAGAGAACCCTTTGGGTATTTGTCAACGCATTATTTTTCAACAACGATTTTTCTGTTATTAACGGTCTGAAAATATATATCCTTCGTTTGTTTGGGGCTAAGATTGGTTTAAACGTTACCATAAAACCTTCCGTTAGTATTAAATATCCTTGGTTTTTATCTGTTGGAAATCATGTTTGGATTGGTGAAAACGTGTGGATAGATAATCTGGTTGAAGTAGTAATTGGAGATAATGTTTGTTTATCTCAAGGTGCAATGTTACTCACAGGTAATCATAATTATTCAAAGAAAACCTTTGATTTAATGGTTGGAAAAATTCATCTACAAGATGGTTCTTGGATTGGTGCAAGGTCTGTAGTTTGTCCGAATGTAACCCTCCATAGCCATTCGGTTTTAGCAGTGGGATCTGTAGCTACTAAAAATCTTGACGCTTACGCAATCTATCAAGGAAATCCTGCGGTTAAAGTCCGAGATAGAATAATTAATAACTAAGGAGAGCTAGAATTAAATTTTAATTATCAAGAAATCGAAATGCTTGTATCAATAGTTACAGCAACCTTTAATAGTGCTAAAACAGTAAAAGACACTTTGGATTCGGTTCAAAGTCAATCTTATCCACAGATAGAACACATCATTGTAGATGGGATTTCTAGTGATGAAACGATTAATATTGTAAAAAAAAGTGGACATAAAGGAAGCATCCATATAGGAGCGGATAAAGGTATCTATGATGCAATGAATAAAGGCATTAAACTAGCTAATGGTGAAATTATTGGTATTTTAAATTCCGATGATTTTTATGCTAATAATTCTGTTATTCAAAAGGTTGTTACTTTATTTGAAGATCTAAACGTTGATACTGTTTATGGGGACTTAAAATACGTTGATATTGAAAACACTAAAATAGTAAAAAGAACTTGGATTGCAGGTTCATACAAACCTAATAGTTTCAAAAAAGGTTGGATGCCGCCGCATCCAACCTTTTTTGTTAGAAAAGGGGTCTATGAAAAGTACGGACTATTTAATCTGTCGCTAAAAAGTGCTGCTGACTATGAATTACTACTGAGATTTCTCCATAAAAACAGAGTTTCAACAGCTTATTTGAGCGAAACTTTAGTGCATATGAGGGTGGGAGGACAAAGTAATAGTTCATTGAAGAATAGGCTCAAGGCGAATGCCGAAGACAGAAAAGCTTGGAAAATAAATAATTTGCGCCCTCATTGGTACACCCTTTATTTAAAGCCACTTAGAAAAGTAAATCAATTTTTTAATAACAAAAACTGATTTTTGATTATTTTCGCACATTTCAAGATGATAAGATGTAGGTTTCTTCTTTTATCCTTAGTTGCTTTGCTTTCTTTTAATGCACTATTGGGTCAAGATATATTTAAGAACAAAGATTTATCTAATTTCAAGGTTGATGCGCTTTCAGATGAAGAAATTAGTAAGTTCAAATTACAGATACAGCAGAGTGGATTGAATGAAACCCAAGCAGAACAACTAGCATTACAGAGAGGACTTCCATCAGCAGAACTAAGCAAGTTACGTTTTCGGCTTGCTGCATTAAACAATGTTTCTTCTCAAAAAAACAATAGTATTTCTAGCAAAGCGATTAATCGTATTTCTGTTGATTCAGGTACCTATTTAAATCCGCAACCGTATTTAGAAAGTACCCGAGATTTTAAAAACACCGTATTTGGAAGTGAGCTTTTTAATAATCCTACACCTATTTTCGAACCTAATCTGCGTATTGCCACACCAAAGAATTACACTATCGGGCCAGATGATGAATTAGTTATAGACATATTTGGTTCGCAGGAAGCAAATTATCACTTGATGGTTTCTCCGGAGGGAAGCATCAGTATTCCTTATATTGGTATTATTCCTGTAAATGGATTAAGTATCGAACAAGCAATAGGAAGAATTAAAGCTAAACTAACTGTTGGGGGATACTCAAGCTTGGCCAATGGGCAAACACAATTACAAGTAAGCTTAGGTAAAATAAGGAGTATTAAGGTAACTGTAATTGGAGAAGTAAAGAAACCAGGGTCTTATAGCATATCCTCATTATCAACACTATTCAATGTACTTTATGCGGCTGGAGGTCCAACTGTTAAAGGATCTTTTAGACAAATCGAGTTAATTAGAAACAACAAGCAAATTATCAAATTAGACGCTTATGATTTTTTGCTTAGGGGAGATCAGACAAAAAACATTAGGTTGCAGGATCAAGATGTAGTAAGAGTACCTACAGCTGAAGTACAAGTTAGCTTGATGGGAGAAGTGAAACGAGAAGGTATTTTTGAGGTACTCCCAAACGAAAGTTTAAAAAAAGTAATTGATTTTGCAGGTGGGTTTACGAATGAGGCATACACCGCATCTGTACAAGTCAAACAGATTACGGATAGAGAAAAAACAATAAAGGATGTTTTAAAACAATCTTTTGATGCTTATTATCCTAAAAGAGGAGACTCGGTTAAAGTTGGGAGGATACTAAATAGGTATGCTAATACTGTTACCATCACCGGTGCTGTGTATAGGCCGGGCGTATTTGAATATGAGAATGGGTTACTCTTATCACAGCTAATAAGGAAAGCAGATGGTTTGAAAGATGACGCTTTTAGGGAGAGGGGGGTAATTGTGAGAACCAATGACTCTGATTTAACCAAGAGAATTATACCATTTGATGTAAATGGGGTTGTTACAAAAACAAGTACCGACATTAAGTTATGGAAGAATGATGAAATTATTATTGAAGAGGCTTCAGCGTATAAAGAAAAATATTCCATTTCTTTAGAAGGCGAAGTGCGAAAGCCAGGACTATATCCTTATTTCGAGGGAATCACCCTCAACGATCTGTTGTTTTTAGCAGATGGGTTTACTGATGCTTCAGCAACTGGAAATATAGAAATTGCGAGGCGAATAAGTGGTGATGATAACTCCAGTAAAAATAAAACAGCCATAATCATTGATGTTGCTGCAGAAAAGAATTTGAGATTATTGGGTAATGAAATCCCTTTGCAACCTTGGGATGTAATATCAATAAGACGCAAGAAAGATTATAAGGAGCAAATAAGTGTGAAAGTGGAAGGAGAAGTTAAATTTCCTGGAAACTATATTTTAGCAGAAAAGAATGAGCGTGTAAGCAACCTTTTGAAGCGCGCTGGGGGGATTACCGATGAAGCATTTATTGAAGCAGCTAGTCTTATTAGGGTCAATAATATGTTGAATGAAGGAAAAGTGTCTGAAGACAAAGTGCGAAAAATTCAACAGCAACTAAAGGATACAAGTAGTGGTTTGATTGAAAGCTACACCAAACCAACAATTAAGGTGGGGTTAGATTTAAGTAGAATACTCACAAACCCAAGAGGCTTGGAAGACATTCTATTACAAGAAGGTGATGTGTTAAGTATACCAAAGCAACATAGTGAAATTAAAGTCAACGGTGAAGTTATGGTACCTTCTGAAGTAGTATATAAAAAAGGGGAGTCTTTAAAATATTATATCAACAAGGCGGGAGGTTATACAGATAATGCAAGGGAAAGAAAGGTGTATGTGCTTTATCCAAATGGGGATGCTAGTAGAATTAAACACTTTTTATTTGTAAAGAGATATCCGCCAATAACCCCTGGCTCAGAGATTTTAATACCTAAGATTCCAGAAAAGAAATCAAATGGATTAACTACAACTGAAATTATTGGACTAACTAGTGCGCTAGCATCAATGGCAGGAGTAGTAATAGCGATTTTAAGAAGGTAGCAGGGGTATTAAAAAACTCATTCATTAAGTGTCTAATATTCAAATGTTACCAAGAATATGAGTTCAGAAATTGTAATTGTTGATGTAATAAGAAAAGGAAGGAAAACCTTCTTTTTTCTATTAACTAAGTGGAAACCAATTATTGGGTTTTCGCTATTGTGCGCAATTGGTGGCATTGTTTATATATGGTTAAAGCCTCCAAAATATACCGCTGAAATGACCTTTGTTGCTGAAAATGAAAAGGGATCTGGATTGGGCGGTTACGCAAGTATAGCAGCACAATTCGGCCTTGATATTGGAGGAGGATCTGGAAGTGCCTTTGCTGAAGAAAACTTAGTTGAACTGCTGAAAAGTAGAAAATTGGTAGATAATACATTACTTTCTCCCTATGGGAATACTCTATTTATTGATCAATATGTTATTAATCATGGTTTATATAAACTTTGGGCTGATGATCCTAAAATTGGGAAAATAAGTTTTTCAAAGAAGACAGAATTAGGTTATAACCGCTTACAAGACAGTCTGTTTAACAGTATTGCCAATGGAATTATTTTGAACGATTTGGCTGTAGATAAAGTAGATAAAAAATTAGATTTTATCTTTATTAAGTTGACTGATTTGAATATGTTATTTGCCAAAGATTTTGTAGAAAAGCTAGCAGCAAATGCAATTACATTTTATACATCCTACAAAACCAAAAAAAATACCGCCAATGTTGCTATTCTGCAACGACAAACAGACTCTGTAAAAGCAATGCTTTTTGGTAGTATTAATGACGTGGCCTCCATTAACGATTTGAACATCAACCCAATAAAACAAGCATTGAGAACGAGTAGTCAGAAAAGGCAGATTGATTTGCAAGTGAATTCAGTTCTTTATACTGAGTTATTAAAAAACTTGGAAATAGCAAAACTAACATTGCGAAAGGAAACACCATTGATACAGATTATTGATACTCCTAAGCTTCCCCTGCGCAATGAAAAAAAAGGAAGATTATTTATGGGTGCATTGTTTGCCATTTTAGGTGGTTTATTGGCTTCATGTTTTTTTTTAATTAAAAGAGAAATGGAATTGAATCCAGTAAATTAATTAATAAATTTCCTATCAATAGTTCATGAGAATAATCCATGTAATTACCAAAATGCATGAAATGTATGGTGCCCAGCGCCATGCGGTGGAGAGCATCAAAAACCACTTATTGAATGGTCATGAGTGCCTTTTAATTGCTGGCACTGATGGTGATGCTTCAAATGAAATCAAAACTCTGGGTGTTGAGGTAATTGTTGTTTCTGATTTAAAAAATTCCTACAATTTTTTTTTAGATCGAAAAGCAATTCTTGATGTAGAAGCAATCATTAAAAAGTTTAAACCCGATTTAGTAATTTCCCATTCATCAAAAGCTGGTGTTGTAGCAAGGATAGCTGGGTATAGAACAAAAACCCCTAATGCATTTACAGTCCAAGGATGGCCATTCGAAAACGGAACCCCTTTTATTCAAAGAATAGTGGCACTCATAATTGAAAAGGGGCTAATAAAAATTAGCGACAATTATATTTGTGTTTCAGAATACACTAGAAAATTTGGCTATTCAAAATTACCTTTATTCAAAGAACGTGTTTTTGTTTGTCCTAATTTACATCAAGTTAATGTTAATACTGCTAGAGATACTGAATTTAAGTTAAGTTATAAAGTATTAATGGTAGCGGGTTTTAGAAGCCAAAAGGATCATTTAACTGCATTAAAAGCCTTAAAATTAATTTTAGACTCTAAAAAAATAGAGAATATTCAATTTGTATTCGCTGGTGATGGTCCTAAGCGAAATGAGATTGAGGGAACTATACAAAAATTAAATCTGCAAAACAAGATTTTATTAGTTGGAGCAACAAAAGAAATCGATTTTTATTATAAAAATTCCGACATTGTTATCCTTCCTACTTTTTATGAGGGCTTGCCATTATCCTTACTTGAAGCGCAATGCTGGGGAAAACCCATTATTGCTACAGATACTGGTGGGATAAACGAAATAATTGTAGATAATTATAATGGAAATTTAATTCAGGTGAGTGACGCTGAAGCCCTTGCAAATCACATCATTCGTTACTATAGCGATAATCTTATTGAAAAGATGTCCATTAATGCATTAAATTATTACGAATCAAAATACAGCCATAAAATAATTACTGACCAATTAAATCAAATTATTGCATCGGCAGTTGAAAAATCTAGGTATAATTCATAGCACTAAGTGGTTCTTTTCTCTGTTGATAATTAATTGATGATTATACTTTTATTGGGTTTATTTATTTTTAATTATTGGATTTATAAAACCTTACTTGCACCTGCTGTTTTTCAATCTATATTATGGTTGGTTTATTTTGCATTATTGCAACTAAATATAGACGTTTATTATGTAAGAGTTGAAAAGGTTGATTTTCTGATTTTATTGCAATCTATTGGTTTTTCTTTGGGATCGATAATATGTTTCTTGTGTTCCAAGAAAAGTAGTATCAATGAATTTGTCCCTATAAATACTTCTATAAAAGATTTGGTTTACGGCAATGTGATACTAAGTTATCCATTTTTTTTAAGTATTCTTTTTGTTGCATTTATTTTATTTGTAAAAACATCTGGATCTTTATCTATCGCTAACTTAGCGGATATACGGCAAAATCTTGCGGATGATGATGGTAAAAATTATGGCATTTTTGGGTTGATACAGTTCATGTTGTCAATCTACCTACTTCTATATTACATTACTAAGAAACAGTTTAAAAAGAGAATGGCATTTTTTTCCATTCTCTTTTTTTATTTTACCTCCTTGCTGGGCGCAAAAGCTGCTTTTCTATTCTTTTTTAGCGCGTTATTGTATTCACTTATTTGGTTAAATAGAATTAGTAAAGCGAAAGTTGTTTACTCACTATTAGTAATTGTATTGATTTTTCTAGGAATTACTTTACTCAGAACAGGTAGTTCTGACACAAGTTTCTTAATTGATGTATTGTTAATTTACAGTATTACCTCTTTGCCGGGGTTGGCCATGGTGTCTCATGGCACCAATCACTTCTTTGGTTACCAAACTTTTAGGGTCTTCTACATTTGGTTAAATAAAATCGGTTTTTCTTTTCCTATTTCGCCTGTACTATTACAATATACCTACACGCCTCTGCCAACCAATGTCTATTCTTACATAAAGCCATACTATTCCGATTTTGGAATTTCAGGCGTATTTTGGTTACCTCTTATTTTAGGTTTTGGTACTTGCTACATATATATTAGAGCTAAGAAAGGTTTTTTTGGTTCATTTATCCTAAATGCTTTGCTTTTTTTTCCGTTGATTATGCAGTTTTTTGATGACCAATATTTTCGATGGGTTTCTAATTGGATATATTTTTCTTTATTTATTTTACTCTTTACAAAGTTAGATTTTCATGTTAATAGGCGCAGTAATAGTTACCTACAACCCGAACATTAAGGTACTGCAAGGATTAGTGGAAAATATCACTGCATCTGTTTCAACAGTTGTGTTTGCAGATAATGGGAGTAATAATCTAGAGGATGTACAGCAACTTGCTGCTACTTTTTCCAATGTTTCTATCATTGATTTGAAAGAAAACATGGGTATTGGACATGCTCAGAATAAAGGGATAGAAAAAGTTTTTAGCGATCCTGCAATAGAAGGTGTTTTATTATTTGACCACGACAGCCAGCCTGACAAACAAATGGTGAACCGCCTTGGTGGTGCATATGATGAAATGACCCGAAAAGGGATAAAGATTGGTGCCCTTGGCCCGGTGTATATGGATCCTCGAACCAACAACAGTTATCCTATTTCTGTCTATAAGGGTTTTAGATTAATAAAGCTTTATCCCCAACCAGGATCTACTGAACCCGTTAGAGCTTCCTTTTTAATAGCTTCTGGGTCGCTTATTCCTCGCACCACTTTTGAAAAAGTAGGTGGCATGAGGGAATCATTTTTTATTGATTATATCGATATTGAATGGAGTTTTCGCGCTACCTACCATGGATTTCCTTCTTATGCCATCCCCAATGCCACGATGGTTCATCAAGTGGGGGACGACAGATTGAAAATGTTTGGTAGAGAAATATCCATTCACAGTCCTTTGCGCAGGTATTATTTGGCAAGAAATTCTGTCTTTATGGTTAAAACCGACTATATAGATTGGCAGTATAAAGTGAGAGAGGTGTTTTATTCTGTATCAAGGGTCATCATTTTTTTATTTTTCGTAAATAAAAAAGCAACCTATCTAAAATACATTTTTAGAGGTTGGTCGGATGGATTTAAAGGAGTATCGGGAAAATTTTTGGGATTTAGAACTTAAATTATCGTTGCTAAGTAAATATTATGCGGCTTTAATTAGATTTATCATTAACTACAATAACTGCTTAAATATTATCATTTGCCACTTCAATGACTGAATTATGACTCAGATTTATTTCATAACAAATGTTATATTTCCGAAACAATCTTGAAAAATCAAATTGTTACTTAACAGAAGAAATTGTTGTTTTCTTTGAAAGTTAAGACTAAGTATATAAACGATAAAACCACCTATAGGTGGTTTTATCGTTTATATACTTTTAATCAGTAAATATTTTTCTAGCATCCAGCATATCATTTTCCAGCAAACCCATAATACCTTATCGTGTTCCTAATAAGGCAGGACTCGTTCCTAATAAGGCAGGACTCGTTCCTAATAAGGCAGAACTCGTGCCTAATAAGGCAAGGCTCGTGCCTAATAAGGCAGGGATTGTGACTAATAAGGCAAGGCTTGTGCCTAATAAGGCAGTGGTCGTGCCTTATTAGGCAGGGCTCGTACCTAACAAGACATGGCTTGTACCTTATTGAGCAGGGTTCGTGCCTAACTAAGAAAAAAGCCTGTTCCTGAAATACAAAGCACCTACAAAGTCCAACACAACAATTAATAAAAGCAGAAAAGCGAGAATTAAAAGCATCAGAAGTAATGTAATCCTTAGTTCATAATAAATCATTGAATGAAAAGTGAGGATTAATTGGTAGAAAAATATCTAGATAACTATATAAGTTTTGTTGCCACCATAAATTCAGTATTTAACAGCAAGTTAAAATGTGCTTTCGTACTAACTAACACTGAATGGGTGCATAAAAGTTTTCGCAGTTATTAGTTTAACCTCACCCCAACCCCTCTCCGAAAGGCGAGGGGCAAAACGAAAAACTTTTATGCACCCCACTGAATCGAACCTTACTGTAGAGCAGGGATTAATTGCGTCTATAAAGTAAGGTTCGATTCAGTAATTGATGGCTAAGTGGTTTTGCGTATTTAATTGATGGATTAATTATGCAATGCATGCTATTTGATAGGTTCATTTAAACATGGTGATGGTATAAAAATTATCCAATTGCTAGAATGTGGTAAGGTGTAATGCACTGTTTTTTGAAAATGGGCAGTTTTTAACCTTCCGACCTAATAAAAAAAAATCTTTAGTCTTTTTAACTCAAATTTCAACTTTTGTGGATGGGTTTTGTTATCCAAGTAATTTGTGTAGGTAATATTTTTGCATAAGCGAAAATAAAATTACTTACCACTCCTTAAATGATGACAAATGAAAGAAGTAAAGATTAATTGGAAGAAAAAGGCTCCCTTACCCATGTTGGTAAAGGCCAAAAATGTTTTACAAAGCATTACGGACAATGCCACATTGTTCAAGACACCACCAATTGACCTAAAAGAATTTGGGGCTGCTATAGATAGGGCAGAGCTAGGTTACAATGGACGTGAGAACGGTAAGCTGGCTAAGTTAGAATACACGAACTCATTTATTAATCTAGACGGGTTTCTCAGAAAATTAGCCCCTTATGTTTCCACACTAGCAAATGGTGATGCGGTTATAATTGGAAAAGCAGGTTTCGATCCTACTAGTACCGAGAAAAAAAGTGTATCTGTACCTGACACTGCAATTGCGCCAATGTTAAACACGCCTGGTAATGGAAAACTAAAAATTAAAACCAAGAAAGTTACTGATGCCAAATCGTATGTTCATGTTGTTTTTTTAGGGCAAGTGTCAAAAATAACAGTTGAAGGCAGTTTCTTGAAAATTGCCCCGAGTACCGACCCCGTCATCATAATATCTAAGGGTAAATTAAAAGAGGAAATCAATAATTTGCCAATCGGTGCTACAATAACGGTAGTTGTTCTAGCTCAAAATTCTGCGGGCATTGGTGCTCCTAGCCCTGAAATAAGTAAATTAATAAACTAATTATCATTAAAATTGAAATAAAAGGATGCAAAGAAGAGTTGCCTCCTTTTTTTATGCAAGCCCATTTTGATGGTATTATGACTCAAATGCACAAATAAGGGTTGTTTTTCTTCCTGTTTTGGTAAGCAATAATCGGAATTATCAAATAGACAAATCGAATAACACGAATCATTGCCATAATTGTTGAGGTTTGGGAACAAAAAAGAAAGTAAAAATTTTCATGCCCATCGAAACCGTTGTTCTTTTTTGCTTCCACCGATACAATAGCTTTTTTGAGCGCATTAATCCTATTATTACCACGTTCAGAAGTAGGCACCTAAGATATTCTACTTAAAATCAACTGGAGTATACCCTAAAAAATTGTACTGGATAATCTAAAATGAAACTGATTGAAATAATAAAAAGTAAAAGACCGTCTGTTGTATTTGCATTTGCGATAGAGAAATTTTTTAGTCCAAAAGTCACTGGTATTGAGTCCATCAAACATTTATTCTTGAATAAGCAGGGCATAGAAATTGGCGGCCCCAGCGATTTGTTTAAAGCGAATGGGCAGATGCCGCTTTATCCTTTTGCTGCGCAGGTAGACGGTTGCAACTTCAGTAGCCAAACCGCCTGGGAAGGAAACATCACCGAAGGAAAAACCTATGCTTACGATGAAGCCAAGAAAGGCCATCAGTTTATTTGCGATGGGGTAGATGTTCCCATTATTCCCAAAGGAAGCTACGATTTTGTGTTGTCTTGTAATAATTTAGAACACATTGCCAACCCTTTGAAGGCCATAGCTAATTGGTTACTGCTATTAAAACCAACAGGTGGTGCGTTAGTACTGGTTTTACCTAGAAAAGAATCCAACTTTGACCATAAAAGACCCACTACTACTTTTAAACACCTGCTAGAAGACTACCAAAACAATACTGGTGAAGATGATCTTACCGTACTCGAAGAAGTATTGAAATTGCATGATTTGCGTTTAGACCCAAGGGCGGGAACAAAACAGCAATTTAAAGAACGGTCAGAAAATAATTTTAATAATCGGTGTTTACACCACCATATTTTCGATGTGGCTTTGCTGGTAGAAATATGCCAATATTTCAAACTAAAAATAGTGCTACAACAAAGCAAGGTTGGCAACCATATAGTAGTGGCTACTTCGTAGCGGTTTTTTGAGCCTAAAAAATGGTGCTGGAAAGTTTTTCGTTTCATTTTGCGCAAGCGTTAAGCAGTAATAGTTACACTTAAAACGGAAAAAAAGATACACTCGAAATACCAAGCAGTTAAAATTCCCTAAAGTTGGTGCAAGATTTTACCACATTTAGAGAATAACGGGCACAAATAGATTCAATATAGGAAATGAATTTCCCGTTACTAACCACCTTGCACTAGGGAGCTGCAACTAGCAGCAACGATTTCCTTTTTGCTAGATACAAAGTGACAAAAGCAATAGTAATAAGGCTTTCCGCTGCTAATAAACATTGGGTTACCGTAATTACACTATTGTTTAAATAGATATAGGTAGCAAAAATGCCCACAATTAATAAAGCCGATACAAATAGCAACGCAGTGGCTAAATGAGTATTCATTTGGTGCTTTACCATTAGCCATAGGTAAAAGGGTACATTTAGGCTGATGGCTACAATCGTGGCTAAAAAGAAGAGGAGGCAAGGGTAAAAATTTGCCATTGCTTGTTCGGGTAAATGAACATAAGTAAGCACAATGGGAGACCCCCAATAAATTACCCCACAACCCAACAAGACACAGGTATAAAATCCTCCAAAAAGAACCAAAGATTTGTGTCGGGCAACCCCTCCTTTGGCACAATACACTGGATAAATGCTACTAACAAACACTCCTAGCAAGGCCCTAAAAGCCAGAAACATTTTTTCGGCTAGTCCATACACGAGTACCATCTCTGTATTTTTTACATAGCCAATAAAGAATGTAAGGCAATTGCTGGGGCTCATCAATAAAATGTTATTAAACACTAATGGCCAGTCCGCCTTAATTACTGTTGTAGATGCTTTTATTACCTCTAGGGAGTAGCCTACCTTTAAATGATGGATTCGGCAAAAGTTTTTAAAGAAAAACAAGGCCAAAAACAGATTTGTTAAACCCACAAAAAACATAAGGAAGGTGAGACTTAATTCAAGATATATGAACGCTAGCAGACATAGCAATAAAGTAAGGCGTGCAACAAAGTTGGACACAATAAACAAATGTTCTTTTTTGCTGCTCATATACATCCAGTAAAAATTGAGGTTATGACCCACTATAAAAAGATAGGCACTAATACTGCCCCATAATTCATTACTCAAAAGGGGTACATTCACGCAAATAAGTACCCAAACAAAAAAGCCAGCTACAAAGAGCAATGTTTTAATGCCTAAGTAATGTTCTAAGTCTTTTATAATGATGGGGGATGTGGTAGTACCTATGCCACCTGCCGACATGGCATTTTTAATAAAATGAAGATTTGCAGAATAATCTGTAAACAACAGGTAAACATTGGCAAAATTTATCAGCAGAAATATTTGGGCAACTTCGCTTTTGGTTTTTAGTTTTAAAAGGATAAAAACAATTAATAAAGGGAAAAAGGAATTGAAAATTTGAGAGTAAAAAATGCGAAGAAATTTCTTCATTCAGGTGCTAGTTAGGTATAATGAAGCCCAAAATAAAGGTATTGTGTGTGGGAAGTTCAAATCAACTAATACAAAGTGGATAATTCGGCGAAAATTTCTTGGATAAATTAATTAAATAAAATCAATAAATGATAAGTCCCAACCAATACATTTTTATACAGAAAAAAATCTCGAACTTGTTTTAATGGGGCAAAAATCTTGTTCAACAGTTCAATTTTCTTATAATTGCAGCACATTTAACTAAACCATTCAGTATGAAGAAAGCTCTTATCACGGGTATTACGGGCCAAGACGGCTCTTATTTGGCGGAATCGCTGTTAAAAAAGGGGTATGAAGTTCATGGGATTAAACGAAGGAGTTCCTTGTTTAACACCGGGCGGATTGACCATTTCTACGAAGATCCCCATATTCCTGATCGCCATTTGGTGTTGCACCATGGTGATTTAACCGACAGTACCAATCTAATCAGAATTATCCAAGAGGTACAGCCGGACGAAATTTACAACCTAGCGGCAATGAGCCATGTGCATGTAAGTTTTGAAGAACCAGAATACACCGCAAATGCAGACGGAATCGGTACCCTCAGAATTTTGGAAGCCATCCGTTTACTAGGCTTAGTAAAAAAGACAAAAGTTTATCAAGCATCTACCTCAGAATTGTACGGCTTAGTACAAGCAGTACCACAAAGCGAAACAACCCCATTTTACCCCCGCAGTCCATACGCAGTAGCGAAAATGTATGCTTATTGGATTACCGTAAACTATCGGGAAGCTTATGGTATGTATGCTTGTAATGGTATCTTGTTTAACCACGAAAGCCCACAAAGAGGTGAAACCTTCGTAACCAGAAAAATTACTAGGGCGGTAGCTAAAATTGCTTTGGGTATGCAGGATATCGTTTACCTAGGTAACCTAAATGCCAAGCGCGACTGGGGCCATGCGAAAGATTATGTAGAAGGGATGTACTTGATTTTACAACAAGAAACCCCTGAAGATTATGTATTAGCTACTGGTATAACCACAGAAATTAGGGAATTTGTGAAAATGGCTTTTGCCGAAGTAGGTATCGAGCTTGGCTTTAGAGGCGAAGCAGAAAACGAAGAAGGCTTCATCACTGCCATCAAAGGCGATTACCATTTGTTGATAGGAAAAGTAGTGGTGAAAGTAGATCCTAGATACTATCGCCCTACAGAAGTAGATTTATTAATTGGTGATCCTACTAAGGCCAATGAAAAGCTAGGCTGGAAACCCACCTACGATTTACCAGCTTTGGTAAAAGAAATGGTAGCAAGCGATTTGTCGATTTTCAAGAAAGAAAAACACTTGAGAGATCATGGATTTGCACCTAAAAATGAAATGGAATAATGGAAAAGCATTCTAAGATATACATAGCCGGCCATAGAGGTATGGTGGGTAGTGCAATTGAAAGAAGGCTTAGAAAAGACGGATATACCAATATTGTTACCAAAACTTCTAAAGAATTGGATTTACGGAATCAAGATGCCGTAAACCAATTCTTTGAAAGCGAAAAACCCGATTATGTGTTTTTAGCTGCCGCCAAAGTGGGCGGTATCGTGGCAAACAATACCTATCGTGCAGATTTTATTTACGAAAACCTGATGATGGAGGCCAATGTTATCCATGCAGCGTATGTAAATAAAGTAACCAAACTGCTTTTTCTAGGGTCTTCCTGCATTTACCCTAAACTAGCGCCTCAACCGCTAAAAGAAGAATACCTACTTAGTGACTACTTAGAACCGACCAACCAACCTTATGCCATTGCAAAAATTGCTGGTATTGAATTGTGTGATGGGTATCGGGCTCAGTATGGATGCAATTTCATTTCGGCCATGCCCACTAATTTGTATGGACCTAATGATAATTACGACTTACAGAAATCGCATGTTTTACCAGCCATGTTGCGCAAATTCATTACAGCAAAGAAAAACGCTGTGGCTTCGGTAGAATTGTGGGGTACTGGAACACCCAAAAGGGAGTTCCTTCATGTAGATGATTTAGCAGATGCTTGCTTATTCTTAATGGATTCATACAACGACAAAGGCCTGGTAAACGTAGGCTGGGGAGAAGATGTAACCATTTTAGAATTGGCACAAATTGTAAAAAAAGTAGTGGGGTATGATGGTGAATTGGTATTTGATACCTCAAAACCCGACGGTACACCACGAAAATTAATGGACGTAACCAAGCTAACCAATCTTGGCTGGAAAGCTTCCATTAAGCTGGAAGATGGAATACAATCCGTTTTCAACGACATAAAGGATAATGACTGGAACTAAAGAATATCCCAAAAAACGGCTTTTAATTTTCTTAAATAGATTAGTGATAGGCGGACCAGCTGTTGATTTAATATCAATAGCTGGTTTTTTGCATTATGACTATGACATCCTTTTTATCCACGGCGAAAAAGAAACGCACGAGGTAGAAGCTACCTATCTCTTGAACAATTACCCCCACCTACAAGTAAAAAAAATACCTTCTTTGCGCCGCTCGGTCAACCCGTTTTTAGATATTGTGTCACTCTGGGTTATGCTGCGTATCATGTATCAGTTTAAACCCCATATCGTACATACGCATGGGGCCAAATCGGGGTTTATTGGCAGGGTAGTAGCATTTTTATGCCGAGTACCCGTGATTGTACACACGTTTCATGGGCATGTATTTCATTCTTATTACAGCCCATTCAAGACTAGGTTGATTATACTGTTAGAACGGCTGTTGGCCAAGCTTTCTACCCACATCATCGCACTAAGCCCCCACCAAAAAGTAGAATTATCCAGCTATTATGGCATTGCGGCGGCAGATAAAATAAGTATTATTCCCCTAGGAATTAATCAAGCATATTTTCAAGAAAATATTGAGGAAAAAAAGGAGCGGTTCAATGCGCTTTTTCCATCTAGCATTGGTGCCATAAAAATTGGGATTATCAGCAGAATTGTACCCATAAAAAACCACCAACTATTTTTAGATGCGGCTTTGCGGCTGCTCCATCAACCGAAATACCAGCACCTACATTTTTTTATTGTAGGCAATGGCGATATGCGGCCACAGCTAGCGCAATATGTCCAAGATAATGAAGCCTTGATTGATACAGCAGCGGGGCAAAAATCACCTTCGCATTTCCATTTTACCGATTGGATACAGGATATTGCTATGGTGCATCATTCTTTGGACATCATCGTACTTACTTCCTTTAACGAGGGAACACCACTATCGCTCATAGAAGCACAATTTTGTGGCAAACCAGTTATTGCTACGAATGTGGGTGGGGTGAAAGATGTGGTTGTGGATGGCGAAACAGGCTATCTAATTAACAGTAACGATGTGGACGCATTAGTCCAGAAATTAGCTTTGTTGGCCGATGATGCTGCACTAAGAAAAATAATTGGGCAAAAAGCGCATCAGTTTACCGAAAAGCACTTTTCTTTACAAGCTCAAGTTGATAGGACAAAATTATTTTATAAAACAGCCTTAAATAAGAACTAATTTTTTAACGATGAAGAATGTTTTAATTACTGGTGGCGCTGGGTTTATTGGCAGTCATGTGGTTCGTTTATTTGTAAACAAATATCCTGAGTATAAAATTGTCAATTTAGATGCACTAACCTATGCTGGCAATCTAGAGAATTTAAAAGATATTGATCAATCCCCCAACTATGCTTTTGAAAAAGTGAATCTACTTGATGTAGCGGCACTAAAGCAAGTTTTCGATACCCATCAAATAACGGATGTGATTCATTTGGCCGCAGAAAGCCATGTGGACAGAAGCATTGAAAGCCCGCTCGATTTTGTATATACCAACATTGTAGGCACTGTAAACCTACTAAATGTAGCAAAAGCCAAGTGGGCAGGTGAATTAGAGAAGCATTTGTTTTACCACGTATCAACCGACGAAGTATATGGTGCACTAGGTGCAGAAGGATTGTTTACCGAAACCACACCTTACCACCCCAACTCACCTTATTCTGCAAGTAAGGCAGCATCCGATCATTTTGTAAGGGCTTATGCAGAAACCTACCACATGAAAACAGTCATTTCTAACTGTTCTAATAATTATGGGCCGTTTCATTTCCCTGAAAAATTAATCCCACTTTTCATTAACAATATTATTTACAAAAAACCTTTGCCTGTTTATGGCGACGGCCTATACACCCGCGATTGGCTGTTTGTAAAAGACCATGCAGTAGCTATTGATGTAATTTTTCATTCAGGAAAAGTAGATGACACCTTCAACATTGGTGGATTCAACGAATGGAAAAACATCGATTTGGTAAAATTGCTTTGCAAATTGATGGATGAAAAGTTGGGCCGCGAAACTGGCGAAAGTGAACAACTGATTACCTACGTAAAAGACCGTCCAGGTCACGACCGCAGGTACGCCATTGACGCAACCAAGCTAAACCAAGAACTCGGATGGAAACCTTCGGTAACTTTTGAGGAAGGGCTAGCACAAACCATCGATTGGTATTTAGAAAATACAGAATGGCTCACCAATGTTACTAGTGGTGCTTATCAGAATTATTACCAATCAATGTATTCAAATAGATAATAAGGATGAGAGTAGAAGAAACCAAATTAGCCGGCTGCTTTATTATATACGACACGGTATTTTCTGATAGCCGTGGTTATTTTTTTGAAAGTTTCAATCAACAGAAGTTTACATCACTCACTGGTGCAAAGGCTGTTTTTGTGCAAGACAATCAGTCTCGCTCCACCAGAGGGGTACTAAGAGGGTTGCATTTTCAGCAAGGAGAACACGCTCAGGCCAAATTGGTAAGGGTATTAGAAGGCACTGTTTTAGATGTGGCAGTGGACTTACGTAAAGACTCGCCCACCTTCGGCGAATACGTAGCTGTAGAACTAACCGAAGACAACCACACCCAATTGTATATACCCAGGGGGTTCGGTCATGGCTTCGTGGTATTAAGCCCCACCGCTACTTTCTTTTATAAGTGCGATAATTTTTATAATAAAGCCAGCGAAGGCGGAATAATTTACAACGACCCCACCATTGGAATCGATTGGAAAATAGACGCTAGTGAAGTTTTGTTGTCAGATAAAGACAGTGTGCTGCCTACGTTTAACGAAATAAGCGCTACTGTATATTTTGATTAAGGGGCCTTACACTTCTCGAATGCTTTAAGCTTTCGGAAAGTTGATGCACGACAGCGTCCCAATTTAAGTATAGTTTATAGTTCCAAATAATAGGTTTGAGCGTTTATTGAAACTAATAATTCTAAGGCTGAATTTTAGTTGGTAAGCCTTACTAAGAAACTAATCACTAATAACTAACCACTAAAAACTAATAATTTAATAATGAAAGGAATCATCCTCGCTGGCGGAAGCGGCACAAGATTGTACCCAATTACCAAAGGCATCAGTAAACAAATTATGCCCATTTACGATAAGCCGATGATTTATTATCCCTTATCGGTTTTGATGTTAGCAGGCATTAAAGAGGTACTCATCATCACAACGCCAGAAGACTCCGCCCAGTTCCAGCGATTATTGGGAGATGGTAAAGAGCTAGGATGCAATTTTCAATATGCAGTGCAAGAAAAACCCAATGGGCTTGCGCAGGCTTTCGTAATAGGAGAGGAGTTTATTGGAAATGAAAAAGTAGCTTTAGTGTTAGGAGATAACATTTTCTATGGTGCAGGCTTTAGCAAACTGGTACAATCATTCAACGATGTGTCTGGTGCAGCCATTTTTGCGTATGAAGTGAACGACCCAGAAAGATATGGTGTTGTAGAATTTGATGATGCATTCAAGGCGCTTTCCATTGAAGAAAAACCATTGAAACCAAAATCAAATTACGCCGTACCAGGACTGTATTTTTATGATAACAACGTAGTAGAAATTGCCAAAAACATTGCCCCTTCCCCCCGTGGCGAGTATGAAATTACCGATGTAAATAGAGTTTACTTAGAAAAAAATGAGTTACATGTGGGTGTGATGAATAGGGGTACCGCTTGGTTAGACACCGGCACCTTTGATTCGCTAGCCGATGCTAGTGAATTTGTTCGTGTAATAGAAAAAAGACAAAGCCAGAAAATTGGTTGTATAGAAGAAGTAGCTTATCGCATGGGCTTTATTAACCAAGCGCAATTGCTTGAGCTAGCGAATAGATATGCCAAAAGTGGGTATGGAGAATATTTGAGAAAACTAAAATAGTTGTTCCGTTTTTGAATAGTAAATGCATAAAAAAAAGCCACCCCAATTCGGGTGGCTTTTTTTATGCTTGTAACGTTGATACATTTTCAGCATTGATAAGACGGGTTCAATACGTTTTATATCCAGAACCTAATACTTACAACTTAATACGTAGAACTTTAAAGCAAAGTACCTTTCAAAATACTAGCCGCAATAGTGAAGTAAATAATCAATCCAGTTACATCTACCAAGGTAGCTACAAATGGTGCGGAAGAAGTAGCTGGGTCTAGCTTGCACGATTTAAGCACCATCGGCACCATTGAGCCACTGAGTGTTCCCCAGGTAATAATACCAATTAAGGAGAAAAAAATAGTGGTAGCTAATAGTAACCAATGTTCACCATATTCATACCAATGCAATTCCTCCCAAACAACGATACGCACAAATCCAATACTGCCTAAAATTATGCCCAACGTTAAACCAGATAACACCTCACGCCGCATCACAAACCACCAGTCTTTTATCGTTAACTCCTTTAATGCCATTGCCCGAATGATAAGTGTAGCCGCCTGCGACCCACTATTGCCCCCACTAGATATAATCAATGGAACAAACAAAGCCAACACCACCGCCTTAGAAATCTCCGCATCAAAATAGCCCATAGCTGTAGCCGTAAGCATTTCGCTTAAAAACAAAATAATCAACCAACCAGCTCTTTTTTTAATCAAGCCAAAAAAACTAGTGTTAACATAAGGATAGTCAAGCGATTCCAAACCACCAAATTGTTGTATATCCTTTGTAGCTCTTTGTTCTTCCATGTCTAGCACATCATCCACGGTTAATACACCAAGCAAAAGATGCTCGGCATTGGTAACAGGTAGCACCACGCGGTCATACTCCTTAAACTTAGCAACAGCATCTTCTTTGCTGTCGGTCATTTTAAGATTAACACACATGCCGTCTAGTATTTCTTCTATCTTCTTAGCAGGATCATTCAGCACGAATCGCCTAACTGGAATATCATCCACCAGTTTTCCATTTTTATCTACCACATAAATCACATTTGCAGCCTCGCTATCCTTGTGGTTGTTGCGCAAATGAACAATGGCTTCCGCAATAGTTTGTCCAGGTTCAATAGTAGCAAAATCGGTATTAATAAGCCGAGCAATGCTTTTGTCGGGATAGCCCAATAAACTGTGAACGGCAGCTTTATTTTCTTTGTTTAGAAAATCAGTGTAAGTAGCCAAAGCAACCCCTTTGAGTGCGCTAAAAAATAGCATTCGGTCGTCCGAAGTCAGTTCGTTTAAGATATGACTTGCCGATTCTTTAGGTAATTTTTTGGCTAGGTAATGCTGTAAAGGAATTTCCAAATAAGGAAACACATTAATCTGCTTACGTTCAGGCAACGAAGCAAAAGCGTTGAGTGCCACTTCAAAAGGTAGCGACACAAACATGTTGGCTACTTCCGTAGGGTGAATATTTCTTTTGTTTTCACCAAAGCTAAGCAGGTTGCTAAAGTCACCTGAAAGCAATTTTTTCCTTATTTCCTTGAAATTAATTTGCATGAACGATTCATTTAAGGGAATGTATTTTTATGATATTGCTACAAATTAAAAGTGTTGTAATGGTTTTTCATTTTTTATCATCCACTAACCCCCTTAAATTAACGTGATATACTGAATTATTGGAAGCTTACTTTTGGCTGAAATCTTCTTTCGAGAGATAAACAAACTGTGCGTCGAAAGAAATTCTCTCTGTTTTAGTACCCCAAAAACCCAATGTAAATGAAATCAGTAAAAATCCTAGTAGTTGTCACCACCTTAATGATGGTTGTTGGCTTTGGGTGTTCAAAAGCAACAGATGTAGCTGCTACTGCAAGCGGCGTGATTGATAGTACCTTATTGCCACCCAAAGTGGGGGGTGCAACTACGGATTATAAAGATACCGTAAGTATTTCGGTGGGTGATGTTACCATTTTGTATAGTAAAACATCAGCCTGCTATCCAAGTAATGAAATTTTTGCATTTACCGCTATTGCTAAAGACCTGCCTGCCAATACCATCTATCAATGGAACTTTGGCGATGGCCATACTGCAAATGGGGCTGCAACTGTTGGTAATATCTACCAAGAAACAGGTTATTACACCGTTCAATTAACCATTACTAATGCGGCAAAACAACCCTTAAAAATTATATCGGTGAGTGTGTATGCCTTGGGCCAGCAAGTGACACCACATGCTTCTTTTTATGCACAAGTTTTTGATGTAAATTATCCTAACAATTATCATTTTAATGCAAACAGCTCTAACGTACCGCGTAGTAAAATAATCAATTACAATTGGTCGTGGGGAGATTCAAGCAACGAACAAACAGTAAGCCCAGATAACATCCAGCACAATTTTCCTAAAGTACCTTTTGATAAAACCTATCCTGTGCAATTAGTGGTTACAGCAAAGTCGGGCTGTAAAGACACTACGGTGGTACCAGTTCCCATAAAGGGTGTTTATTCAGTAACTGGCGGTTTCAATGCCGTTCGCCATGACTCCTGCACTAATGAATATTTCACTTTTACCTCACAGGCAATTGGGATACCCACTGGTGCAGATATTGCTTGGGATTTTGACGAAGGCACCTTGCTTCAATACGGCAATCCCATCAACCACCAATACACAAACGATGGGACTAAGTCTGTTAAAATGAAGGTTTTCTACAAAGGAAACCTCATAGGTGAAATTGTTCAGCCGGTTATTATCTATGGACAGAATATTCGCCCTAAAGCCTTGATTCAAAAAAGTAAAACCTCTATCAGCGCGAATTGGGAGGAGTGGAATTGCTATTCTCAATCCTTTGTTCCTCATGGTGGAATTGTCAATAATTTCTGGGATTTTGGTGATGGACAAATAGACAATGCCAATAACACCTCTGTTTATCACAAATTCAATAAAGCCAACAATCAAGTAACTTATCCGATAAAATTAATCGTTACAGGAAGCCTAGGGGGCTGCACAGATACAGCCATTACCTATATAACCATTCCTGCTTTGTGATAAATAGTTGATATGTACAAATAGTACCTCCCTAATTTAAATGTATCATAGTCCTATTCAATAAGGGTACATTTGTCTGGTTGTATAATAGCTACTGAATAGTGAGCATTTGTAGGTGGGCTTATTCCTGCAACCTACTACAGACAACTTACATCTTTTTGATTTTTCATTATTATGTTACTATGAAATTATTATCTACCAGTTCTTTTTACCTGCTACTTATAGTAAGTGCATTGGTCGCTTGCAATAAATCGGCTGATGTTGCTGCAACAACCAATAATAACAACGATACAACTGGTACCACCAAAGTTCCTGTTGTTGGGGGTGTTACTACTGGGTATAAAGACACAGTTACCTACACTGTAGGTGCCGTAACCATCAAATACAGCCGTACATCGCAATGTTATCCAAGCAACGAAATTTTTGCATTCACGGCCTCTGCTAGCGATGTACCAGCTAATGCCATCTACAATTGGAGCTTTGGCGATGGTCATACTGCCAGTGGGGGTAAAACAGTAGGCAATATCTATCAAGATGCGGGTTATTATACAGTAACCCTAAACATAACCGACACTGCAAAAAAATCGCTGAGTGTAACTACCCTCAATGTTCAAGCTTATGGTCAGCAAGTAACTCCTCACGCTTCCTTTTACGCCCAAATATTTGACATTAACTATCCCAATAACTACAATTTCAACGCCAATGGTTCCAATGTTCCTCGAGGAAAAATTACCAATTATGCATGGAATTGGGGGGATAGTACCTATACCAGTGCCGCCACTCCTGACAATACACCGTATAATTTCCCTCAAGTACCAGCCGATAAAACCTACCCTGTACAGTTAATTGTTACTGCAAGTTCTGGTTGTAAAGACACGGCAGTAGTACCAGTATCAATAGAGGGAGTGTATAATATTAGTGGCAGTTTCGACATTGAAAGCAAAGACATCTGTACCAGTGAGTATTTACTCTTTACTTCCAATGCAGTAGGAGTACCTCAGGGTGCAGTCTATTCATGGGATTTTTCGGATGATAGCGGCCCCGCCACTGGCAATCCCATCAAGCATAGTTTCACCTATCAAAACACCTATCAGGTAAAAATGACCATCAGTCTAAATGGAAAAATTATCTATAAAACAGCCAAAACAGCCAAAGCTTATGGCCAAAATATTAGACCAAAGGCTTTATTTCTAAAGAATATTTCCTACGAAAATGCCAGTTCGGTTAAATGGGCTTTTTATAGTCAAGCCAACATAGCACATGGTTATTACACTGGTTATACATGGGATTTGGATAATGGTACTATTGATGATAATTTCAATACCTACATTGATTATACTTATCAAAAGGGTACTGTTCCTGTTACCAAGACAATTAAGTTTATTGTTACAGGCAATAGCGGTTGTAAAGACACGGCTATTTCTTACATCACCATTCCGGCAAAATAAATTTTCATGCTTTCTAGTTTTACCTGTTTAACAGTTATTGAATGATCATTTCTTCCTTTCTATATAAATGCCGCTTACTTCTTTTCTTGGTGGTTGTCTTTTCTGCAACCAGCTGGATGGCTTGTAATAAAAGCACCAGCACACCCTCACAGCCAGAGGATACCATTCAGGAAGGAACTATTGTTACCAAAGGTGATTCTGCAATAATTACAGTAGGTAAATTAATTGTTACATATTCAAAAACAGCACCTTGTTATCCCTCTTCAGAGGTTTTTACTTTTAAAGCAACCATTCCCAACCTACCTAATGGTGCAACTTTTCATTGGTATTTTGGCGATGGGCATATAGATACCGGCACGACCACTAGCCATGAATACAACAATACGGCGGCTTATGTCGTATTAATTGAGGTGAAAACGAGCAGCAATATATTATTACAACAAGCCACTTTTCCTATAAAAGCTTGGGGGCAACAGTTAAAGCCAATAGCTATCTTTTCAACCAAACAAGATTTTTCTAGCAATATCAATTACATCACTTTTAATAGTGCATCTAGTGTTAATCACGGATCTATCATTAACCACCATTGGGATTGGGCCGACGGTACTCCTGCCACCAACACCGCTCAAGCACTCACAAGGCATCTATTTCCAACCGCACCTGTTGACAAGACTTACCCTGTTAAACTTACCATCACCACCGATGCAGGATGTACCGCAGATACTACGGTTAATGTAGTAGTGCTAGCAAAATACCCCATAACGGGTAGTTTCAATACCGTTTCCCTCAATGCTTGTACCAATGAAACGATTGTATTTACGCCCGCCGCCGCCAATGTGCCATCAGGTTCAGAATATTGGTGGCATTTTTCGGATGGTACTGGCGATCTCTCAGGCAGTACGGTAAGTTATCAATACGCATATATGAATGACTATGACGTAATAATGTACATCAAACTAAATGGAAGGGAGATTTACAGAATAAACAAATTGGTAAATTCAAAAGGACGCAATCCAAAGCCAAATGCATCCTTCTACTATACTTGGAAGTCGCAATCAGCCAATGATGTGTTGATATCGTTTAATAGCAATAGTACCATTAAACATGGGGGAATTGATGGCTACAAGTGGGATTTAGGCAATGGTGTAACCGATAATGATTACAATGCCTATGTTGAAAATACCTACCTCAAAACCAATGCACAAGCCAATTATACAGCAAGGCTCATAGTAACTGGTAATGGTTGTGCTGATACGGCTTACCAATACTTATCAATACCTGCCAAATAGTATAAGCAATATTTGGGTATTCAAACTTGCAGCGAGTCAGGATCGATAGTAGTCAACTATACTGAAAGTCTTGTATTCCATAGTAGTTCTACTATATAACTTCTTTATGGAAAGTCGGTTTCTAGATACTAGGTGGACAATTCCCCTCTTGAGGGGTGGCGGAACGCCGGGGTGGTAATTCCTCACAAGTTATACAACTAGGAAACATTGGTTACCAATCTCTTACTCAGAATATTTTACCTACAACTTACAACCAACAACTTACCACCTAGCAAGCTACAGTTTTGGCACATGCAACAAGTACTTCTCTTGAAAATATTCCTCTGGAAATAAATCAAATACACTCACCATTCTTGGACGTGTATTACTTTCAGAAATCTCTTGGTGCAAATCGCCTCCTTTCAAGCAAATCAAGCCATTGGGTAGAGGGGCTGCATTTCCTTTTCTCAACAAAGGAGCCGACCACTGCCATAAATCTTTGAGTGGGGCAACGGCCCTACTTACTACAAAATGAAATTTTTTTCCCTTAATAGCCTCTACTCTTGTATGCTCAGTTACCAGATTGGTAAGGCCAACGCCTTCTGCCACGGCATCCACCACCTTTAATTTTTTGCCAATACTATCTACCGCATGAAAGTTAACCTCAGGGAAAAATATGGCCAAAGGCACACTTGGAAAACCCCCACCACAACCAATATCCAATACATCCATCCCTGGCTGAAAATCGGCAATAGCAGCAATGCTCAGGCTATGTAAAATATGATGGGTATATATTTTATCAATGTCCTTACGGGAAATGACGTTTATTTTCTCATTCCATTCCGTGTATAAATCTTTTAAAGCGGCAAACTGCTTCAACTGGTGAGGGGTAAACTCTGAGAAATATTTTAAAACAATGTCCATGTTGTAGTATGCTGTTGTTGATTCTTGATGACGTAATAAAAAGAAACAGGTTTCGTTTTGTTAGCTTTCTTTAGCCTATCTAGGGGGTAATAACCAGGTTTTGGGTGCTGAATTTAGAATAATTGCTTCTTTACTTTTTTCACTAAATGTTGCAATAAATAGGTTGTATCAATAAATGTACATTGAACTCCAAAACATAGAGCCCATCACCTACAACTAAACAACTATTTCCATTTTTGCTTAGGCCCTCGCCAAAGTGAAGGCAATGTGATGATATAATACAAGACCATCCAAATGTCAAACAGAATAAAAAAAGGAAACAGATCCAGTTCGTTCAGTTTTTTCATGCTTTTGTAAAACACAATACCTTGAACAAGCCATCGGGTAGCAAGCACTGCAAGGGGTAGCCACCAGTTAAAACCAATCATGGCAACGATAAGGAGGGGATAAATTAATCCAAAACTGAAGGAGTATAAACCAAGCCATAGTTTATGCTTGGGTTGGTAATATTTAGTGGTAGTGTAATGACGGTATTTCTGGCGCATCCAATCTTTCCAAGAGGTCTTGGCCTCGCTTAACGTGTGCGATTCTGGGTCAATTACAATTGCAGTGTTGCGCTTTGTAGCAACCTTATTAATAAACAAATCATCATCGCCACTTGGTATCATGTTAATGGATGAAAATCCCTTCGATTTCATAAATAACGAGCGTTTGTAACTCAAATTTCTACCCACGCCCATGTAGGGAATGCCTGCTAGGGCATAAGAAAGGTATTGTAGCGCCGAATGGAATGTTTCAAATCGAATGAGTTTATTTAGCAACCCTGGTTTTTTATGGTAAGCACCGTAGCCCAATACAACTTCAATACCATTTGTATAGGCTGATTGAATTTTCTCTACCCAATGTTCACTGGCTGGTACACAATCTGCATCGGTCAATATTAAGGTTTCAAATTTTGCGCTGATGATTCCCATCGATAATGGATATTTCTTTCCAATAATCATTTTAGCATCTTGTTTCAACTCTAGGTGCTGTAAATTCGGATTAAATGCCTGCTTAAATTCTTCGATTATATATTTACTATGGTCGCCAGAATTATCATTTACCACAATAATTTCATGCTTTTGTGGATATTCTTGCACGAGAATGCCGGGTAAATTGTTCATTAAGTTTTCGGCTTCATCTTTTGCACAGATAATCACAGATACTGGCTCATTAGTAGTACCACCATCTTTAGAAGGCTTGTAAACAGCCAACCGCCTAAAGAGGAATAAATAGTAGCATAACTGGATGAAAACCGCAGCACCAAAAACCGCGAAAGCAATCAATCCAACTTGGTATAAACTAATGTGCATGGGACAAAAATAAAGATTCGCACCTCGTATTTAACAAAATAGATAATATCCATCCTAATGGAAATCTTCTTTTGGTTCTCTCGAGTGTACAGAGCATCAGTTGAAAAAATGAAAATAAACCCTCCCCCCCCTTTTATTTGAATACGGCAATACGGTAAAACCGTTAGTTATGTATTGTATGAAACCAGTTAATTTGCTAAAGACTATTATAACTGGGTAAAATTTATTTAGGGTCCTTAATTCCTAGCGATAAACACAGCCATCCTGCAATAAAAACCACTCCACCTATTGGGGTTACAAACACTACCCAGTCTAACCCATCAAGGTTGCTAATGATTTTATAAGTAAGTAAATATAAGGAACCACTAAAAAGACTTATGCCTAGAATAAATAACCAACCAGATAACTGAATTAGTTTGTTTGGGTAAAATTTGAATAAGACTGCAACAAGTGCTAGTGCAAAAACATGATAGAATTGGTAGCGTACACCTGTTTCAAATATGCTTACAGTGTGTTCGTTGGCCACCTGCTTTAGCCTATGGGCGGCAAAAGCACCCAGCATTACAGATAATGCGCCTAAAAAGGAAGCAGTTTTTAAGAATAAATGATGCATTGATGGTAAATAATTTGTTGGTTATGGGCGAATAATTTCTTTAAAAAATGATGCAAGTCCCTTTTGCTCAATTTCAGAGGGTTGTATATGATAAGCAGCTTTCTGGTAAAAAGGCACACGTTCTAATAGTTTATGATGAAGGAAAGAAGCCAGTTCATCATTGGAAAGTGTACTAATTAAAGGTCGGTGTGCCTTTCCCTCCACCAATCTTTGAACTAAAACAGAAATGGGTTCATTTAGCCATACGGTTATGCCAAATTGGTTCATCCAATCCATATTACCATGAAAGCAAGGAGTTCCCCCGCCGGTTGCGAGTACAAAATCTTTTTGGGTGGCATAATGCCTCAACGCCTCTGTTTCGGTTTGCCTGAAATATGCTTCCCCGTTTTCTTTGAATATTGATTCGATGGTTTTTCCTGTTTTTTTTTCTATCTCGTCATCCAAATCGGCGGCCGTTAGGCTCATAGCCGAAGCAATTAGCTTGCTGCAATAGCTTTTGCCTGAACCCATCATGCCCACTAAAAAAATTTTCATTATCAGCTACTAAAGTTGTTAAGTCTTGGTGATTTTTATTTAAAAAAGTAGAATTGGGAAATAAACCCTAGAATATCAGCTATGCCTTTTGTTGGGAGCAATCAATATGGTAAATCCAAAAAAAGAGAAATCATTTTAGTACAAAATACCCTATCACCTAATTTCTTTATTTAAAAGCATTGATTCCAGTAATATCCATTCCTGTAATTAATAAGTGGATATCATGAGTACCCTCGTAAGTGATTACGCTTTCTAGATTCATTAAATGACGCATGATGCTATATTCTCCTGTTATACCCATCCCCCCTAATACTTGCCTTGCTTCCCTAGCAATATTTGCTGCTAATTCGCAATTGTTTCGCTTGGCCATGCTCACTTGTGCTGGGGTAGCTTTACCCTCGTTCATCAGTACACCCAATCGCCAAACTAGCAATTGTGCTTTGGTAATTTCTGTTATCATCTCAGCCAATTTTTTCTGTTGCAACTGAAATGATGCAATTGGCCGACCAAATTGTTCTCTTTCTTTACTGTATTGCAGGGCGGTATCATAGCAATCCATTGCAGCACCCAAAGTACCCCATGCAATGCCGTACCGTGCTTTGGTAAGGCAACTTAGGGGGCCTTTTAAGCCTACGATGTTTGGTAGAATATTTTCTTTAGGCACCCTAACGTTATCAAATACTAATTCACCTGTTGCACTAGCCCTTAGACTCCATTTGTGGTGGGTAGTAGGGGTGGTAAATCCTTCCATACCTCTTTCTACTATCAATCCTTTTACAGCACCCTGCTCATCTTTTGCCCAAACTACCGCCACTTGCGCAAATGGCGCATTGCTAATCCACATTTTAGCACCGTTTAGAATAACAAAATCCCCATCCGATTTAATGTTGGTTATCATTCCACTTGGGTCGCTACCATGGTCTGGTTCTGTTAGTCCAAAACAACCCAACCATTCGCCACTAGCTAATTTGGGCAAATACTTTCTTTTTTGAGCCTCACTACCATAAGCATAAATAGGAAACATCACTAGACTTCCCTGAACACTAGCAGTAGAACGAACGCCACTATCACCTCTTTCTAGTTCTTGCATCATCAAGCCATAACTGATATAATCAAGCCCCCCTCCGCCATATTCTACAGGAACAGTTGGCCCAAAGCAGCCCATTTCGCCCATTTGTTGAACGATGTGTTGTGGAAACTGAGCCGACTGTGCATAGTCTTCAATAATGGGGGATATTTCTTTTTTTACGTAGTTACGTACACTTTCTCTTATCAGTTTGTGTTCGTCGGTTAGTAAATCATCTAAAGCAAAGTAATCAGGGGATTGAAATTGATCAATTCTGGCAGCCATAAACCATTTATTTTTTGTGAAATAGAAAACGGTAACTACACTTTCCGATGCTTTATTAATTGTTGTGGCAAAGCAAGTGCATTCATCAAATATAGGTGAGTAGTTGATATTGTTAGCAGAATAACGAAAGGCGAATCATAACCTTTTTAGCATAGTGCGTTGCTATATCTAAAAGAGACATTTATACACTATGATTTTGTAAATCGTTAAAAAAGAATCTTGATTCCAGCGTTTAATAAAGCATACACGAATAATCCAATGAAGGGAGGAATGGCAAATTTGGGGTAGCCACGATGCATGTTACCTCCCTACAATGGTTTATAATTCTTGTATTTGTAGCATCCTTCCAAGAAAATGTTTTTTCAGTAATGAATATATTTACCATTCTCCATTCTCCACTCTCCATTCTCAATTCTCCATTGCCTCCAAAGCCCCATCCCAAAGTTGAATTCTCTTTTCCAATGCGGTAATTACAGCAGCTTCCGCTTCATCCCACAGGCTGGGTTCAGTTCCACATAAATGAGCCGTCATGGCTAAAGCTAGATGGCTGTGGTGTCCACCATCCACCTCAATATGTCGTTCGAGGTAGTACTTAAAAGTAGAAACGCTTTCTGGAAAACTTTGTTGAATATCTTCCACCAATTTCATGAACATATTGGGAATTAAATCTTCCCTGCCAAAGGTGAAAACTGCAGCTTGAATATGCGCTTTATCAGTAGCAATAACATCAAAAGTATTCGATACAAAAGCCCTCGCTGCTGCTGGTAATTGGACGTTTGTTAATGCCTTATTTACATCCGGATTTTCATGTAACTGTAAGAGCAATGCGTTAATAATGCTCGTATTTGCGCCACATTGGTTCATAGCACTCAAATACAATTCAAAATGGCTGATTCTATTACCCTGTTCATCCACATCTGACTCTTCACCTACCACAATCTCGTTAATCAAAAATCGGGTGTTAGCATCCCCTTTTGGATACCAAGGAATCGTAGTGCAGGTTAATTGGTTTTGTAGCGATTTTAAAAGCGACATAAAATCCCATACAGCATAAACATGGTACTGCATGAAAATTTTCAAATCATCGATTGACTTAATTCGATGATACAATGGGTGGTGTATAATCTGCTGGCGATACGGTTCAATCTTTTCATTTAGTTGGGCAATTCTATCATTCATACTTCATCAAGTTAAAGTATTGATTACAATTTACTGATTGATAGGTTCTGACTTTACGATTATTTTAATCAAAAAAGGGGGCATAAAAGTTTTTCGCTTTTACTGTGCCAAACTGCAATGCTGTTGATGTTTGATCAATGCTAACTACCAAATAAAAAGTTAAATGCGCTAAATAAATAAAGTTTAAAAATATTTTGTAATCAATCCCAGGCAAACATTCCAGTTCACTCTCCTTTGGAGAGGGGTTGGGGTGAGGTTTAAATTATGGGGCGAAAAACTTTTATTCACTAAACAAAAAAGGGGTTGCTCTTTAACAGAACAACCCCTTTTTTTGAGGTAAAAAGTTTCCAGCAAAGTATTTCGTTATATTATTACAATAAACTAAATATAATTTTTCTTGGGTTCAGTAAGCAATCGTACAAATAATTTATTACCTGCTACCAGCTATTTACTTATTCTGGAACATCGGTTCTAAAAGGCGATGCGGGTAAATTGTCGGAGTTAAATAGGTTTACATCTGGAACGGAAGCCCAGCCATATCGTACTGCCTTTGGTGCTGCAATGCCATCTCCTGTAACTACTACTGTGTTTCCTTTAATTATCGCTTTAGCAGGCACAAACTTTTTGCCATCCGCAGAAATGGTGAATCCTTTTAAATCCCCATCTTTTGCTACCAATCCTTTGCTCACATGGTCAAAGCTGATGGTTACGGCATTGTCCTTAACTGCATAACTTTTGTATAAAGGACCTGAGTAAATAATCTTTTCTTGATAAGCCAGCGCCCTTGCAGCCAAAGAAAGTCTTTCGCCTACTGGTTGTTTGTTGGATGGATGAATATCAGCAGAATCGCCACAATCAGTGGTAACCACCATGGCCACATTGTTTACCTTTTGAAGGGAAAGTAATTGAGCTTCTCTAATTTCTGGAGTCATTCCTTTAAATGGAGCAATTTGCACAAACAAAAAAGGAAAATCACCTTGTTTCCAGTTGCTTCTCCAGTCTTTTATGAGCGTAGGAAATAATTTCTGGTATTGTTTTGCACGACCATTATTGGCCTCACCTTGATACCATATTACCCCTTTTATGGCATACGGAACCAAGGGGTTAATCATTGCATTGTATAAACCTCCACATGCTCCAGAAGTAGCCGGATTTTTGGGTATAGTTGGTTTTTTGGGAATTGGTTTTCCAGCAGCAGCGGCAACAAGCGTATCTGCAACCCATTTAGCGAGTATATCTTTTTCTTCTAGCTTAAATTTCTCTAGTTGGGCGGGAAAATCTACTACAGATTTATCGTATGCTTTTACCAAAGCAAGTAAAGCCGTGTCATTTTCTAACGCTGCCCTAGTTGTCCAGTTTTCAGCAGGTGTACCGCCTACAGCAGAAAAAAGCAAGCCAATAGGTACATTCAGTTTTTTGTGCAATGCCCTACCAAAAAAGAACCCAACAGCAGAAAAATTCTTTACAGACGCAGTGTCGCAAATCACCCATTTTGATTTTGCCTCATAAATTGGTGTATCCGAAGCGTTTCTTGCAACCTGATATTGCCTAATTAAAGGAAAATTGGCCGTAGCAGCTTCCTCTTGCCAGTTAAGAATAGGCTTTTGTCCATTGCGCAAACCCAATTGGCGTTCCATATTACTTTGACCACCGCAAACCCAAACCTCGCCCACCAGTACATTGTCGATGGTAACTACATTTTCGCCAGAAATAACCATTTTAAATGGACCTCCGGCTTTTAATGGATTAAGTTTCACACTCCATTTCCCACCTTGCGCTACCGTTGTTTGCTTTTGACCTTCAAATTCAACGGTCACTTTTTCACCATCCTTGGCAGTACCCCAAACAGGAACAGCAACGCCCCTTTGCAACACCATGTTGTTGCTAAAAAGACTATTGGGTTTTACTGCGGCAAAACTTTTTGCACACAGCAATAAAACTAAAAAGGGTAACATCATTCTTTTCATATTGCATCATTATTTGGTTAAAAAAAAGTAAAGCGAATCCATTAGTGTAATTGCCTAAAGTTCTTTTGGAATAACCCATCAATCCTTTTACTGGCAATCGTTTGCGGCAAATATATTGGTGTGGTTATTTCCTTTATCAATGAAGTTTCAGAGGGTGCATAAAAGTTTTTCGTTTTGCCCCTCGCCTTTGGAGAGGGGTTGGGGTGAGGTTTAAATTATAGGAGCGAAATTTGTTTATGAACCCTAATGGTTTCGTGGATTAGCTTATTCAGCTTTTTGCTATAGATAGAAGATTCATTTCTTGCAACCCAATATGTCAAGATAGCTTTAAGCGAATCTTTTGCTCGAAAAGACCATATTACATGTTTAGCCATTCTTCTATTTCCTTTTGTACTTCATCATCGCTTTGAATGCGACCAGCTTCAATGTCCATCCTACCTTGTTCTATTTCTTGTTTTTCTAAGGAGGAAAGCTGGTAAATTTCCCCAATTGATGTTTCCAAAGCTAATACCCTACTTACTGCTGCTAAGATGGACGCATCATTGGTCAGCCTGATTTGTCCTATTAATTTCTCTTTCAATGCTGTTGTTGACATCTTTTATTTTTTTTGCAAAATAAAAGAAAACTCGATTGAATTAAAACAACTTACCACAGCTAATTTGTGAGAAACTAAACCATTACTATATATTACTAGATAATAGCCAATTCATACTTCCCATTTACCCCCTCAACCACCCATTCAAAGGTTTCTCAACAAAAGAATACAAGCCGTAAGCTACCAATACCAACGGAATAAACTGAAGCGTGAAATTGCTGATACAATACCGATGCAATGCCCCACTAATTAATCCTAAATGTATCAAATAGAAGCTGTAAGAACTTTCGCCCAACAATTGGAATGGTTTGCTGGATAACCATATTTGAAAGTACCCCCGCTCAGTAATCAAACCCCAGAACATCAGCGCAATGGCTATGGGCATCAGAATATTATTTATTATTAACCCCCAATTGGATTGTACAGCCGAAAGCCAATTGCCTTTTACTGTAATTTGTACAGCCACTATACCCACAAATAACAAGCATCCTTTCGCGGTTTTGTAGCTTATAAACCCTTTTATGCGCAATTGTTTTTGCCAACAATAACCCACAAACATACCTGCAAAAAAATCTGTACAACGGCCCAGAAAAGTACTGTAATAAATGAAGGACAAATCGGCAAAAAATCCACCATTATTGTTACTGCCCCACTGCCACCAAACTGCAAAACCAATTAAATAGCAGCTAATTATTACTAATAATATAAGGGGCGGCCTTTTAAACAGTTGCAACAACAATGGCGTGCATAAATAAAAAGTGGCCTCTACTGTAAGCGTCCAGGTCTGCATGATTCCAGATAAATAATAGCTTTTGAAATATCCTTTTATTAAAGAGATATTCATGAAGTATGCTAGCAATGGTTGATGGGTAGTGATATCGTTGTTCGAGTGTCGATGGTATAAGAAAGTGGCAGTGGTTAGTAGAAAAAATAGGGGGTATATCCTTGCAAATCGGTTGCGAAGAAAGCCCCAATAACGTCCTTTTTCATGAAAAGGATAAGCATGGTAGCGAGTATAAATAAGCAAACCACTCAACACAAAAAATAAGTTGACACCCAAGTATCCTTCGCCAAAAATGGAGGCAATCCATGGATGGTTTGCAGCAGCAGCTATGGGGTTGTGGTAGAAAAATACCATGTAAGCAGCTATGGCACGCAAACCTGTGAGTGCGGGAAAATAGGGTGGCTGATGGGGTCTACAAGAATCCATGGGTGGTTGTTAGTTGTTAGGGTTAGTTGTTATTTCCCCTTTTTGGGCGAAGCCAAAATTATTTCTTTAGCTTACTGAATGGGTTGAATCAACTTGATTGACAAAGAAACTCAATCATAATCGGCGTTCTTCATATTTAACAGTGGTGGGTTTTAATCCATTTAACCGAGGTTGACACAATAATTGCAGTCTGTACTTGTTAGCTGCAGAACACATTTTCACTTAACTCCTATCATCTAACACTTACCATCTAACACTTACCACCTAACACTTACCACCTACCACCTACCACCTATCACCTTATCCCCAAATACCTTGTAACACCGAAAGCGATTTAAGGGTGCCAAAATCGGGAATATGTAGCGATAAATATTGACCATAAGCCGATAATAATTGCTGCCGAGTAAGCCGATTTAATTTAATGGTACCAAGCACTCCATAATCAACTGTTTGGTGAATCTGATGGGTAGCTTCGGCTAATTCGTTAGACAAATAATAGATATGCGGGGGCGTTTCTGATACATATAAACCCTCTGCCAAATCTAAATAAGGCGTATGTTCACAGTACTTGCCCTGAATTTGAAACCCAAGCTCTGTGCCTAGTTGCAAAACAAATAATAAGGGCAGATTCGCGGTTACTGCTTCTGTTGCCGTATCTAATGTTTTTAAAGTCGTTTCCATTAGCTCATACAATGCTGGATTAGCTTCGGGCTGTTTAAGCGCATGAAATAATAACTCCACCAAGTAGGTGGCTACTCCATTTTTCACTAAGTTAAAAAGTACTTGCTGATAAGGATAACTCCAATAATATTCCTTGATAAACTGCAACTGCTTTTGTTCATTGTGATACACCGTCATTTCCAGCATGGCCCCTGGTTGAAAATAAGCCACTTTGCTGCTTTGGGCTTTTTTGGTTACCGACCTTGCTCCTTTTACCAAGTAGCTCTGTAGGCCAAATAGTTCCGTAAAAACAGTGGTAATAATCCCATTTTCGCCATACTTGACTGTTTTCAACACAATTCCTTTGGTATTATGAAGCATGGGAAATAGTTGTTAGTTGTTAGTGGTTAGTGATAAAGTAGGTGGATGGGTGTTGTCTTTACATTCATTCACTAAACAAATGATCCAATTTGCATACTATGGTGTTGGTATAAGAATAACCTGGAAATGGTAGAAAAAAGGCAACTCTTTCTCTACTCTAGGCAAATGAAATGAATTTGAAACAAAAAGTAATTAGCTGATTTTTATACTGTACTTCTTAATGAACAAATAATTTCCCCCAATTCTAAACCCCAAACTCCCAAACCTTCAATCTCCTAACACCCAACACCCAACACCTAATACCTAATACCTAAAACTTATTAAAGCCGTTGCTTCAAAACATCTATCATTTGATTTTTCCAACTGGTAAAAGTATTGTCGAGAATGTGCTGTCTTGCCTGTTTCACCAACCAGAGATAGAAAGACAGGTTGTGAATACTGGCAATTTGTAACCCCAAAATTTCATTCGCAACAAACAAATGGCGCAAATAGGCTTTGCTGTAGTATTGGCTGGTGTGGCAAGGAATGCCATCATCAATACAACTAAAATCTGTAGCCCACTTTTTATTGCGGATGTTAATGATGCCTTTAGACGTGAACAGCATGCCGTTTCTCCCATTGCGGGTGGGCATTACACAGTCAAACATATCTACACCTATGGCTATGTTTTCTAAAATATTCCAAGGTGTACCCACGCCCATAAGGTAGCGCGGCTTTTGCGTAGGCAAAATATCACAACACAGTTCTGCAAATTCATACATCATTAGCTCTGGTTCGCCCACGCTCAACCCGCCAATGGCATTGCCTGTGGCGTTTTTGCTTGCCACATATTCAGCCGAAGCAGTACGCAAATCTTTAAAGGTGCTGCCCTGTACAATGGGGAACAAATTTTGGGAGTAACCGTGTTTGTCGGGCGTTTCTGCCAAACGGTTCACACACCTGTCTAGCCATCTGTGGGTGAGTTCCATACTTTTTTTGGCATAAGCATATTCGCTAGGGTAGGGGGGGCATTCATCAAATGCCATAATAATATCGCCACCAATGCTCCGCTGAATGTCCATTACTTTTTCGGGCGAAAACAGGTGTTTGCTACCATCAATATGGCTTTGAAACAAAGCACCCTCCTCTGTTATTTTTCTATTTGCAGCCAAAGAAAAAACTTGATACCCGCCACTGTCGGTAAGAATGGGTTTGTGCCATCCGTTGAAACGATGCAATCCGCCCGCCGCATCCAATACCTCCGTGCCAGGCCGTAAGTATAAATGATAGGTATTGCCCAGTATTATCTGGGCCTGTATTTCCTCGTTCAATTGCAACTGGGTTACCGCTTTTACGCTGCCCACCGTGCCCACGGGCATAAAAATGGGGGTTTCAATAGTACCATGATCGGTAGTAATCATACCCGCCCTTGCTTTACTATCCGATTGGGTATGCTGTAATTCAAATGCTAATGCAGCCATCGGGCGAAAATAGGGGATAGGGGTTAAGTGTTTATGCCAATTGCTTTTTAATACATTTTTGTGGAAAGGATGGGATGTTCGTAACAGCCATTTGAAGGAAAATGGGTGGTTGGTATCTTGCTGACTAGCAACCGATTGTCCTCATTTTTTAATTGTTCATTTTTGTAAAATGCTTTTTGTTATGCCAAAAAAACACTTTGTACTGCTCGGTCTCCTTATCTCGATTGGCTGCATGGTAGTAGCAGCTTATTATTATCCTGGTGGCACCCAAAGTGACCATGCCACCACAGGCTATCGTTGGACAGAGAACTACCTTACCCATCTTTTGGGTGAAAAAGCATTGAATGGTATGGATAATAAAGGCAGGCATTGGGCGGTAGCCAGCGTGCTAATCACTAGCGTAACTTTTGGATTATTTTTTATTGATTTTTCCGAGAAAATCCCCATCAAAGGCATCTCGGTGGTGATTAAATATCTGGGCGTTTTGTTAACCATCTTAGCCGTTTTTGTTGTGTTCCCCGCCCTCCACGATATGGTAATTAATATTAGTAGTGTGATAACACTCTTGGTGTTCTTTTATATAACGGTGGCTTTGTTCAAATCAAATCTATTATGGTGGAAAATATTGTCGGTTCTGTTCCTCTCCTTTTTTTATTTCGCTTGCTACCTTTTTTTTTCTGGGGTTTGTTTACGCTACATGCCTCTTGTTCAAAAGCTTTTTCACGTCTGCGAATATTCTTGGGTGTTAGGGTTAAGTTATACTACTAGTAAAGAAGATTTTAAACTCTAGGTGAAATAGCGCAAATACCTAAGCGAACGGTTCCTCTAACCAGTGAGGGCTGTTAAAGCAATAAATAGTACAAATCTTAGCACACAGAACTATCAAAGTGTATTGAACTAAATTTACCACCTTAAAAATAAAGAACTATGTATGCAATCGATCATTTAAATTCAGCACAAGAAGTAAGCACCTTTAAATCAAAACCCATTACTTTTATAGTAGAAGAGGATGAAAGTGATTTAGAACTAAAAGATGCCATTAAAGCTGTTTTAGAGGAAAGAATGTTGGAAGATGAAAGCACTTATCTCTCTTCTGATGAATCTATTAACCAACTGAATAAAAAGTATGGTTTATAAAATCATCGTTTCGCCAAGAGCCCAAAAAGAAATTGAAAAACGCTATTGATTACTACGCCTTACACAGCAATGATGCACCGCTAAAATTTATTGCTCACTTCAAAGAGGCTTAAAAAACACTAGAAACAAATCCATTTTCAGGGTTCGATATAAAAATATTCGTGCGCTGAGAGTAAAGTGGTTTCCACATTCATTGTATTTTATTATCCATGAAAATAAAAACACGGTTCGGGTGCTTACATGTTTTCACAACAAAAGAGACCCCCAATACTTGACCCTTACTGTAAAGCCAAAACACGGCAACTAACGCTCCGTTGTTGCAGGTAAAAACAAAGCACACTTGGGTTATTTATACTTCAAGTTGCTTACGGGTGCATAAAAGTTTTTCGTTTTGCCCCTCGCCTTTCGGAGAGGGGTTGGGGTGAGGTTTAACTAATAACGGCGAAAAACTTTTATGCACCCTTGCCGCCTACCCAATTTTTTTAGAAATCTTGAAAAAAAGTATAGGCCATTTGTTTCGTATATGCGCTGTTTCCCTATTTTTGTTTTCCACTTTAAAAATGAATTTCGTCATGGAAAAAACTAAAAGAATATTTAAAGGTCAAGCAGTAGAAATGCTCACCACTTTGTCCATTCTCCTCACTGTTTTGGAAGGACTTAAAGCCGAACTCATTAAACTCTTTCCACTTTGGAAAGACCCACATTTTGCTAATTTGAAAGCGTTGGTAAAACAGAATATTGACACCTATATTGGGGTGGACAATTTAGAAGACCTACGCAAGGCAACCGCGGTACTCGTTACTATTCAATTCAAAGCCATTGACGACATTAAATCGATGTACCTCCAATTAAACCGATTTATAAAAGATAAGCCTGCATTAAAAGAGTACCTTAGAAATCTAGGATTTTCCGATTACTATTTTGAAGCAAGATCCAATAAATCACAAATTGATTTGATAAAGCTGCTGCTTCAAATTAATAAGAATTTAGACGCTGCCACCAAAGCCGAGTTGATAGCTAAAAATATAAACAAGGAATTGATGGATAGATTAACAGGTTATGGTACTGTATTAAATGATGCCAATGTGAAACAAGAAACGTTTAAAACCACTAAATCAACTTTCTCTGAAACTGCAAACACCGATTTGAATGATGTGTACACCCAAGTGATGGATGTGGTAGTAGTGGCTGCGGATACTTATAAAAAGAATAAAGTTTTGGTGAAACAATTGTCTTATTCTGCGGTGCTTGCCACCGTAAAAGGCCCTAAGCCAGTTAAACCCCCAAAAGATGGCGGTGATAATCCTCCAATAGCAGGTTCAGTGTAGCCCAATCATGATGCAATTACTGCTCAAATCAAACGGATAACCGTTAACACCATTTGGTTACCTACAAAAGTTTAGTAGCTACCGCAAATTTGTTGATACGCCACTTTTTTTACAAAGCCTCGTCTAAATTTTTAGGCGAGGCTTTTTTATACCCCCCATTTGCAATTAATCAGCTCAAAACATCGGTCGCTGGAAATCCACCGGTCGCTGAATTTCCATCGGTCGCTGGATTTCCATCGGTCGCTGGATTTCCATCGGTCGCTGGCTTATTCCTATCGTCCGCTGGCTTATTCCTGTCGTCCGCTGGCTTATTCCTGCCGTCCGCTGGCTTATTCCTGTCGTCCGC
>JAIXOJ010000011.1 GCA_027486835.1 Chitinophagaceae bacterium
CAATCAACTTAATCTTCTCTGACAAGCTTTTCTTAACATGTTTACCCATCGTTTTACAAATTTAAACTTTACTAAATTTATTTTTGAAAAACGTTCTAGCTATTTAGGGGGCTGGTGAGGGGTCATTAATTTTCAATGAATACCAATTGATGTTGGTGGGGTATTCCTTTAAACTGTCAACAAGTATTTCGTTTTTGTCGTTTATTATAACCGTCTCACCACCTTTCCAACCTAAATGGTCACAATTTAAAGTGTCCTCATTTTCGCCCCAACAACTTCGTTTGGCATTTTTAAGTGCAATAGCAAGTCCATTGCAAAATGGAGTAGCTGCATTATAAATTGCAGGGATGATAACAACTCCATTTTTGTCAAAAAAACCAACCCTGTTTTTCTTTTTGTCATTAAATATTATTTTCCCCTCACTTTCGCAATCGTAAGTAAAGTCGAACATAAAAACGCTGTCTTGCCCAACTTGTCTCCCATCTTTTAGCAAATAGTATTCTTCGTTCGAACTGTCCATCTGTTCTTTTACGGCGATAATGTTGTGGAAGGTGTCTGCCCGGGTGAAGTTGTTATATTTAGCAGGAATTTGGATTTTTCCATTTAAATCTTTGTAGCCTGATAAATCAGTAGCGGTATCATAAAATCGAATCCAAATATCCTTTGGTTGCCCCCATAAAATCTGTACAAATGAAAAGCAGAGTATAAAAACTATTGTATGACGCATTGCTCCAATTATTTTAGGGTGTCGATATGATGATAGTGATTGCAAAAGTAGAAAAATGGAATTATGCTCATATCAACTTATCCTAACGAGTAATTATTTCACCAAAGTCTGAACAATTGTAAACAAAAAACACTTTGCATTTCTTACCACTTTATCCCCTTCTCCCCTCAAAAAAAAGCACCAAGCAAATTATTTTTCATTCCCATAAACGTGTCAACTTTTTTAAAACAAAATTTTTTGACACAAAACTGTGTCAACTTTCTTGTGTCAAAAAAAGTTGACACAGAAAAACTGACACAAAACTGTGTCAACTTTCCTGTGTCAAAAAAAACTGACACAGAAAAGTTGACACAAAATCGTGTCAACTTTTCTATTTTTGAAAAAATTGACACCATTGCTCACGTTGAAACTTTTCATCTTAATTTATGAACTCACTTACCACTTTTCGTAATCAGTTTGGGTTAACCTCCAATGTTTTTTCCGTGCTGTTGCACACAACTTACGATGGTTAGGATTGGGGTAGGGAAATTTGCTAGGAATTTGTAAATCCCTTTTATGAATTTAGGCTATAAGCAGTATAGAATAAGTAGTTAAGCTGATTGTGATTTTTTTATGGTCAATAGGCTTTAGCTAATGAAGTGAAAACTGACCACCAGTCTGCTTTTCCTACATTTTTTCCTAGTCTTACAATTATTAGATTTTTTGAAGGATTCACATAAATAAATTGCCCCAAAAAACCTTCTGCCATAAAATCTTCGTTAGGTGTTGGCAACCACCATTGATATTGATAGTAATTTACACTACCCTCTGTAGTGTCCAACTTGGTTGATGCTTCTACCCATTTTTGTGAAACAATTTGTTTTCCGTTCCAATTTCCTTTGTTGCAATAAAGTCGTCCTATTTTGGCAAAGTCTCTTGCTCTTGCATTTATACAGCAAAATGTTTTTTCCAATCCATTCTTTTTTCTGTCGATGCTCCAAGATGCATCATATTCCATTCCAAGGGGCGTCCATATTTTTTCTTGTAAGTAGGAAGTGATTGTCTTACTCTTTAATGCACGCTCCAAAACCAAACCTAATAGTTGTGTATTACCACTTACGTATTCAAATCGTTTTCCAGGTTCAGTTTTTAACTTCATTTTCCCCAGTTTTTTTCTAAGGTTGAGGCCATAATAAAAGGAAGCCGCATCTCCAAATGGGTTAAAATAGCTTTCATTAAACTTAATGCCGGATGTCATTTGTAAAAGATGCTTAATAGCTACTTTGTCAAAACCGTTTTTGCTCAATTCAGGAATGTAGGTAGTGATTGGTTCTTCAACAGATTTAATTAATCCTTCGTCAAAGGCACAACCAATTAAAATGGATGTTACCGATTTTGCCATGGAGAAGGAGGGGACAATACTTTGTTTGTCATAGCCTTTGAAATATTTCTCATATTGGATAGTATCGTTTCTGATAATTAAAAAGGCTACCGTTTTATTATCCTCAAGATATTTATCGAACGAAATACCCTTCAATCCTTTTGGAAATTTACCTGAATTTGTAGTTTGAAAATTGAATGGGGGAGTGGTGGCAATTAATGGTCTAGAATCAAATATTTTGTGGTCTTTTATGTCGGCAAAGTTGTAAAAAACAAAGCGTCCTAATTGACAAGATGTCAATAATGTTGATGCAATAAATAATACAAGTCCAAATCTTTTGATACTTATTTTTCGTTCCATCTTTACTTTTAGGTTTATTTAATTTAGTGTTGTCTATTTGCTATTGCGAGAAACTTGGAGTTGTGGGGGGGAATTTGAGTTCCATCTGCCTTAAGCGAAGTTGATAATTGCAATATTGTTGGTGACTTATTCATTAGCCAAATTTATAGATACATAGCAACTATAAGATTAAAAGTATTTGGAAATCTCGTTTACTTGTTGAGGCAATATGTCCATAGAAACGAATCGTCTCGCCGACATTACGAGTGACTACACCCTGCAACCTTTTGTAAAAATTATGCCGTGCAGAGCGAATGCACGAGCTAAAAAAGCTCGCATTAGCTGGGCATAGACTGTTATTTATTCTTTTGTTGTTGCGTCCAACCATAAAATTTGTCAAGTTGTTTCATTTTTTCTTCTTCAAAGCTATGATAGAGTAATTCTCTATGGTCTAAATATATGCTGGGTTTAACCCACTTAGTAAATTGAGAGAATATAAGTTCGTTGTCACTAAGATGTTCATAAAAAGAGACCCCAGCAGAATTCCATAGCTTTTGGTCCTTTTGTTGGGAACACCATTCTGCATAGGCATAAATGTTTTCAATTTTGATAATGTCGTTCTCAATATGCGCTTGTTCTAACAAGGATAGAAGTTGACGAAATACGGTATATGGAGATAAGTCGGGGGCTTGAAAATCCTTTTTTAATTCTGGTGCAACTTCAATTGCTTTCTGTCTCCAAGTACTCATTTAAAAAATGCTTTTTTCGTTTTATAAAAAGACAATAAGGTCAATAATGAGCAGCTAGGAAATAAAAGTCCATAAACCAAAACGGCTTGTTCTTGATAAACTGTACATGAATTTTCGTCGAAATAACTTCCTTGTAAATTATAGGTAAGCGTCAACCTGCTAACAAAAACAGTTGCAAAAATCAATTTAGTTAGCACTAAAATAATGGTCAATACCATTAAAGCTATTTTCATTTATAGATTGGTTGAGTCTATAATCTTTAGTTATTCAATTATGGCTAACTCAAGCCTATTTTCATTTTTTTTCAATTTTTACTAATCCTTGTCTTGTCGCTAAATATAAATTGCCTTTTTTGTCAAATGTCATTGTTGAAATATAAGATGTTGGAATGTCCGAGTTTTTATTGTGATAATTTTCCCAACCATCTTTAAGGTCGTATCTCACTAATCCTGCTCTGTCTGAAGATATCCATAGTATTTTTTCATTTCTATCGTAAAGTACGCAATTGGCATGGTTGAATGGCATTCCTGAATTTTCTGTATTAAACTGTTTTATTGTTTCATCTACATAACGAATTGCAATTCCTTCGTCATTATTCACTTTTCTTTTTTCTTTTCTGTCAAACTCGTAAAGCGAAAAGTAAAGATTCCCAATTTCATCTTCGTCCATCGATGTTATACCTTTTCCTTTCAATGGTGTTGACAAGTTTTCAAAGTTTGTTACTTGATTATTTTCGTCAATCATAGCAGTTCCTTTAGAAGTACCTATCCATATTCTATTTTTTGAATCTCGCTTTGCAAATTTTACTCTATTTGACGGCAGTTCTTTAAATTTAGTTTGATTTATGTTTGTCCATTTTCCTTCTTTGTAGATGGTAAGACCTTCGTCGGAGCAGAAAAACACTTCACTAGTTTTCGGGTTATTGATGATTTCATATGCCCCATCAATACCAATTTCTGTTGAATCGTATTTTGTCCATTTAGAGTTGTCATAACTGTATATGTTCTTCGTTCCGTAAACCCATTTAATATTATTATTGTCAGAAGCAATTGCATAATAAGAAAAGAAATTTCCTTTATCAGTTATGTTTTGTTCGGCATGTTTAAAATCTTTTCCATCAAAAGTTACCAAACCTTCATCGATAGTTAGCCAAATCAATCCGTCTTTATCAATTGCAATTTGGTCATTCATGTTGTTTGGGAGATTTGAATTCTTGGCATTCCAAACAGTGATTTTATAATTTTTTAGATTTTCGTTTTTATAGTTGTATGTTTTATTGAAGATTTCAGGATTTCTAGGATTGTCAAACGATTTTTTGAAGGAAGACATATCTACTCGTTCAACCTTTCCATAGATTTTGTTATCGCCAATCGTAAAAATTAAATTGATTGATGATTTATCTACCTTTTTTCCTTCATCTATAGCTGGTGTCCATTCTTTAAATTTATTCAGTTCTTCAATTATTTTCAATGAAATTGGATTATTCGATTTGTCAGTGTGACTCAAAACACAAGCCCGTCCATTTGAATTAACAAGTACCTGAAATCTTACAATCCCTTTTATTCCATCAAGGCTTAATTTTTTGTTTAGATTATTTTGTAGTTTCAAAAACGCTTGTTCATCATAACCTGCTTTAGTTTCACCACAGTCAAGGCAAAATTTTTCAATTTTGCAATCATCTAATTTCATAGGAAAAAGATTTTGAGCATTTATTTGGATTGTCAATCCGAGCAGAATAATAAAAATCGTCCTTTTCATTTGAACTATTTTTTCTTTTAAGTCATTTTAAATTTGTGGTAATCATCAATAACATACACATGACAGCCTTTCACATTTGCGTTAATTATTTAGAATAATAACCACTAAAATCATTCTAAAAAAATAACATCCCCTTTTTATTGAAACACGCAAACGCAATTCTATAACAATTATTCATACAAAAGCAATCGTTCCAAATTATCTCCAAATACCTCATTTTTTTTCCTTCCTCAACCCTAAAAAAAGCACCAAGCAAATTATTTTTCATTCCCATAAACGTGTCAACTTTCTTGTGTCAAAAAAAGTTGACACAGAAAAACTGACACAGAACCGTGTCAACTTTCTTGTGTCAAAAAAAGTTGACACAGAAAAATTGACACAAAACTGTGTCAACTTTCTTGTGTCAAAAAAAGTTGACACAGAAAAGTTGACACAAAATCGTGTCAACTTTTCTATTTTTGAAAAAATTGACACCATTGCTCACGTAGAAACCTTTCATCTTTATTTATGAACTCACTTACCAATTTTCGTAATCAGTTTGGGTTAACCTCCAATGTTTTTTCCGTGCTGTTGCAGTGCCATCGCACCCAAGTTTCGATGGCAGAATCGGGGCGGCGCAGTTTGCCTCAGGCATCTAAAACAATTTTGCACCATTTAGAACAGGCTTATGAGCAATATTCGCCACCGCCAGAATCTACAGAAATGCCGGCGGCTGTAACTACTTTTTTGCAAAAGCAAGTAAAAAATATAACCGCACAGTTGGCAGAACTTGCGCTTGAAAAAGAATCTGTTTCGGAAAAAATAGCCGCTGCAGTAAGGTTGCAACAATTTTTGGCTGCATTGCGTGCGTATCCACTTCCGCAAGAAGCGGCAGACGCACAAATTCAAATCCAAATTTTGGAAAGAAAAATGCCGGAAAAATTGAAAAAATTACAGTTGGAATTGACCCAAATTCAATTGAAAATGGGCGGGTTGCTAAGCGAGCTGGATGCGGCTAATGCGTTACTATAATTTTAAATTTTTTTTCACATCGAGGTAGGCTAAAAATTAAATACCCATTTCTATTTTTGGGTTGTCTTGATAAAACAACAGGACTTATTTTTTATGGCATTTTCATTTCAGTTATTAAAGGCGAAAAGCGAAACCAATGGTTTGAAGGCCATTGCGGAGCGCGAGAAACGCACTTTGGAGGCAAAGAAGAAAACTTTGGCTGTGCGTACAGAAAACAAAACCGAGGACAGTGCGGAAATTGCTGCGGAAATTACAGAGACAGAAACGTTAATTGCCGCTACAAAAACTGTAGTTAATTCATTGCCTGAGGGTGAAAAAAAGGAGGAGGAAGAAACCAATTTAATGGAGTTGGAATTGAAGCTTCGCCGTTTGAAAAAAAGTAGTACTTATTCAAAACCTCTAGTGGTGGTGGAGTATGAGTACAACGGTTTTTTATTGGATAGTCAAATTGCTGCCATTGACCAATTTTTGGCACAGTTGGATGCTTATGCTGCCACTTTGTAGTGCTTCATTTTTTTTTCAATTCTATTTTAAACACAAAATCACTTGAACAAATAAAAAAACACCATTTGGTAATTTTACCATTAAAAATAAAAACTAACATTGATGCTCGTGAACCCCTAAAGCTCAACGGTCCCCACCAGTTGAGCTTTTTTTATGTGTTGTATGGTTGCAGTTGGCGGAATTGTTTGTGAGCGCACAGCGAAAAGCTTCCACTTGTCAATTTTTATTTTTTTGCGTTAGGTATTGTAGTGGAAAGCCCACAGCGAGGTACGAGCGAGGACTTGTAACTGAAAGCCCGACCCGCAGGGGAACGCCCAAGGCATCTTCATCGTTCCTAATATTTTTATATCGATTGTACTATTAAGTCAACGTAAAAATTTTACGTGAGTGTAATACCCCAAAAACGGTTGGCAACTTGCAAAAGGAATTCGCTCAAAAAGCATTATACAAAAAACCGTTAATTCAGCAAAGAAACATTATGTTGTAGCCGTTTGCTGCTTAATATTACCATCCTTAAATAATAATTCTTGCCCAAACGTCTTTCGCTATTGCTGTTGTTTTGTTGTCTTTTGTTTGCCATTGGCAAGACAAACGCACAGTTTGTTACGGTGAGTGGCACGGTGTACGATATTTCGGCGCAAAAACCTTTAGAAGCAATTACGGTGCAGAGTACTTCTGGTAGGGGTACGGTTACAGATTCTTTGGGTAGATATAGCTTTACGGTGCGCAGCAAAGATTCTATTTGGTTTACCCTGCTCAATAAATCTACGCTTAAATATGCCGTGGATACCATCACCAATTTGGGCAATTTCGATATTAGTTTGCACGTAAGGGCCATCGATTTGCCCACCGTTACGGTAAGAAGCAGAAGCTACAAGCTGGACTCCATACAAAACAGAAAAGATTACCAGAAATATTTTGATTTTAAAAAGCCTGGCATCAAACTCAGCACCAATCCGGGCTATAATCCTGGTGGCGTAACGGTGGGGTTAGATTTGGATGAATTGATTAACATGTTTCGGTTTCGGCGCAACAGAAATCTGCAGTTTTTGCAAAACAGGTTGTTGCAGCAAGAGCAGGATAAATACATTAATTATCGGTTCAGCAAACTATTAGTGAGAAAATTAACGGGCTTGCAAGGCCCAGAAATGGAACTGTTTATGAAGAAATATCGACCTGATTATGAATTACTCAAAACTTTTAACGACTTAGAATTGGGCTATTATATTGAACTCTGCTATAAAGAATATTCGGGAAAAAAGAAGTAGGAACAGTTTATGAAAGTTTTTCGCAGTATTTATTTCAACCTCACCCCAACTCCTCTCCAAAGGCGTGGGGCAAAACGAAAAACTTTTATGCACTCCCTAGAATCTAGAACTTACAACTTTCTTTTCAACTTAAACTATTACTTACCCTATAACTCAACATACCCATAACATTAGAACATGATAAAAAAAATTACCCTCGCTATTCTATTGGTTTATGCTACGCAAATGCATTTAAACGCGCAAACAATTGATTCCACGCTTGCTAAGTATGCGTTGGATTTTCCACAAGAAAAAATTCACCTTCATTTTGATAAAGGGGTGTACAACCCTGGCGATATTATTTGGTATAAAGCTTACGTAATGTCGGGGCTTGATTTGTCGGATTGCAGCAAAAATTTTTATGTGGATTGGTTTGATGACAAAGGCAATTTGCTCAAACATGTGGTAAGTCCCATGTTTGAATCGAGCGCGAGAGGACAGTTTGAACTGCCGGCAGCTTATTTGGGCAAATTTGTTCACGCCAAGGCTTACACGCAATGGATGCTAAATTTTGATACCACTTTTCTTTTCCAAAAAGATATTCGCATTGAGCGTACGGCGGTGGTAGAAACCACACCTGCTGCCACGCCGGTTCCGCCCTCAAAAAATAAAAACGGCAAAACACCGCCGCCAGTACCCACACCTACACCTGCCGCCACACCTGCAAAATCTAGCACACCCAAAGCATCCATACATTTTTTTCCAGAGGGGGGCGAATTGCTGAATGAAATAACAGGCAGAATTGCATTTTTAGTTAACAACGAATATGGATTACCCGTAAATGCCGTGGGTGCATTGAAAAACAATAAAGGCGAATTCATTGATTCTTTTACCACAGAGCACGACGGGATGGGCAGTTTTACCATCCAGCCAGACAGTACGCAGCCTTATACGGCAACTTGGGTAGATGAATATGGCGTTAGCCACACCAATACTTTACCATTGGGTAAATCTTCAGGAGTTGCGCTGGAAGTGCAATCAACCAAAGGAAAAGCCATATTTTTTGTAAACAGAACTAAAGAAGTGGTGGCCGCACAAAAAACGCTGATTGTAATTGCACACATGCACCAGCACGAGGTGTACAAATCCAAAATTAATTTGAACGAACGGGTGTCGGCTATTGGCGAAATTCCTACCAAAGACTTACCAACAGGCATCCTACAAGTAACGCTTTTCGATGCAGATTATCATCCCCTGGCAGAAAGGGTGGTTTTTGTAAATAATTATCAGTTTTTGTTTACCCCACAAGTGAGATTTACCAAAACAAGTGTGGAAAAAAGGGCAAAGAATACGATAGAAATTGAAGTGAACGATTCCATATTGTCCAACATGTCGGTAGCCGTAACCGATGGTGGTTTGTTGACAGATGGGGGAAGCAATATTGTATCTGATTTATTGTTGAGCAGCGATATAAAAGGCTACATCCACAATCCATCCTATTATTTTGCCAGCAAGGCCGATTCTGTAATACACCATTTAGATTTGGTAATGCTTACCCACGGTTGGCGCAAGTTTAATTGGAAAGAAGTAGCTGCTGCAAAACTTCCGAGCATCACTTTTCCGAAAGAAACGGAATTTATGCAATTGAAAGGAAGCATTTTCGGTTCATTAAACAAGAGTTCGATGCAAAATCAAACTATTTTCTTGATCGTGCAAGGAAAAGACAGTAGCAAGCAAAGCCTGTTTTTGCCTGTTGACAAAGCGGGTAACTTTTTGCAGAAAGGGCTGGTATTTTACGACACGGTGTATGTTTATTACCAATTGACGGGCGACAAAAAACTCACCGATAGGGTGGAAATAAGTTTTCAGACTGGTTTGATTCCCCCAGCCACCAATAGTTATTACCGCAACCATCCATCCCCATTATTATGGACGGCAAATACCCAAGACACGTTGTTGCTGGAGCGGAGCAGAATGTTTTTTACCGAGAAAGAAAAAATTGCCAAAAGGCTTGCCGCCAATGAACTAGAGGAAGTAGTGGTAAAAGGAAAAGTAAAAAAGCCTCTGGATGTGCTGGACGAAAAATATGCTTCTGGGCTTTTTAGTGGAGGCAATAGCAAACAGTTTGATGTTGCTAATGATCCCTTTTCTGCTGGGGCAATAGATGTGTTTTCGTATTTGCAAGGCAGGGTAGCTGGTCTGCAAATCGTTAATAACGGGGCTGACGTTAGCCTGAGTTGGAGAGGAAATACCCCCGATTTGTTTTTGGATGAAATGAAAGTGGATGCAGACCAGTTAAAAAACATTCCAATGACCGATGTGGCGTATGTAAAAGTATTTCCGCCACCATTTTTTGGGGCAACAGGCGGCGGTGCCGGTGGTGCCATTTCTGTATATACTCGCAAAGGCAGCGATGTAAAACCAACGCCAGGAAAGGGATTGAATTTCAAACAATTGGGGGGATATACGGTGTACAAGGAATTTTTCCAACCAGATTATGAAAACCAACCCAACACTTATGCAACTGATGCAAGAACCACCTTGTATTGGAATCCGTATGTATTGGTTTATGGAAAGAATCGCACGTTTCAAGTTTCATTTTACAACAACGATATCACCAAGAAATTCAGGGTAGTGATAGAAGGGGTTAATACAGAAGGAAAGTTAACTAGGGTAGAAAAAATAGTGGAATAGCAATAGCGCCACTACGTTTTCTCCGAGTGCAATATTTGTATTGGAAGGATTGAAATAATTGAGAAACGGTTGTCATACTAAAGTGGCAACCGTTTTTTTATTTGAAGGGCGGTGTGAGTGGGTGCATAAAAGTTTTTCTCACCCATAATTTAAACCTCACCCCAACCTCTCTCCAAAAGAGAAGGAACTGGAATGTTAGACTGGTAATGATTGCAAGATATTTTTACACTTTGTTTATTTGGCGCATGTAATTTGTTTTTCGGTAGTTAGCATTTATCATACATCAACCGCATTGCAGTTTGAAACAGTAAAAGTGAAAAACTTTTATGCACCCCGATTAAATGGTCAATTTTCTAAGAAAATATTTTTTACTAAAAAAAACGAAAGCTTGCTGTAATATTTGACCCAAACGGAATACAAACTGTCCGTTAGTTTTTTTAACACAATTGGTTAATAATACTAGCACAGTATTATATTCGATGAATTAAAATTAAAAAATGGCCGCTATTTTAGAGCTTAACCACTTGAAAAAATATTATTCAACGCAAAAAGCGGTGGATGATATTAGTTTTAGTATTGAAGAAGGAAGCATTTTTGGTTTACTAGGACCCAATGGGGCGGGTAAAACCACACTATTAAGGATGATTACTGGAATTTTTTATCCAGATAGTGGAAGTATCAATTTCGATGGAAAAGCATTTATTCCAGCAGAAGATATCATTAAGATTGGATACATGCCCGAAGAAAGAGGGCTATACAAAAAGATGAAGATTGGGGAGCAAGCACTTTATTTAGCTCAGTTAAAAGGATTGAGTCGTCAAGATGCGCTTACTAAAGTTCGGTTTTGGTTTAAGAAACTAGAAATGGAAAGCTGGTGGAATAAAAAAGTGGAAGATCTGAGTAAAGGCATGAGCCAAAAGCTACAATTTGTAACCACCGTACTCCATGAACCCAAACTTATCATCCTAGATGAACCATTCAGTGGACTAGATCCAGTAAATGCCAATCTCATTAAAGATGAAATTTACGGTTTGGCGCAAAGGGGCTGCACTATCATTTTTAGTACTCACCGTATGGAGCAAGTGGAAGAAATCTGTAATCACATTGTGCTGGTAAGTATGGGCAAGAAAATATTGGATGGCACTGTGGCGGAAGTAAAACAGAAGTTTAAGGAAAATGAGTTTAAAATAAAACTATCCTCGCCACCACAAGCTATAGCAAATGAGGCTTTCCAGATACTGCACCAAGAATCAAACCGGAGCTATGTGGTAAAAATAAATGAAGGATACAGCAGCAATCAGGTGTTGCAATATTTTATTTCACAAAACACGGGCATAGAATATTTTAGTGAAATACTACCTACACTCAACGAGATATTCATTCAACTGGTGGATGGTACGAAATCGGTTAGCCGAGCGTTTCAAAAGCTTGATTAAGCTCAAATTGGTGTATAAAAGCTTTTCGCAGTAATTTGTTAAACCTCACCCCAACCCCTCTCCAAAGGCGAGGGGCAAAACGAAAAAACTTTTATGTCCCCATTCAAATTGGCAATCGCTTTTTTTCAATAAATGGTGGGAGAAATACTACCATTACTCAAATAATTCAGATCAGCCTTTTGTTGGTACAAAAGGTTCATCACCTTAATTCTACATTATATCATGAATAAAATTTGGCTCATTGCCCGCAGGGAATTTTTAAGCAGAGTACAGAAAAAAACATTTTTACTTACCACCATTTTACTACCGTTGTTCATTTTTGCTTGTTATGGGCTAATTATCTATTTCACTGTAAAAAACAGCGATACCTTTAAAATTGGTGTGGTGGACAATGCCAAGGTTTTTGGAGGAAAAATTGAAACCAAAGAAGAAATTCAGTTTTTGTTTCTCAATAATTTATCACCTGAGCAACTCAAAGAAAAAGTAAATCAAAAAGAACTAGACGGATTTGTATGGGTACCCCAACAATTCGATATGGCAAAGGGAGATACCATCACGTTGGTTTCTGGCAAAACGGTGGGTATCATTAAAAGGGAAGGCATTCAAAAGAAGATCAACGCCGCATTGGAAGAACAACGATTACTCTCTTCGATGCATCTTTCCAAAGCACAACTAGACAGCCTGCAAAGGGGTAACGAAGTGAAATTTTCTACACTCGAGGGCAAGGAGGAAAACGATGCGAAAGCGGGTATTAGTTTCGCAGTTGGCTATGCTTCTGGGTTTTTGATTTACATTATTCTATTCATTTACGGTACAATGGTGATGCGTGGGGTAATGGAAGAAAAAATGAATCGAATTGCGGAAGTAATCATCAGTAGCGTAAAGCCATTTCAGTTGATGATGGGTAAAATTACCGGAATAGGTGCTGTAGGTTTGGTTCAATTTATTATCTGGATTGCACTCACCATTTTTTTGCGGGTCATTTTGCCAGCCATTATTCCGGGCATGGGAGAAACCACCCAAGCCATGCAGCCTGGTACTGCACAAGCCATGGAGGCTGCTAAAAGCAGTGGTGTGATGGATTCGTTTTTACACGGATTGGGGGATATAAATGTTGGGTTGATCTTGGGATGCTTTATTTTTTATTTTTTGGGTGGATATTTATTGTATTCTGCGTTGTTTGCCGCAGTGGGTAGTGCTGTAAATGAAGATCCTCAAGACGCACAAAGTTTATTGTTGCCCATCACCATGCCTATTATTTTTGGTATTGTAATTATGACCAAGGCCGTAAATGAACCTACCAGTGGCCTAGCCGTTTTCGGTAGTTTATTTCCCTTGACCTCACCAATTGTAATGATGGCTCGAATACCATTTGGTGTACCAAATACAGTACCCTATTGGCAATTAATTTTAAGTATGCTTTTACTCATTGGAGGATTTGTGCTCACCACATGGTTTAGTGCAAAAGTGTACAGAACAGGCATATTGATGTACGGTAAAAAGCCATCTTGGAAAGAACTATGGAAATGGGCGTTTAGGCAATAGGGATTGTAAGCGAATAGAAAAAAAGAAACCTCCGCTGTTATGATTATAACAAACGGAGGTTTCTTTTTTTATGGTTGCATGTCTCTCTGAGATTTATTTCTGGTAAATTAATTGTTTAGACTCGAAAATGCTTCAAAGCGGGTTCATTAACAACAACCTACTACTGTTTATCCAAAATCAATTTCAGTATTATCGCCAATATTCAAGCTGCGGCTTAATCCTTTTACAGATGCATCACTACCAATTAATGAATTATCCACCACTACTTCAAATAAAGTGGTATAGGAACCAATAATGCTATCCCTTACAATAGAATGTTCTATAGTAGTATCTGCACCAATTGCTACATGCGGGCCAATGATAGAGTGACTTATTTTACAACCTTCGGCAATACTAACTGGGGGGATGATAATAGATTCTTTATAGGAATGCTGTAGTGGTACGTTTCCGCCAGATTTCTTTAAAAGAGTGGCGTTACTTTCTAGAAGTGTATCTTTTTTGCCGCAATCGAACCAGTTTTTTACTTTAAAGGATTTCAATTGGACACCGTTTTTCAACATTCTGTCCAAAGCATCGGTTAAGTTGTACTCTCCGTAATTTTCCTTTTTTTCTACAAATAGGGAATGAAGGCTCTCGTATAATTGGTACGATTCTTTGATTTTATAAATACCTACGAGCGCCATATTACTTTTTGGTATGGAAGGTTTTTCAACCAATTGCTCTATGAATCCATCATCGCCAATGGAGGCTACGCCAAAAGTCCTCGGGTCATCCACTTTTTTTACGCCAAGCATACTGTATGGACTGTCCATGATTTCCTTCACATCAAAATCGCAAATGGTATCACCTAAGGCAATGAAAATTTCATCGTCCCCAACAATATTTTTTGTCAACTCAATGGCATGACCCGTACCCTGACGTTCGTTTTGGTACACAAAATGGGTAGTTAAATTGGGATAAGTAAGTTCAACGTATTGTTGTATTTTCTCCCCTAAATAGCCTACTATAAAAATAAATTCATTGATACCCGCTGAATGCAATTGATCAACTATAAAACTTAAAATCGTTTTACCTGCAATTGGTATTAGGGCCTTGGGCTGGGTGTAGGTATGTGGTCTTAGTTTTGCACCTGCACCCGCCACTGGAATAATTGCTTTCATCTACTTTTTTTTGGTGTTGAAAAAAACTTCCTCTTCTTAATCAGGGACATTTTTATTGTACACCTTTAGGCGGTGAAAATAGTAAAATCTTTTTTTTGAATTGCTAATGTTCGTTAAACAATGCTTAAACGGTTGTAAAAGCCTAAAAATGGTTGTCTTGCAATCGGTTGCGCAAAAAATACAGGTACAAAAATGAAAGCAAATACATAGTATGGAAGTTTATGCAATTTTAGTTTCAGTTACCCATTTGCTCACAGCGCTAACCCATAAAGGATCAACATTTAAGCAGGGTATCATTTCATACTGTTCACCACCTGCTTCAATAAAATCCTCTTTACCCCTAATGGCTATTTCTTCCAATGTTTCTAAGCAATCACTCACGAACGCAGGACAGATAACTAATAGGTTTTTAATCCCTTCTTTCGGCATATCTTTTAATCTGAAATCGGTATAAGGTTTTAGCCAAGGGTCACGACCTAAGCGTGATTGGAAAGAGTAACTATATTTTTCCTTAGGCAGACCTAGTGCTTCGGCTGTAAGTGCTGTGGTAGTTAAGCATTGGTGGCGATAACAAGTTTCATGCGCAACAGAATCAACGCTACAGCAATTATCTATCATCAAGCAATGTTGCTTGGTTGGGTCTGTTTTTTTTAGATGTCGCTCAGGTATGCCGTGGTAGCTGAAAAGAATATGATCGTAATCTTTTTCCAGATAAGGTTTAATATGTGATACAAAGGCGTGGATATAATCTGGGTTGTTATAATAAGGCGGAATAGTGGTTAGCTTAAAATGATAGCCTTTTTGTTTATGTACAGTTTCCATATAATCGACCGCTGTTTCATAACTGCTCATGGCAAAATGAGGATAAAGCGGCATTAAAACCACTTCTTCTAATGAGGGGTCGGTTTTTAGCAAACGTTCATACGCATCAGTAGGAGAGGGGTTTCCATATCTCATGGCTATTTCCACAGGGTAAGGTACTTCCTGTTGTACAGCAGTTTGTAATTGTTTGGTAAGCTGAACCAATGGCGAACCTTCTTTCCACCAAATGGTGCGATAGGCTTCGGCACTTTTTGGCGCACGAAATGGGGCAATTATTCCTCTAACTAGAATTAGTCTTGCCAAATAAGGGATGTCGATTACTTTTTCATCCATCAAGAATTCTGACAAATACTTGCGAACATCTTTCACTGCGGTGGAATCAGGGGAACCCAAATTCATTAGTATTACTCCACGTTTTGCGGCCATATTTTTTTATCTATTTTTATAAATTAGTGCGTTAATTATTTAATCCTTAAGCTGTCTATCTCTATTTTGTTCAATAAACTAATGAGGCTTACTATTGGTAAACAAATTCTTTTTTACAACCAACGAACCCGTTTGATAAAAGTTGTAAAAGTATCAGCAGAGACCCTCAACCGGTAAGGATAATTATATTAACGAAGGATAAAAGCATCTGTAACTCGAAGGTATTCCTATGCGTAAAAATAAAAGACCAGTAATTCTTTCCTGCTGGAAAGGCTTTACTGGTCTTTTATTTAATCATTTTGTTGAAAAAAACGTGGCCTCAACAGGAATCGAACCTGTATCTGGAGCTTCGGAAACTCTTATACTATCCATTGTACTATGAGGCCATAAAGGTGAGCAAATGTAATTGAAACGCACCATGAAATGTCAGGCATTCCAATTGAAGGGAGATTATTTCAAGAAAGGAGTGGTTATGTTAGCGCTGTCGTTTTAGAAAATTGGGCAACAATTCTTGAAAAGCAGCGGGTAAAAATATTCTGGTGGGTACTGCATTTAGTATCTGTATTTCATCCAACAAGTTTGTTTCATCATCTAAAAATTGGAGGACTTTATGGGCAGCTAATTTGGAAAACAAATGGTAGAATATCGTTTTTCCTTCCATCAATTGATGGTGAAGCACGTGCAATAAAGTGGCATCGTACCAAGAAAACCGCTTTTGAAACCAATTTTTCTGAACCACGGGCTTTTTCCCAGCCACCAAAGCAGCCACCAAAGTAGCAGTATTTTTTTGGATAAACTGAAAGGTAAATCCACTACTTGGTTTCGTCCAACCACCTGCTGTTCCAATGTTTATTACTCCACCTTCATCCCTTTTAAAGGAGTGGTTGGTCATTGGAATAATGCCAAATTCTGTTTCAATGATTTGATATTGCTCCAAATGCCAAAAGACTTTCAAGTATTGTTTTAATTGTCCATCGTATGCTTCTGGGGATAACAATTTTTCATTAAAATAGGTATATTCTACTAATGCCCTAGTGGTGGAAACGGGCAATACATAAACAAATGTTGTTCCTAGCTCCTGGTCAACTCTAAAGTCCATGAAACAGGCTTCCTCCAAATTAAATGTTGGTTGGTCAGTTTCAATTACCCATCCTTTAAAATGTTGCAAGAGTTTAAAGGATGAACCCAGATTAAATTGTTGTCTGTCTTGTTCAAACCAAATACTGTTAAAAACATAATCAGCAGTGTATTCAATCCCATTTGCAAGCGCAAATGCTCTACCGTTTGGCAAATTTCCTATTGCTTCTACCTTTTCCTTTATCCAATGAATCTGATTGTGATTCTGCTGAATTTGGGTTTGTGCATGTTGGTAAAAATCTAGACCCCGAATCATTTTATATTGATAAGGACTGATAGACAGAGGAATGCTTTTTTCAGGCGTATGGAATACTAGTTTTGACCACCGATGATATACAATGTTTTCAAAAAAAGATTGACCGGATTCCCAGAAACACCAAGTTCTGTCATTTTCATTTTTTTTACTAGCGTCAATTATGGCTATTTTTTTTTGTGCCAGTTGTGGTTCATTCAACATTCGCAATGCCATACTTAAACCGGCACAGCCTGCTCCTGCTATAATATAGTCAAAGTGTACTGAGCTACTTTGTTTCATAATCTTTGAGCCAGTGTATGATTGCAAGTATCAATCGAAGTAATTTTTAAAAACATGGTGCATAATCCCTAACCCCTAAACAGCTTTTCTTGATTGTTGAAAGGATTCATCTTTTTTCACCTTGTCCCAATATTTGGCTGCAACAATCAGCATTCCAAAGCTTTCTCCATCTTGCTTGTCTAAATGTTTGTGGTGCATTTTGTGGGCCCACCTTATCACTTTGATGTATCGATTGTTACTTTTTGAAAACCATTTAAAGCGTTGATGGATAATCACTTCATGAACAATAAAATAAGCTGCACCGTACATAGCAATGCCAGCTCCAATGCTTACGGCAATATAGTTTTGGTTCATACTGCCAAGCATGATACACAACCAACTTGGAATAGCGAAAATGAGAAAGAATGCATCATTTTTTTCAAAGAAGCCGTCGGTTTTTTGATGGTGGTCTTCATGTAAATACCATAAAAAACCATGCATTACATATTTGTGTGTGAGCCAGGTTATTCCTTCCATGGCAGCGAAAACTAGTAATGTTATGGCAATGTATAAAATCATGGTAATGATGTATTTAAAGCAAAAAAGAATAAAAATTGAATAATCAACAGGTGTATAGCAAATTGGTTGTCTTTGCTAAATTCCATTTTTTTGAAAACTGCCATTAGTATGGCACTAACCATAAACCAACATTCGTAATTGAAATTTGGAACTTGGTCATTTGCCCATGACCAGTATTTTAGATGGATGGCTACTGGTTCTATAAAAAAATCAAGGGTTGTTGCCATTAATGCACCATCAAGTATAAAAGAAAACCAAGAAACAATTGGGCTTAAGCTCATGTCTAATAATGCATACCTTTCTTCCACCCAAGCTTGTAGTTGGGATAATAAAGTGCCTATTCCAAAAATGGTTACAAACCAGTAAATTCCTATTAAGTATGGTACCCCGTTGAGCTTTCTACCCATCACCGACCCATAGTGATAATTGCCAAATAGTTTTCCTGTGTTTACGCCAATCATCTCTACACCCATACCTACGCAAAAGCAAATGGCAAAAAATACATAGAAGCCGATGTTCTTTCGGGGTTGAACCCACCATAATAAAAATGCCATTAGCATTAAATTGAGAGGAGTGTTGGCTACAAACCAATCTTTATAAGGAGTAAAAAGAATACCTATAGCACCACATCCATGAAAGAGTAAGGCCAAGAACACTGCAAGTGTTTCTTTTTTGTAGTAAGGTTTTAATAGTAATAATATTTTGTGCATTGGGTAGTTTGAATCCTTGCAAATATGGTGACTCACAACAGAACATTGTTCATTCATTATGGTTGCAAAGTATTTTTTAGTTGCTGGTTTCCCTTTTATTGCATGAATTTGTATTCTATTTAAAGCAACCATTACTAACAAAAACACCAACGGCTTTGCATTTTGCAAAGCCGTTGGCAGAAAAATTAACTTGAGAGTTACCGTTAGAAGGTAATACGATACAATAAATCGGGAAAGAAACCAATTTGGTAGATTGTACCAATGGTACCTTTTTGGGCATTATAAGATTGTAAGAAAACATTCTTTTGGTTAGTCAGGTTCTGAAAATCTAGATAGATTGTTTGGCTGCGTTTGTGTACGGAACTGTTTAACCGAAGCCCAAATTTGGTATCAAGTCTAAAATAACTAGCCAATCTTTCGCTATTATAGCTCTGTTCGTTGAGTACTTCTTTGTTCTGGGCTTGAGAAGCTGTAAGGTCAACCGGGGTAGCGTATTTGCCACCAATAGTTGTCAACTTCACATCGAGGGTAAAGGCATTTTTCTTGTCCTTACCAATTTTCCATTCTTTGCCTCCCAAAACGTTCAATACATTCTTATAGTTAAAGCTGGTATTGCGTTCTACACCGTCGCTTCCTTTGTATTTAGAATCGAAAATAGAAGTGGTCAATAGTAAATAATAGCCCTTGCTCAAGAATTTTTCTAAGGTAATTTCCACACCCGTGTTGCTACCCTTGCCATTGTTTACTAATCCCGCCTTGTTAGGGAAAGTAAAGTCAGCTCCACTGTTCAAAATGGAGAAGCCACTTAGTTTGGTTTCTACTGGTGCATTGTAAATGTCTTGGTAGTAACCTTCGAGTTTTAAACGCCAATCGGTGGCAAAACGTTTTTCATATCCTACCACGTAGTGAACAGCTTTTGTTAGGTCAAGATTGCGGTTGTTGTTATCTATTGTGCCGTTGGTTAATTTTTCTTCATAGAGATATACGGGAAAAGGTTGTAATTGGGAGTGCATGCCAAAGCTTGCATACACTTGGTCAGCATTATTAATTTGGTAGCTAACTGAAGCCCTTGGTTCTACAGCATAGGTGTTATTGAAAGTAAAGTCAGTTCCATGTAAGCCTGCATTAAATGTGAGCTTATCGGTTGCTTTATACTTAGCTTGGATAAAATTTTGCAACAAAAGAAAATCACTGTTGTACGACCTAATTACATCAAAATTATCCGCCGCAGTTTTGCCCTCTCGGTCAATTACGTAGGTTTTGATATTCATTCCTTCTGCTGTAAAGCCCATACGCCAAGAAAAGCGTGCGCTGGTTTTGCTGTTGAAATAACTACCAACCCGAACAGTGTTTTGGTTATTTTCCGAAGAGGTTAAAAGGTAACTATTTTTATAGTCAACAAATGGTAATGGATATTGGTCAACGTAAAAATTATTTTTAAAAGTGGAGTAAGAAACTGATGTGCGTAAGTAAGATTTTTTGCCAATGTCGATTGTGTGTTTAACGCCAAACAAACTAAAATTACTTTCTGCTTTACTGTCTTGATCTTTACGGGCATAAAAATCAGTGGAGTCAATGTCCTTACCAATAAAGTTGATACTACTTAATCCGCCCATTCCATAGAAATTGAATTTGCCCGCTTTTCCTTTTGGTAGTTGGATGTTATATACCCAGTCCTGATATTTTGGGGTAGCAGAAGTGCCAATATTTAAACCAATGGAAGTGCCTATTTGTGCAAATGAATAACGGTATCCAACTAAATATGAAGCCCCATTTTTCTTTTTGCCTAAAGGACCTTCAAGCATGAGCTCTGCGCCACTAAACAAATTTATCTGAGCAGTGCGTTCGTGTTTGTCGGTATTGCCCGTTCTAAAGTTGATGTCAAAAACGGCGGCAGTAGCATTACCAAATTCAGAGGGAAATGCACCCGTTAAAAAGTCTGATGTTTTCAATGCATTGGTATTCAAGGCAGAAACTGGGCCGCCTGATGTACCAGGGGTAGAATAATGGTTGGGGTTGGGTGAAGGCAATCCTTCTATGCGCCACAACACGCCTGTGGGTGAATTACCTCTTACCACAATATCGTTGCGGCTATCGTTGCCCGCAACTACTCCCGCAAAATTGCTCACCAATTTAGACGGATCATTTCTGCCACCCGCAAAACGGGTTACTTCATCTACATTGAAGGAACGGTTGCTGCCCACTGCAAATTCATTGGTAGCTGCACCTTTTCTTGCCCTAGCACCTTTTACAGTAACTTCTTGTAAATTGGTTACACTCTGTTCCATTGGTATATCCAATACTACTTCTTTACCTGCTGTCACCAATACTTCTGGAATAACTACGGGTTTGTACCCATAAAATACAATGGCCACTTTTTGCCTGCCCACTGGCACGCCAGATAATGTGTATTTGCCGTCTGCATTGGTGGTAGTGCCAAGGTTGCTATTACCCACTACACTAATGCTTGCTCCTGCCAACGGTTTTTCAGAAGTTTTGTCGATAACCACCCCTTTTACGGTTTGGGTAAGATTTTGTGCGTTTGCACCCAAACTACAAATGGTTAGCAATGCTATAATTCCCATCCAAAGCTTTTTCATTCTGTCCATTTTTTTCATTGTTACATTATTTTGTTAACGCTGCAAAAATGAAGGGATGGTGATGGGCGGCAAAGGACAAATGTCTATTTAATCGTGTTTAGGGTTTATTGAATCAATTGGTTTTTTCTATTTGAATAAGAAAAATAAAGCGCAAAAAAAAAGCTATCATAAAATGATAGCTTTATAAAAAAATGAATTCAGAACTATTTAGTTAGATTAGTCCAACTTTTTGTAGTGTCACCACTGTTTGGTTCAACGCTATAAAAAGTTAGGTTATTTCCACTAAGAGTATAAGCACTTGAGTCTTTAACGTTACCTGTAACAGATATAAAGTAATTACCACTAACCGTGTAAGAACTAGTATCCATAACTGTTATTGTATCAGTACCTGATTTAATTTTAAAAACAGTATAAGTTTTATCACCAGTTATATCAACATAAGATCCTGCAAGGAAAGTAGTGGTATCATTTTTATAGCTATTTGATTTTCTTGCAGTGATTAAATTTTTAGCTGTCCATTTTGCAACATATCCAGGTGTAGATGCATCATCACTCTTCTTACAAGCAACTGCGATTGCGCCAATCATTAATGCGCTTAATAAAATTTTTTTCATTTTGTTTCCTTTTTTTCGTTTTTAAAATAATTCCTACTAATTAACGGTTTCGGTATTCCGTGGCTGGTTTTAAATGAGTTCAGCCAAACTCTTATTCTTTCAAATTAATAAAGACTATTAATAAATGTGTTTGCTAAAAGGATTTACCTTAATCATCTATTGTGCGTGGCCACTTATTTATCACAACGATAATGCTAACGGCACGAAAATAGGGGGTTAGTTGATTTCAAGCAAACTTTTTTTATTTTTTCTAGATAAGTTAATTGATTGACTCATTTTGTATATGTGCTAAAATTTTTTTGGCGCAATAATGATTTTCTTAGCTTTTAGCGAAGCTTAACTCAAAATTCGAACTACACATGAAATTCAAATCAATTACAGTTGTTTTGGGAAATGGGATTTTGAAATCCTTTCTATCATAGTTAGCCAAGTTTCGCTTCGCTAACAACTCGCCCTGTAAATTCTGAGTTTATAGTTTCATCTATAACTGAAATTATATCCCAGCCACAGTAATCTCTATTATATCACTTAAATCGCCCACTTCTGTATTCCCTTGTAGGAAAATGAGGCGGTACCGCCATATAACTGCGGTGCCGGCTGGGGGCAGGGGCGAATCGTCTTTGAATTTGCTAAGGTTAGATTTATCAAATCTTACGAAGCCTTTTCCATCACCTGAATCTTTATAAATCCGCACACCAGTAAAATCACCTTTTTTGTAACTAATCAAGGGGTGTCCAGCTTCTAATTTCACTTTCGCTACGGGCTTTACAATAGAAGGTTTGGAGGCGGGGTCAGAAGCAACGCCGAGGTTTACTAAAATGGCTTGGGTACAATTTTTATGATTGGCTATTTTTTTGCAAAATTTTTCAAACCGATCTCTTATCCCTACCAAAGACACCGCAGGTAAAGCGGGCAAAGTAGGGAGGGTGGGCAAAATAGCCAGAATATTGGTATCATCGTCGTGTACCAAATGTTCAACAAAATCTGTCCAAGACTTAGAATAACTCTGATAAGCCGTTTTGGCACCAAGTGCCCAACCTAAAAAGTTGTAGTCGTCTATTTCTGTAGCTAATTCCGCTTTGTCAATATCAAACTTTGCACAAGTAGCGGCATCCATTTTTGATAATAAATTACCCATTTGACGATGCAAGGGGCCAATTCCTAATTCAATGTCCATTGTAGATGATTTAAAATGTGATTAAAGTATAAAAACGTTCGGTTTGTAATGGTAAGCACCTATAAAAAGCTGTATAGGCAATTGAAAATCCCCAGCTAAACAAGTTGTTGGCAGGTATAAATGACTTTACAATAGCCATAAACCAACCTATTTCAGGGCTAAAGGATGTTGGTATAGCCCTAAACCAAAGTAGTTTAGGTCTAAAGGATGTTGGTTTAGCCCTAAACCAAAGTAGTTTAGGGTTAAAGGATGTTAGTTTAGCCCTGAACGAAAGTAGTTTAGGGTTAAAGGATGTTAGTTTAGCCCTGAACGAAAGTAGTTTAGGTCTAAAGGATGTTCGTATAGCCCCAAACCAAAGTAGTTTAGGGTTAAAGGATGTTAGTTTAGCCCTGAACGAAAGTAGTTTAGGGTTAAAGGATGTTAGTTTAGC